>JAWUXY010000113.1:0-7762 GCA_034111105.1 Bermanella sp. | reverse complement strand
TCACGACCTTTCTCACCTAGGGTGCTTCTTTAATAGGCTTAATTAATACTTTAGCCGATTACTTACTTTGCCTTAGATTAAGTTTGTTTAATAAATAAAGTAAACATGTGATTTAAGGATTATAACTTAGGGTGACAAACTGGCGGCTAACATTATTTGCACTGTCGTACGCAGCCACTTGCAACTGATTTTCACCTTTGCTCAAGCGCACTAATACGCTGAAGTGAGTGGTGTAATCAAACTGGCCAAGAAAAATATCACCATCGGCATTCACAACTTGTATCTTTTTAATGCCCATTCCCATATCGAACGCCATACCGCGAATAGCGACAATGCGTTCTTGTACGGACTCTGGCATATCCATAACTTCGAGTACTGGGCCTGACTGATCGGGAAAACTTTTTTTATTGTTAGGATTGGTGCCGGCCTGCTGCTCTTGTGCATTTGTAAAGCCATCGCCATCACTGTCGGTATCTTGTGTATCACCGACGCCATCGCCATCAACATCGGCACTTTCTTGAGCATTACGAGGAAACGGATCTTGCCAGTTATTGACACCATCGCCGTCAATATCCAGATCATAACCATCAGGGATGCCGTCACCGTCTAAATCGGCTGGTTTGCTCTTGGCATTTTTGGGGTCGGTTTTTAACAAACGTTCGAAGCGATCAGCAATACCATCACCGTCACTATCAACATCTTTTGCTTGAGAGTATGAACTGATCAAACCTAATGCGCCGAAACACATTAGTAATAAGGCGAATTTACCCATGGGAATATGCTTTTTTAATTATTATTTTGCGCAAGTCTATCACACAGTCAACGAATGTCATCTATCGCACAAGGCGTTGATATTGATTAACTGAGAGTGAGGTAGATAAAAACAGCCAGCACACAGAGCATTCGATCAATCACATAATGGGCTTGTTACTGCCTATACTGATTAGGAGACGTCTGCTGTGAATGTGCGACATCGTCTTGGTTCGATAATAATTTAGCTAATTCGAGTTTTCGTGACGTTATGCATTCTTTATAAGCGTGACGAATACGAGCTTGTGTATCACCTACTTGGCCATCAATGCTTTGTAACCATTGCTCAAACAACCAAATTTCACGTTCTAATTTATGGATCTGCTCGTTTTTATTATTGTTATTCATAAGCTGATTCTTTTAAGTTACGTCCCTTTGCACCTATTTTAAAGCCAGTGCATATTAATCATTAAAGGCTAGCCTTCCATGGCTAACCACACAAGGCTATTGGCCTGGTGCTAGTAATACTTTTGAGCACGCAATCGCTCGATTTTTATCATCAACGATAATTCCGGCAACCGCGTTTCCTGAATTATTTTTCTCTGGTCGTACAAGTAAATAACCATCGACGCAGAACGCTTCTTTATTTGACGATTTAGGTGACACTTTAGTGGTGCTCTCTAAATCGACGGACAATACTCTAAGTGTATCTATGACGTTTTCGTCTTCAGCACTCATGTGTTTAATATAGCCTTTCATATCAAGCATAATGACGGCAACCGCAAACGCTAAAATAGCGGCGACAATGGCGACTTTAATATCTCGTTCTGTCAACTTCATTTGGACTCCTAATCCAGTCTCTATCTCATCAATAGTGCATCGACATTATTGCGATGCCACTAACTATTTATGAATATTTAAAATTAATTCATTCGCCCCACAAGGGCATTAACGCTTGCTCAATCCCCAAGTGATTCAGCATTCTCGCCACCATAAAGTCCACTAAGTCACCAATGCCTTTGGGGTTGTGATAAAACCCTGGGCTGGCTGGCATAATGGTCACGCCCATATTGGCAAGCTTTAACATGCTCTCTAGGTGTATTGGGCTGAACGGGGTTTCCCTTGGTACAAGAATTAACGCACGCTTTTCTTTAATCGCCACATCCGCGGCACGCTCAATCAAATTATTACTCGCGCCTGTGGCAATCGCGCTCAATGTACCCGTTGAGCAAGGGCATACTATCATAGGGCCTTTACGACCTGAGCCACTGGCAACTGGCGCAAACCATTGTTCGCGACCAAACACGGTAATCTGGCCGTCTTCTGCTTGGCAATATTGAGAGAGTACAGCTTGCATTTTTTCAGGTGTACCTGGCAGCTTTAAGTCCGCTTCTGTGGCAAAAACAACCTGCGCCGCCTTACTTACCATCACATAAACCGGTCGTTTTGCGGCCACTAAACATTGCAATAATCGCAAGGCATAAGGCGCGCCCGATGCGCCTGTTATAGCAACGGTAATAGGAGCATGCTGTGTGTATTCAAGCGCCATACTTATCCTTTAAAGCCAGAGCTAACTGTTGATGAATCCCAGCAAAACCGCCGTTACTCATTAATACAATCACATCGCCCGCTTTCGCGTTTTCTGTAAGGTGGGCGATTATAGCGTCTACTTCGTCCATTAATAGTGCCGATTGACCTATTTCACGACACCCGTCAATAACAGGCTGCATATCCCAATTAAGACCTTTTGGTTGAAACCAAATACTGGTATCCGCATTTTTAACGGAAGTGGGCAATGCTTGTTTGTGTACTCCCATACGCATGGTATTGGATCTTGGTTCAATCACCGCCCAAATATGTTGAAAACGATCGCTATTTTTAACGCCTGCTAGGGTGCTTTCGATGGCCGTTGGGTGATGAGCAAAGTCGTCATAAACTTCAATATCATTAACCTTGCACACAAGCTCCATACGGCGTTTCACACCCTCAAAGCGATTTAAAGCCGTAATCGCATCTTTAGGTAAAATGCCCACGTGATAAGCGGCGGCGATACACACCAATGCATTCTTGACGTTATGAATGCCCGTTTGTGTCCAATTGACCTCGCCCACCATCTTGTCTTTTTGCAGCACATTAAAACGAGAGCCTGATGCATCAATAAGTTCATATTGCCAATCAACACCAATTTCAACCTTAGGCGTCCAGCAACCCTTTTCTAATGTCGCTTGTAAGTGTGCTTCGTCCGCTGGGTAAATAATTTGGCCATCGCTCGGAATCGTGCGCACTAAATGATGAAACTGCGTTTTGATGGCTTCGATGTCGTTAAAAATATCGGCATGATCAAACTCAAGGTTATTTAAAATCACCGTACGGCCTTGGTAGTGTACAAATTTTGAACGTTTATCAAAAAAGGCACTGTCATATTCATCAGCCTCTACAACAAAAAAATCGCTAGCGCCCATGCGAGCAGACACACCAAAATTCTTTGGTACACCTCCAATCAAAAATCCAGGCTCGAAACCGCAATCTTGTAATACCCACGTCAACATACTTGTAGTCGTGGTTTTACCATGAGTACCCGCGACTGCCATGACCCATTTATTCTTTAAGATATGCTCAGCTAAATAAGCAGGACCAGAGGTATAAGGGATCTGCTTATTTAATACGTATTCAACGGCCACATTACCGCGGCTCATGGCATTACCAATCACCACTAAGTCTGGCTTAGGTTGCAAGTGGCTTTCAGCAAAACCTTGCATGATTTCAATACCCGCTTGCTCTAGTTGAGTGCTCATGGGCGGGTAAACATTTTGGTCTGAGCCCGTCACACGGTGACCTTGTGCGATGGCCAGTTGCGCCAACGACCCCATAAATGTGCCACAAATACCTAATATATGAATATGCATCGTTAATCTGTATGACCTTGTTTTTATATTGTCTATTTAAAACTAAAGAGTGACGAATTGGTAGGCATGTCAGCATGTGGTACTTAAACCGTGGACTTGTACGAATTAAAACTCAAATACTGAACAAACAATGTACAACTCAGCCGATCGCTTACTGCTTTTTTAGTATTTTCAAACCATTTTTAGCGCTTTTAAACATATGTGCTACACCTAATGTATGGCCCCAGCCTTACTTAGGGTTGTTCATTAATCAACATAAACAGGATGAATTATGGCGATGAAACGTATTGTCTGCGCAGCGCTTCCATTACTACTCACTGCGCTGTCAACTCAGGCTGTGACTTTAGAGCAGCTCAATCAGCAGGTTCAACAAATAAATAAACGTATTTCAGAGCAAGGCAACAAGTTACGCATTAATGGCTTTGCTAGTTTATCGGCGGCTATTTCGGATGAAGAGGTAAAGTATAACGACGTTAATGACGAAGTGAACTTCAATCGCTTTAGTAAAGTTGGCCTGCAAATGTCATTTAAAATAGATGACGATAATAGCGTTGTCACCCAGCTGGTTAGCCGAGGTGAAAACGAATGGAACACAAAAGCCGAGTGGGTTTATTTCAAACATCAGTTTAGTAACAATTTTTCAATGAAAGCTGGCCGTATTCGTACTCCAGCCTACATGTTAAGCGAATACCTTGATATCGGTTACGCGGTACCTTGGGCACAAATGCCCGCTGAAACCTATGCAGCACTATCGCCTTTTTCAAATATGGATGGCTTTGATTTAACCTACGGCACAGACATTGGCGATAATTTGCTTAGCGTGCAGTTTGCTTATGGCCAATCATCCAGTGAATCATTTGCATTAAACGATATTTTATCATTAAGCTCCACCTTTCAAGCTGACACATGGTCCGCTCGTGTTGCCTATGCCATCTCTTCATTGGATGTGGTTGACGCTACATTACAAGGAGCTATCGGCCTTTATGGCTCGAATGAATTAACGGGTATCACAGGCACGTTTACCAGCGCTGGCGTGACTTATGACCCTGGTAATATTTACTTCACCACAGAATACACACAAATAGAAGTAGACGAACAGCTCGCTGATATTGATGCCGTTTATGCTACCTTTGGTTATCGCATAGGACGATGGATGCCTGCATTAACATACGCCATTGCTGAATCGCAAGATGACAAAGAACGTACCTTACAAGCAGCTTTCGATAACAACTCATCTTTAGCGCCATTTGGTAGTGTGGCTGGTTTACAAGCCGCCGCCGCAGGTGGTAATGCGACTGCTCAGCAAGTGATTGGTGGTGTGCAAACATTTCAAGCTGGTAATAACTACGATACTAATCGCATCGGCTTAAGTCTGCGTTATGACATGATGGCCGGCACCGCGTTAAAAGTACAATATGACATTATTGATGCGGGAGATGTGGGTGGCTTATTTACATCAGCTGATTATGCGACTGCGCAAGCAGCTAACAACGAACCTGACAGCGTTAACATGCTGACTGTATCAATTGATACTGTATTTTAAGGGAGGAGATAATGATGAATAATTTAACGTTTAAATTGCTAGCCACTCTAACCTTAATAAGTTGCGTCAGTATTGCGCACGCTGGCGCCGTTGTTGTGGCCAGTAAAAATAGCCCAATTAGTGCGTCGAACGAAAACGATGTAGTCAAAGCATTTTTAGGTAAAAAGAAAGACCTCAACGGTGTCTCGGTTGTGCCCATTGACCAAGGTGAAGGCAACCCTGCTCGTACTGATTTTTATACAAACATCATCAAAAAATCAGAAGCCCAGTTAAAGTCATACTGGTCACGCCTAATTTTTACCGGTAAAGGCCAAGCACCACAAGTGGTGGGTGGCGATAGCGAAGTAAAAAACATGTTGTCTAGCAGCCCAAATATCATCGGTTACATAGATGAGAGTGCCGTAGATGGCTCAGTAAAAGTTATTTATAAACCTTAAAGTTTATACCTCTATCAAAACCAGGTTATTGGCCACGCCATGATCTGGTTTTTTATACCTCAAATTAAGTACGTCATCCGTTCATTTTTAAGTGTCTCAATTTATCTAGGCGCCTTTTATAAGCGTAATCCATTATCTTTTTAATCTCTTATACTTTTTTTAGCACTTTTATACATATGTGCTACACCTAATGTATGGCCCCAGCCTTATAGGGCTGTTCATTAATAACCATAAATAGGATGAATTATGGCGATAAAATATATTGCCTGCGCGGCGATTCCTTTGTTAGCAGCCACATTGCCAACACAAGCGGTCACCCTAGAGCAGCTTAATAATCAAGTTCAGCAAATGAATAAGCGCATTTCTGAACAAAGCAATAAATTACGCATTAATGGCTTTGCTAGTTTTGGACTTATACAGTCCGATAATGAAGCAAGCTATCACCGAGATATTACCGACGAGCCTAATTTTCGTCGCTATACCAAGGCTGGTATTCAGATGTCATTTAATATTGATGACAGCACCTCTATCATCACTCAGTTGGTTTCAAAAGGTGAAAACGATTTTAACACCAAGGCCGACTGGCTATACATAAAGCACAGTTTTGGTAATGGCTTAACAGCAAAAGCCGGTCGCTTACGTAAACCTAACTATCTACTATCTGAATTTTTTGATGTGGGCTACGCCATGCCTTGGACCCAACCACCGGTTGAGGTTTATGGGGTACTAGAATCTAGCGCAAATTATGAAGCTATCGATCTAACCTATGATTTTGAAATAGGTGATTGGAGTGCTTATACACAATTTCAATATGGTCGCTCGGAGACTTCAGAGATCGTCTCTAAAGATCTGATGGCTGTAAACTTCAGTATGAATAATGGAGACCTTACTTTACGTGCAGGCTATTCCCAAGCTGATGCATCCGTTGTCGCCGGATCTGATACAGCAGCCGCTGTAGCTGGAATTAATGCTGCGCTAGGTGCAACAAATAAATCAGGTGAGGTTATTGAAAGCCGCAATAAAGGAACATTTTATGGTTTAGCGGCCATGTATGATGATGGCGAGCTTTTACTGATTAGTGAATTTAACTCATTAAAAGTTGACAGCGCTTTTGCCGACCAAGATGGTTATTATCTAATGGGTGGATACCGCATTGGTCAGTGGATGCCTTATCTAACGCTTGCCCATGAAGAAACAACAGATGATAGCAAACGAGATGCTAATGTATCACCAACACCTGCTGTTCCAGACGGTAATGCTAATGGTATTAGTGATATATATGAAGGTGTTCTTGGTGCTCAGGCTGCATTTAACAAAGAGCAAGATCGCACCGCACTAGGTGTACGTTATGATTACAAACCTGGCGTCGCCATTAAAGTTCAATACGACATGGTGGATGTGGGTGATACAAAAGGGGAATTTGCGTCGGTGCCTGTCGACGACAAAGCCAACATTCTTTCAATCACTATCGATACAGTTTTTTAAGGGAGGAGATGATTATGAAAAATTTAACGTTTAAATTACTAACTGCTCTAACCTTAGCAAGCTGCTTCACCATTGCACAAGCGGGCAGCGTTGTTGTGGCCGGTAAAAGCAGCCCTATTGGGGCATCGAGTGAAGATGATGTGGTAAAAGCCTTTTTGGGTAAAAAGAAAGCTTTAGGTGGTGTTTCTGTTGTACCGATTGATCAAGGTGAAGGCAACGCTGCTCGTGATGATTTTTACGCCAACATCGTTAAAAAATCAGAATCTCAGCTAAAATCTTATTGGTCTCGATTGATCTTCACTGGTAAAGGTCAGGCACCGCAAGTTGTAGGTGGTGATGCTGAAGTGAAAAACATGGTTGCTAATAACCCTAATATTCTCGGCTACATTGACGAGAGCGCGGTTGATGGTACTGTGAAAGTCATTTATAAACCTTAACGTTTATTACATTAAAAAACGGGCCTATGGCCACTGCTGTCCCATAGTTTCTACTCATAAAGTGAACCCCATTTGAGGTTCGCTTTTTTTACGCCGAGAGGAAATAGGCTGGAGAAGTTGCCTGAGTGTTTTGCATTCAAATAAATTGGCTTGAAGCACGCGTAATATACGCTGAACTGTCCAGCCTTGCTTTGCCGAATACCG
>JAWUXY010000112.1:0-25675 GCA_034111105.1 Bermanella sp. | reverse complement strand
GTTGGTTTCTACGTTAGGGGCAACCAATGTACGTATGGTGTTTTCAGGTGTTAATTTAGCTAATAAATTTTGAATACGCTGCGCGTCAAATTCCTCCCACACATAAGGGCCTTGTAAAATATCTTTGGCAGCATATTCATGCATGTTCATACTCAACCCCTGCACAAGATTGGCAGGCTGTTGCCCTGGTGCAAAGGTAAATTGAAGATGGCTGAGTTGCTTTTCTTCTTCAAAGGCCCATTCTTTAACACCGTGTTTTTGGATTAAGTCAATATACGCAAATAGCTGAGCGCTAATGGTATCAATATGATTTAACCCTTCTTGGGTTAGGCTAATGTTGATTTGCAGTGTGCTGTTATTGCTCATGTTACTGCCAAGGCCGGCACTTAAACCTTCAGCCCAGCCTTGTAGCTTTAACCATGCCAGCAAGCTACCTTCGCCTTCGTGACCCAGTAGGTGACCAATGTATTGAGTGGGCTTTTTCTTATAATCTTTAATCGCATCATTAAGTGGGAAAATAAAACTTAAGTTAAGTAATTGTTTAACGGGCTCGATGCGCACATCTTTTGGTAAATTGAGATAAAGATCAGCCGGATAAGTGTCAATGGTGGCCTGTTTATTTTGAATAGGGTCGAAGAGTTTTTTCGACCATGATTCAAGTTCACTTAATGTTTGTGGCCCGTAGATGACAAGGGTCATCAGATTTGCGCTGTAATAACGCTCATAAAATGCGAGTAAGTCGTCACGTACATTACTGGAGTCGTTATCGCTTAATGTATCAAGGCTACCCGTTGCAAAGTGACTCGCAGGGTGCTCTGGGTTGATAAGGACTTTGTTGACGTATTGCATGCGGCGATAGTCGTCTTTGTACTTTGATTGGTACTCGCTGTGTACCGCATTTTTTTCGCGCTGAACGTATTCTTCGGTGAATAATGGCTCATAAAAAAAGCGGCTGAAGCGATCCAGTGTGCCTTCGAGTTGCTTGGCATCGACTTGAAAAAAGTAGTTGGTATGTTCTGGCGCTGTAAAGGCGTTGTGCATACCACCATGTTGATTGATGAAACTTTGGTATTCGCCTGCCGTTGGGTAGGTTTTAGTGCCTAAGAACAGCATATGCTCTAAAAAGTGCGCAAGCCCTGGGCGTGCTTTAGGGTCTTGTAAACTGCCTACATTCACATCAAGGCTGGCTGCCCCGTGGTCTGCATTTTTGTCGCTAATCAAGAGGACTTTGAGTTGGTTATCGAGTTCTAGGTAGCGGTATTGCTTATTGTCTTGGCTGCTGGTGACAGGTTGATCGTCAAATGCGCCGCGTAAAAAGCTGAATACAATCGCCAAAAAGATGGCAAAGAAAAACGTGCGATTGCGTGTAGGCATGAAAACTCCTTATTATTTAGCCAGTTTGCTCAAGGTTTGTTGAGCGAGTGCCACGGCTTGTTTTATATCTAAATCTTGGCCTTGGGCGATAAACTCAAGGGCAGTTTTACTGTTGTCTAATTTTTCGAATAATGACATGTATTCTTTGTTAAACGCAGCTTCAATGGCTTGGTAGACCATTTCAGTGGTCATAGCATTGACCTTGCCCATCTCCGCTTGTTCCTTTAATGCTTTGATTGTGGCGCTGGCGATACGATTAAATGCTTTTTCTTTTTTCACGGCGGACTCTGGCTTATATGTGTTTACGGAAAGAGGATGGGGATTCTACCTGAAATTAGACAAGGTAACGACTGATTGCAGGCAATGATTTAAGCGGTTTTAGACTGGTTTCGCCCGGCATCTTTGGCAGCGTAGAGGGCTTTATCGGCACGCTTGAGGATCTCTTCAACATCAACGTCCTGATTGTTTTCAGCAATACCAAGGCTAATGGATATGCTGATCATTTTGTCATTATGGCTGTCTATTTGTAGGGTTAATACGTCTTTACGAATACGCTCAGCTACTTCTAAGGCCCCTTCTATGGGCGTGTCGGGTAAACATAAGCCGAATTCTTCGCCGCCATAACGCCCGCAAAAGTCCACTTTGCGCAATTGATATTTGAGTAGCTCCGCCAGTTGAATAATGGCGGCATCGCCGACTAGGTGACCGTAGTTGTCATTGACCTGCTTGAAATGATCGATGTCGAGCATGATAAATGAGAGTGGCCGGTTGGAGCGACGCGTTTGTTCAAGTTCTCGATCGGCAAGCTCAAAGAAGTGACGACGATTCATTAAGCCAGTCAATGGGTCGGTAGTGGCCCATTTTTCTAATAAATCTTGGCGTTCTTTTTCTCTGAGTGCGGTTCGCACTCGGGCCAGTAACACCACCAAGCTGTAAGGTTTTATTATGTAGTCAAAAGCGCCCATGTCTAAGCCTTCGGCCACATTATCGTCATCGGCATTGGCTGTAATGAGAATAATAGGGATATTATCGGTTAGGGGGTTTTGTTTGATGGCCGCCAACACTTCAAGCCCGCTCATGACAGGCATCATGACGTCGAGCAGAATCAAGTCCACGCCCTCAGGATTTTGATTGAGCACCTCAAGCGCTTGGCGTCCGCTTTGACTTTCGATTACATGATAATCCTCGTCGCTTAAATGCACATTTAAAATCTGCAAGTTAGCTGGGATATCATCGACGATTAATATATTGGCCATACAGTTAACAGTAAGTAGTGTACTTAAACTATAGCTCATGCCAGTGAATATATAGCGCATAGCTCGATTTACCTAGTGAGACCTTAAATGTGGCACTCTAGGGCTAATTGTCTTCTTTTTAAGCGCTCATAAGCATAGATGCCTTCACATATATAACGTCTTAGCAGGATAGTTTTTTGTGAAAATCATGCGGGTTCATATAGGTACCCTATACTTTGGTAATGCAGTAAACATAGGGGTTTTTTGTGACTGTTCGGCTTATGTGGTTTCTCTGGATATTATGGAGCCCTTTGGTTTTGGCATTAGAAGTACAAAGTATTCAGCTTGAATCGATTGACGCCTCAATGACACAGTCCGTTTGGCTATGGGCTGCCCTGTGCCTTGTGGCTTTAGTTGGAATGTTAGGGGGGGTATATGGTCGTCGAACTTATCTTCGATTAATGAATGATCAAGCCAAAATGCAGGCTATTTGGTCGAATTTGCCGGACGTACTCACTGAGGTTGATAGCGCTGGCGTTATTTTGGCGGTTAACCATTCAATTGATCAAAACGTACAAGTAGAGGCTTTAGTTGGCACCAGCAGTTATGCCTACTTAAGTGAAGAGGGAAAAGCCCTTTTTAGAGAGAACTTGAATCAAGCGTTATTAAGTGGGCGTATGAGCCAATATGAATTGGCAGTGCAGCTTAATGGCCAGCCCCGATATATCCATAATCGAATTATGCCATTAGTGGACGGTCCGCAGAAAAATGCGCTTGTTATTAGTACAGATATTACTCGTTATAAAGACGCACAACGAGTATTGCAGCAAGACAAGTTACAGTCTGAGCGTGAACTGCACAGTAAAGCGCAGCTTTTAATGAACATTAGTCAAGAAATGCAGGCCCCAATGGGCGTATTGAAAGACACACTCACTCAAATGAGAGGCCAACAAAGCGATATCGAAATCAATCAAGTGCATATCATGCAGGCAAGTATCGAACATCTATCCGAAATTATTGAGGATATGTCCGTGCTCTCACAAAAACCGGTTGGTGTCAGTCAACCTGAATCGGTGAGTACAAGTTTGTGGCATGTTATGGATGACCTTGAGGCCTTATATTTGCCCCAGGCCTCTCAGCTAGAAATTCAGTTACAGTTCAAATATGATTTGTTACCGCATTATATTCAAACCGATGCATTTCGTTTACGCCAGGTGCTCTATAACTTAATGAGTTGTCATTTAGCGATTTGTGAGCATGGGCATTTAGAATTTAGTATCCATCAAACGGAACTGGCTAATGAGCCAGTTGTTCAGTTTACGATTATTAACGATTTAGATATTGAATCACAAGAGAATTGGGTAGCGTTATTTAATGACAGTTTAGATGATGCAGAAATAGCATGCCTAGAAAGCTCAAGTGTGGCGTCGTTTAATATTTGTAAAAATTTAGTGATGCATTTACAAGGTTTTATTGGTGCTAAGTTACTTGGGAATGGCAAGGTTGAGCAGTGGTTTATTTTGCCATTGAAATGGCTTAAGCATAACGATTTATTTTCAGCCTTTAAACAAAAGCCTATTGTACTGGCCGTCAATAATGAAGCATATAGGGCTTGGTTTAGTGTGTTTTTTCAATCTATGCAGTTGCCATTTGTCGAAGTGAGTGAAGGTGACATACCCAATGAAATGAGTTTATTAGTCAGTGATTATTCACAGTCTCAAGACAGTCAGTGGTTATGGTGGTTGGGGATCGATTATGAATTAACTGCGGCACATGGCACGTTGTTGCATTTTCCATTTCGCCGAGAAACATTGTATTACCGCTTAACCGATTATCAAGCGAGTCAATCAGATTCGGTCAGTGAAAATCAACCTGGTCGAATTTTGTTGGTAGAAGATAACCTGAATAATCAACTTGTGATTAAACGCACACTTGAAAAGCTGGGTTACGAGGTGGTGGTTGCCAATAATGGTGAAGAGGGCGTTGCACAGTTTAAAGAAACCGATGTTGACTGTGTGATCATGGATATTCAAATGCCGATTATGGATGGCATCGAAGCGACTCGGCAAATTCGGCAACTCGATAAACCCTATGTACCAGTGATCGCCTTAACAGCGAACAGCCAAAAAGAAATAGAAGAAGCGTGCTTTGCCGTCGGGATGGATAGCTTCTTAACGAAGCCCATATCACGGCAAGTGATTCAGGCAACGTTAGAAGAGTTTTTAGGTAAACAAGTACCCGCGCAAGATTCACGCTGGGTCAATTAGTCATTTATTATTTATAGCAACGGGCCAAAAGGTAAGAATTTATTATCACTGTGCGCCTTTACCCACTTTACTAGTTCTCGATCTACGCCTTGCTCTTTTCGTAGTATTTTAAATAAAGGAATAACCGAGGACTTTTCGCCCAAGCTCCACTCACCTTGTTGTTCGGCCAATGTAAACAAACCGATGAGTTGTTTGATTTGCTCTGGGCTTAGTTTAGACGTGATTTGTTGCCAAATTTTAGCGTCAACTTGCGCTAATGGCTGAATCCAATCTAAATCTGAGGTAAGGTCATGGTCTTGTGGTTGACCAAGGCTCAGGCTTAACAAACGAGCTAATTGCTCATCGCTGATTTGATTGGGGGTGGAAACGGGTTGCCATGAATCTACGGACACAGACTTCTCCTGAAATCAAGTAAAGGCAAAGTGCTATTGTCCCATAAGCTGAGCGGAAGAAAAACCTGTCCTTTTGTAAGGTAATTGAATGACCTCTATGTACACCATGAAATCAAAGATACTTGCTGCATTTCAATATGCGATAGGGTCCAGTTTGTTTTTTTCAGGTATCGCAGGATGGCATAAAATGATTCATTCATTTGCCATGAAACAAATACAGCGTGCCAGTCATAAGCAGCATCTAAAAGCCCAAGCGTTAATGGCACAATTGCTGACCTTTCGAGGTGAAACCGTGCTTGATAAGCGAGCGGGTATGGCACTGCTACAAGCCAGTGCCATACAAGGTGATGCGCAGTCTCAGTTTTTATTGGCAGAGGCTTTACTTAAATCAGAGGTAATCACTGCGGATAGTCCTGAGCAAGCCGCTGTTCAATGGTATTTAAAAGCCGCACAGCAAGACCATGCGATGGCGGCATTACGATTAAGCAAAGCCTATGAAGCTGGGCATTTAGGTTTAGTAAAAGATGAGCAGCAAGCTCAATATTGGTCCAATAAATTTATGCAACATAGTCAGAATATGAGTTCCCCATCATGAGTTCACAGCCGTTTGATGATATTCGTGCCTATCACGATCATGAAGTAAACGCAGTACTAGCATCATTGCTTGAAGACAGTGAGTTTTTACAGTTTGTCGCACAGCACCAGTTTCCTTATTTGAGTCGGTTCTTACCCCGTTGGACTCAACAAAAAATTCAGGCGGGTTTAAATAAACACTTCAAACACATTGATAGCATTCAAACATGGCAAAGCCAATTAGCGCCTCATGTTGAAAAGCTTGTTGGAAACACCATTGATGATTTTAAAGTCACGGGTATTGAAAATTTAGAAAAAGATAAAACATATGTCTTTATTAGTAACCATAGAGATATTGCAATGGACCCATTATTGGTGAACTTTGCATTGCTTAAAGCAGGCTTAACCACCAGCAAAGTGGCTATCGGTGATAACTTATTAGACCGTCAGTTTGTGGCAAAACTGATGCGTCTTAATAAGAGCTTTGTGGTGAAGCGCTCGGTGTCAGGACGAAGAGAAAAGCTACAAGCCGTACAAAATTTATCCGATTATATTCACCAGTGTGTACGTTCTAGCCAACATGTGTGGATTGCTCAAAAAGAAGGCCGAGCCAAAGACGGCATGGACTTCACTGATACCGCCGTGCTTAAAATGATGCATATGGCTGGGCGAAAGCTAGGCTGGGAATTTAGTCAGAGTATGGACTTTTTGAATATCGTCCCCGTAACAATCAGCTACGAATGGGACCCTTGTGACTTAGATAAAGCAAAAGAGCGTTTAACCTTTGCACAAGTTGGGCGTTACGAGAAATCCCATGATGAAGATTTTAAAAGTATTGTTAAGGGATTACAGGGACAAAAAGGCAATGTTGTATTGCATTTTAGTCCGCCATTGAAATTAGACAGCAATATAGCCGAGAATTGGAGTGATGCCATTGATGAGCGCATTCATCAAAATTATCACTTATTCGACAATAACCAACTGGCCATGTCGTTGCTGCAAGAAAAAAATCATGGGTTTAATAAACAAAATAAAACATTACAGCTCTGGAGTAAGCGATTTAAGTCTATTGATGCAGATGTCCTTGCTAACGTAAAACAATATTACGCCCAGCCCATACGGCTTAAAAATAAGGCTAAGTAACATGCTGCAAACAAAATCTATTTTACCATTCGGCCTTGTGACCATTGCTTTGGTTTTGATGACTTCATTTTACTCTTGGTGGTATGACGACAGTTGTGAAACATTGCAGGCTTCGGTTGATCAAGGTTATTTTTTGCGTTGGGCTGATCCGCAGTTGTTATTAATTACTGCGAAAAAAGAAACGCATTTGGTTGAGGCTGATAGCAAGAATGCAGCCTGCCAAATGATGATGAAAAATTTGAACCCACCAAGCTAGTTTAGCTATTCAGCGCTGCTCGTAGAGCATCTTTTAATGACGCTGGAACAATGGTTTTATCAAATAAAGCGCATACACCAGCTTGTCTCACCGCGCTTAAGCGGCTTGAGTCTTGCTCGCTTGTGACCATTAATATGGGCAGGTAAGAATATTCAGATTGGCGCAAATAGTTGGCGAGCTCTTCGCCATTCATATGGGGCATGTTGTAGTCACTAATAATGAAATCAACGGACTCGGTCTTTAAAACCTCAATGGCTTCTAAGCCATTTTCTGCTTGTACGGTTTGCTCAACGCCACAGGCGTTTAATAGACGAATGATGTGTTTTCTAGCCGTTAATGAGTCATCTACGATTAATGCCCTGAGCGATTCAACATCAATATCATTTAACTCAATGCTGTCTACTTCGATGGTGTCTTTTGCCGCATTGAGTGCCGTCAGGAAAGCCCTTTGATCAAAAGGCTTAGGGAGCACGGCCAATACGCCAGCTTGCTTAATATCATCAAGCATTTGTTTGTCGGTTTCGCTCGAAACCAACATGAAATTTAAATACTGTGTGTTTGGGTTATCACGCAGTTTTGTTACCAATTCAATGGCGTTCATATCATCAAAGTACATGGCACTGATAATCAGGTCAGGCTGGTGTACTTCGGCATGTTCTAGTGCTTCAGTACCCGTGGTACAAACATCCACTTTATTGATGGCATGATGGCTCATGGCATTCTTAAGAAATTTACTTTGAGTAATAGAAGGCTCAATTAAAAGTACCGTGAGATCTTTGACATCTAGTGTCATAATGCCCCCAAATTTAATGACTCTTATGAGTATAGATGAACCTATTGAGAATGCGTTGAGAATAGGTGGGTCTAAGGCTCCAGAATGTATTCTGTGCTAGGGTATTAACAATAATAAGGGATAATTCATGTCAGACCATGCACACCTGAGCCGGCAGGCGACCATTGCGAGCGTGGTTGTCGCATTAATCCTCATTGTGGCTAAAACATGGGCCTATTGGTCTACAGGCTCGGTTAGCTTATTGGGCTCTCTGCTTGATTCTATGCTAGATGGTGTGACCTCAATTATTAACTTTATCGCCCTACGTTATGCGCTTGTGCCTGCCGACGATGAGCATAAATTTGGTCATGGCAAATTAGAGTCCATTGCTGCGCTTGCGCAATCAGCATTTATGGTGGGTTCGGCTGTGGTGTTAGTGCTCAGCAGTTTTGATGTCATGCTGGATAAACGCCAGATGGTAAATAGCCACATAGGTATTGGTGTGAGTGTGTTGGCTATCGTACTCACCTTGGCATTGGTTATTTTTCAAAAGCACGTTATTCGTAAGTCCAAATCTTTAATTGTTGAAGCTGACTCCCTGCATTATCAGGGTGATTTATTAATGAATGGAGCGGTATTGATTGCCATGGCGCTGGTGGGTTTTGGCTGGTACTGGATCGATTCGATTATGGCCATTGGCATTGGTGTATTTTTATGTGTAAGCGCATGGCAAGTAGGTATCAAAGCGTTTAAACAATTGATGGATGAACAATTACCTGAAGTAGAGGCCATTGTTGAGAATCTTGTACGTAAAGAACACGGCCCTGAGGGTTGCCATGATGTACGTTGCCGTCAGTCTGGCCCAGATTTATTCATTCAATTCCATCTTGAGTTGGATGAAAACCTAACGCTTTGGTCTGCCCATGAAATTGGCGATCGCATTGAGAAAAAAATCAAACAAGCCTACCCAAATGCTGACATCCTCGTACACCATGACCCGATCAAAGTTGAGGGTTAGGTTTGTTTAGAGGACTGCTCAGATTCGTCTTTTGTGCCGTGATCCCATCACTGGCCGTCAGTGCGCCTGATGAAGCGCATATTTATGATGTAGAGCCACCGGCCCCAGATCATCATTATGTAGTGACAGATAAACATGATGAGGTGGATGATTACACCAGTGTGGTGTTTCTCGACTGGACTCAAAATGTTGCATCCAGTTATGTCGAAAGTTTAAACGATGGTGTTGATTCGTTTTTTATGGGGGCTTTCTTTGATGATGAAGTACTTGAGGATGAAACATCTGGCAGTAATGGCCGCGTGTATTTTACCAGTCGCCGTGAAGATCAGGCCGAACCTAATTACCAAGTAGGTTTGAATTTACGTTTGATTTTGCCGAAAACACGAGATCGTTTTAAATTATTGGTTGAAACCGATGAAGAAGAAGATGACGTCAATGAAACCGATGTTTTAGGCACAAAAGATAACATCACATACTCGACCGCCATTCGAGTTGACTTTAAAGAAAGGCGTCATTGGAAAACCAGTTTTGATAACGGTGTGCGTTGGGCAGGGGAACCTGTGTTTTTCTCTCGATTACGGGCACGACGAATTGATTATTTTCAAACATGGCGGACTCGGATTTTACAAACGTTATCATGGCGTACAGATGAAAAGTGGGGGACACGCTTTAGTGCCAGTGCGATTAGACCTTTAGGGTTTAGTCGTCATTTTCGAACGGGGTTTAATGCCGATTATCTATTGAACGATGATTTTGTGGAGTTAGACAGCAGTGTTTCAGTCTTTGATGAATTAAGTTCTCGCTCTGCTATGTTATATCGGTTAAGGGTTTTTGGTGATACAGAAAAATCGACAAAATTAACCAATACGGTATTATCAGCCAGTTATCGTCGAAAGATTTATAAGAATTATACGTTTGTTGAGTTGGTACCAGAATTGGCTTGGCCCAGAGAAAATGATTTTAAAGTCACGCCAGCGATCACGCTTCAACTTGAAATGATTTTTGGTACCGACGATTGAGTATCAACAGTATGATAATAAGCCTTGCAGAAGATGACGTCTGGCAAGGCTCATTTTAAGTAAACGCTTTTTAATCAAGCGCCTTTTAATTAACCCCCTTCGTTTGCGCTGAACATACCGTCAAATAAAATGGTCGATAAGTAACGCTCGCCACTATCGGGTAAAATCACCACAATGGTTTTATCTTTAAACGCATCTTGTTCAGCTAATCGTAACGCGGCTGCAACAGCGGCGCCGCCAGAAATACCCGCTAGAATCCCTTCTTCTGCCATGAGTGATCGGGCCGTTTCAATGGCTAATTCATTGCTAACCGCCTCAACCTGATCCACAACAGATAGATCTAAATTATCAGGAATAAAGTTCGCACCAATGCCCTGAATCTTATGCGGGGCAGGTGTAATGGCTTCGCCTTTGATTGCTTGAGCGATGATTTGTGATGCTTCAGGCTCGACAGCTACCGAGGTAATGGCTTTGCCTTTTGTATTTTTAATATAACGGCTGATGCCGCTAATCGTACCGCCAGTGCCAACACCCGCCACGACAACATCAACTGTGCCATCAGTGTCATCCCAAATTTCAGGGCCTGTTGTTTGTTCATGAATCGCTGGGTTAGCAGGGTTGCTAAATTGCTGTGGCATAAATCGGGTTTCAGGTGATTCATTAATCAACTCTTGAGCTTTTTCTACCGCGCCACGCATGCCTTTAGGGCCTTCGGTTAATACGATGCTTGCGCCCAGTGCCTTCATGACTTTACGGCGTTCAATACTCATGGTTTCTGGCATGGTTAACGTGACGTTATAACCACGAGCGGCGCCTACAAATGCAAGAGCAATACCTGTGTTACCACTGGTTGGCTCAACAATCTCCATGCCGGGTTTTAACAAACCATCTTTTTCTGCTTGCCAAATCATGTTGGCACCAATGCGGCATTTTATTGAATGCGCAGGGTTACGGCTTTCAATTTTTAGTAATACATTTGCACGGGTTAATTTCTTTAAACGCACCAAAGGTGTATTGCCAATGGATAATGAAATGTCGTCATAAATTTTCATGTGAACTCCTTTATTACGTGTTGTTATTCGTTAAGTGGTTGGTGTGACTGCCCATCTAATAATTGATGGATAAGCTCGTCTTTTTCTAGCCACAATTGATGTGTCCATTGTTGAAATTCTTGACGAAACTCAGGGTCATTATTGTAATCTTGTTGAGAGAAGGTGGCGGGTATTGATTCTTCTTGTACTCGCACAATCACTCTTTTTACTTTACCAGATAAAAAGTCACTAAAGCTTGGTATACCATCTGGGTAAACAATGGTGATATTTAATAAGCTATTAAATTTATCACCCATTGCATTGATCGCAAATGCAATACCACCGGCTTTTGGTTTTAATAAATAACGATAAGGTGGTTTTTGTTTATCGTATTTATATTGTGTAAAGCGAGTGCCTTCTAAAAAATTCATAACACTGGTTGGCATAACTGAAAATTTCTCACATGCCTTGCGCGTGGTTTCAAGGTCTTTGCCTTTCATCTCTGGGTGCTTCTCAAGGTAATCCTTGCTGAAGCGTTTCATGAAAGGAAAATCAAGCGCCCACCAGCATAATCCCATAATGGGCACTTTGATTAACTCTTGTTTTAAAAAGAATTTTAGCAATGGAATTTTGCCATTAAACACATGCTGTAAAACAAGAATATCGACCCAAGATTGGTGGTTGGCATTGATTAAATACCAGCCCTTGTATTTTAACTTACCTAGACCTTGCACATCCCATTCGGTTTTTTGTGTTAACTTCATCCAACCTGAATTACATAGTACCCAGCCTTCTGCAATTTTAATCAGCAGAGGATCGATAAGTTGGCGAATAAACGTGATAGGAATCAATACTTTTATTAGTGCGACCAATAAAAGTAGCGGACACCAGAAAAGCACATTTATGAGCAATAAAAAGGATGCAATAGCACCCACAACAGGGCTAGGTAAAAAATTTAACATGATAGAACTCTATTTTTTATTATTCACATATCATACTTCAATCGAAGGTAAGACAAATGACTAAATGCTACCGCCAAACTGACCATTTAGGCCAATTTGGCGTGTCGATTTAAACCTGTGTGGCTTGAATTGCGGTTAAGGCAATGGTGTACACAATGTCTTCAACTAACGCCCCTCTTGAAAGGTCATTAACGGGTTTCGCTAAGCCTTGTAGCATTGGACCAATACTCACCACATTTGCACTGCGCTGCACGGCTTTATATGTGGTGTTACCCGTATTTAAGTCAGGGAATATTAATACGTTAGCTTGGCCTGCTACTTTGCTGTTAGGGGCCTTTGATGCGGCAACATTAGCGGTTGTGGCAGCATCATACTGTAATGGCCCATCAAGAATTAACTCAGGTTGTTTTTCTTGTGCGATGGCCGTGGCACTGCGTACTTTTTCAACGTCGCTACCTGTGCCCGATGAGCCAGTTGAATAACTGATCATGGCGACTTTTGGCTCAATACCAAATGCTTTGGCGCTGTGTGCACTTTGTAATGCAATGTCGGCTAATTCGTCTGCAGTAGGGTCTGGGTTAACTGCGCAATCCCCGTAAACCATAACTTGCTCAGGCAGCAGCATAAAGAAGATAGACGAAACCAGTTTTGCGCCCGGGGCTGTTTTAATTAATTGCAGAGCAGGGCGAATGGTATTGGCCGTGGTATGAATGGCACCACTGACTAAGCCATCTACTTCATCTAGGGCCAACATCATGGTGCCAAGCACCACGGTATCTTCTAATTGCGCTTCGGCCATTGGCGCGGAAAGATTCTTGTGTTTTCTTAGCTCAACCATAGGGTCAATGTAATTACTTCGAATATCATCTGGGTTCATGATGATAAGACCATCGGGCAGCTCAATGCCTAGGCTACTGGCTTGCTGTTCGATGACCTCTTTGCGTCCTAGTAATATACATTGTGCAATACCACGCTCTTGGCAAATTGAAGCCGCTTGAATGGTTCTAGGCTCTTCACCCTCAGGTAGTACGACACGTTTCTTAGCGGCTTGCGCCAATTGGACTAATTGATAACGGAACGCGGCAGGGCTTAAACGTGTTTGCAAATCAATTTGTAAACGATCTTTCAAAAAGTTGCCATTAATATGGGCCGCCATGTGATTCATGATGGACTCCACTCGTTCAGTGTCGTTTGCTTTTACACCTTCTGACATATGCGATAACTGTGATGCCGTTTGAAAGGTATCGGTTTCAACAGACATAATGGGCAAATGGCTAAGGGCAGGTTTAATAAGCGACATCACGCGTTCATCAGGTGTGATGTCACTGGTGAGCAAGATACCCGCCAGCGGCACACCATTGTTGGCAGCCATTGCGCTGGCTAATAAAATATCGTCGCGATCACCTGGGGTAACAACCAATGTGCCAGGTTGCAAATCATTCACCATGTTTTGCACCGTGCGTGCACATAAACTAATACGTTTAACACGGGCGCTTTCTAGGCCTTGGTCATTTAATATTTTAGCTTGTAGGTATTGAGCAATATCCTGTGTACGCGGTGCAATTAAGCTTGCGTCCCAAGGAATTAATCCCAGAATTTTGAAATGCTCATTTTCTAACGTTTGATAAGGGCTGCCCTCTAAAATGCTACTGACCACATCATTTGCAATGGGCATGTTGGCTTTAAGTGGGCTGCTGGCTTTTTTGGGCGCATTCACTTTATTGATGATGCAACCAAGTAGGTTTCGGTTTTTATCGCCACCAAACAACCCTTTGGCAATATTTAGGTGGTCAGCCAGTGCTTTAATATCTCGATTTTTTGGCGCAGTGACTAAGATAATTTCGGCGTCTAATGTTTTTGCCATTTCAACATTAAGTTTGGCGGTAAAGGGTTCGCTCCTGTCAGGTTCTAGGCCTTCGAATATTACCACGTCTACGGCTTCACGAACTTTACGGTGCATGCCAATGACTTCTTCCATTAGGCGGTCTTGTTTGCCCGAGCTGAGCATTCTTTGTGCGTGTTGCAGGCTAATGGCTTTTGGTGGTGCGATGCCACTTGCTAACGTAATTAAGTCAATGGCGCGATGCTGTTTGTCAGCTTCGGCGCTTGCAATGGGTTTGCAAATACCGACTTTTAAACCAAGTTGGTCAAGTGCACGAATGAGCCCAAGCGTAATGGATGTTAGCCCAGTGTCCATTTCAGTAGGTGCGATAAAAAATGTATGTTGATGCATGTTAAATCCTGATACCGATATTAAGCTTGTGTAAGGGCGAAGGTGTCTTTTGCGATCATGAGTTCTTCATTGGTCGCGACGACCATAGCAAGCGTGCTATTTTCAGTGGTGATTTGACCACGCTCATCACCATTGGTTTTATTCAGCTTACCGTCTACTTCAAAGCCTAAAATTGAGAGGTGTTCTAATACTAATGCGCGCGTGAATCGATCATTCTCACCAATACCGCCAGTGAAAACTAAAGCATCAATACGCGGCAGTGATACAGCCAGTGCGCCTAAATAACGTGCAATTTTAAATGCAAATACTTCGATAGCTAAGTTTGCACGAACATCGCCTTGCTCGGCAGCTTGTTGAATCTCGCGCATATCATTGCTGGTGCCTGATAGGCCTAGGAGGCCACTTTTTTTATTCAGTATGTTCATCACGTCATTGGTCGAAATATTTAAACGCTCACACAAAAATGGCATTAAACCTGGGTCTACATCGCCACTGCGTGTGCCCATTGCTAAGCCTTCTAATGGGGTTAACCCCATAGAGGTATCGACACTTTCACCATTGCGTACCGCGCAGGCGCTACAGCCATTACCTAAATGTGCAATTAAGAAATGGCTATCATTGATTGGCTTGCCTAAAATACTGGCGCTTTTTTCACTGACATAACGATAACTTGTGCCATGAAAACCATAACGGCGCACGTCGTGTTCTTGGTAATACTCATATGGTAGCGCATATAAATAAGCGGCTTCAGGTAGTGTTTGATGAAAGGCGGTATCAAATACTGCGACTTGAGGTAACTCTGGCAGTAATGCATTAATGGCTTTAATCCCTAAAAGATTCACTGGGTTATGCAGTGGCGCTAAATGACTTAGGGTTTCAAGTTGTTTAAGGTTGTCAGCCGTGATTAATAACGACTCACTGAACGCTTCGCCGCCGTGAACAACACGATGACCAACGCCGGTAATTGAATCCAATAGGGCGTTTTGTTTGAGCAGCTCAATTACGGCGCTAATGGCACTTTGGTGATCGCCATTGGTAAGCGTAATGTGGCTTTTGCTGTCATTGAGCTGGTAACTCACACTGGCTTGATCGCTGCCCAAGCGTTCAGCTAAGCCTTGAATGGCACACTGACCAGTTTGAGGTTGTAGAACAGCAAACTTTAAAGAAGAGCTGCCGCAGTTTAAAACGAGAGTGTATTCATGAGACATAGAAAACGATTAAGTCCTTTATATAAGTTACAACGCTTGCATATGAAGAGGAGCACGTAAAGATGCAGGCACACTTTGTTCAATGGCTTTAAGAATGGCAATGGCTTCGCGGTAAGGTTGTTTGTCTGGTCTTTCTAAGACAAACCGCACTTGCGTTTGATAATGAGGGCCGGAGCGTTCACAGCTTTCAACACGAGCACTGATTTCACGCAGACTGTGAATGCCCATTGCAATATTTAACAAAATTAATTGCCCTGGTTTTAATTTGCAGCGGCTATTAAAAATCAGATTAAAGCGATTGAACTTAATGGTTTGCGCGTTCACTGCTTTTTTAGGTCGACCTAGCCAACTAAGAACATTGACACTGAGCTCCATGTTGTCGCCCCCTTTCATTTGCATCCGTTAGTATTCTTTATTTTAGCCTAGTTTGCGGGGTAAACGCTTGTTTAGCCACCACTTTGTTTGGCTTGAAAGCCTAATTCCTGTAAATACTTCACACTTTGTTCAGCGAGGTCGCCTTGTAATTCAATCGTCCAATTTTTGACCGCGCCACCTGCGCCAAACCGTTTTTTAAGTTTTTTGCATAAATCGCTTAATATTTTTTTGTCGCCCTCTAAGCCAGAGATGACGGTGACGGTTTTACCGCCTCGGCCTTTTTTCTCTCTTTGTACTCGAATCACACCGTCACTTTCGGGTGCAATTGCGGCTTTACAGCAACACTGGTCAACCGGTTGCTCGCAGCCTTCGCATAAACGGCCAGTTTCAGTGGAATATACCAATGCCATCTTGGCTCCTTGAATAAATAGTGTTCAATGTTTGACGTATATTGTAACGCCTTCACATAAATCAGGTAAGTCTCTCATTTTCTTAGATTTTTTTATTATTAGCTGAATTGGGTCATATCTAATGCCCTGACTTTTGGGTAGAGTTCGCCCTGTATTTTTGCAAGTTTAATCTAATTGGGTCACTTTGACCCGAGACGTATAGGGTCGTGCATGGATTCGCTAAGAAGCCAGATAGACACAGGGTTTAGTGTGTACATTGAAATGGGGGTCGCTTATTTGGCGGCGCCTATAGAGCAATGGTTATTAGATTGTGCCGACCTTACTCAAATCAAAGATGCTGATGTTGCCAACTTGCACATTTGGGACTGGCCTGCCTTTCAATACCACAAGCAACTTGGCGATATTTTACCAAGAGATCTTATTGTAGTGGGTGGCGGGCATCAAGCCGATATCGAGCAGCAAGTGCTTATGCAGGGTGCAGAATATGTCGCATACCCTGATGATATTGATACTTTATTATTGCGCTTGTCGCTTATTATTCAACGTATTCGCTATGTGCAGACACTGGAGAGTTTAACGGTGTCTGACCCTTTGACGGGTGTGTTTAACCGACGTAAGTTCGATCAAGAACTCGATAAAAGTTGGCGTCAGTGCTTCCGTCAGCACTCGGATTGCAGCTTGCTTTTAATTGATGTGGATTACTTTAAACGCTTCAATGATCGGTATGGGCATCTAGCAGGGGACCAGTGCTTGCGAGAACTGGCCTCTATTTTTAAGCAAACGGCCGTACGTCCTCATGATGTAGTTGCCAGAATTGGTGGTGAGGAATTTGCCATAATTTTGCCGGATACACCTGAAACGGGTGCGTTATATGTGGCCGATCAAATTATTCATGCGGTTACGCGCCGAGATATTTTGAATGAAGACACCCCGCTTGGTTACGTCTCTGTGAGCATAGGCGTTGCTAGTATCAAGCCTGCCGGACAACAAAGACTCAAAGCGTGGCAGCAAGAAGCAGATGATGCGCTTTATAGTGCAAAAGCCGCCGGACGAAACCAAGTAAAAACAGATACAAGCGAGCCGCTAAGCCGAGAAGCAGAAATATTCTAATGCATTAAGTCTGGCGTTTATGGATGAGCAAATATTTCCATTGCTTGCTGTAATAATGGCTTGAGATGATTATGGGTACGAGTGCGAAGTACCGCATCTTTTAACATATGGTCTAGCTGGCTTAGGGTATCAATAACCGTATTGTCTTGATACGCAATGATCTCGTATTCGTAGTGGTGGTCTTGAACCGACACTTTTGTGAGCTCTGTTAGCTCGGTTTGTAATAAGCGAACGGCATTGAAGCATTGGTTTTTAGTATCTAACGCCGTGCATTCCCAGTATACATCTTCTATAACGCCTAATATTTCCTCAATAAATCCCGTTGCCTGTGCGATGCTGATACTCATAGTGCCTACTCTTGTTTGTGTTCATATAGGCTTTAAGTTTAGTCGGCTTTATTTATCTTGGTAGGAAGAATTCACGCTCAATGCTAAATAGATTGAGCGCTAAAATGTATTTTATGGGCGTGATTTTTTACGGATATAAAGAGTCTTAATGGCCTTGGCCACTAGTTTACCGTCTTCACCGAGTACCTGTACTTCAAAGTTGGGTAGGTACTTATCGCCGCTGGCGGTTTTTAATTTGATGTCTTCAATTTGTGCTTGGGTGACATCAAAATGCGCGGTGACTGTGCCAGTGCCTGGGCTAATGAATTCAATGTGTGCCGACTTGTCCCAGACAATATAGTCTTTGCCCAATTGGTTCATAATCAAAAGCATGTGGAAAGGGTCAACCATCGAATACAAACTACCGCCAAAATGGGTTCCCACATAATTGCGGTTATACCAGCGTAAAGGCATCACAACGGTTGCGCTGGTGAAATCATTTGCCAGGTGCTTGATTTTGACACCGGCTCCTCGATAGGGGCCATACCAGTTAAGCAAATGACGCAGCATTGGTGGGCGACTAAAGAACTGAGCTAAGCGGTTTTTCATGGTCATCGGCTTATTATAGACACAAACAAATGACGCATTCTAACTATCTTATGTTGACCTTACTAGGACTGCACCTGCTGATGGCTGGCAGGTGCATCTCTATGATCGGGTGTTGGTGCGACATAAGGCTGTTGTAAGGTTTGAGAAATAGCCTGTTGGCTTGCGCTTGCCATTTGTTTACGGTCAAGTTCGGCTGGGTTCAATGCCGGTAAAAAGTGTACATAGGCTAATGTTTTACGCTCAAGTAATAATTTGAGAATGCTGATTAAAATATCGTCATCGCCAATGAAGGGCGTGATTTTGCTGATATTTTTATTATGATCCCAATAACGAATCGCCACTGGCTGTATCAAGCAGTTTTCGCGTTTAGCAACCTCAAACATCATTGGGCGAAACGGTAGGGCATCTTCGCCTGTTGTGGTTGTGCCTTCTGGGAAAATGATTAAGTTATCACCCTCACGAATATGACGCTGGGCATTAGGCAGTGAACGATAAACTTGAAATTTATTCTCACGACGAATAAAAACAGTACCCAGCAATTGAGCTAATAAGCCAATGATTGGCCAATCTTTAACTTCTGATTTAGCGATAAACCTTAGTTTAGGGGCTGGCATAAACAGCAGAGCATCAAGCCATGAAATATGATTTGCCATCAGCATTCTTGCGTCAGGGTTAGCGGCGCCTATGTAATGAATTTCGACGTTAAAGCAGCGCAATAGCACCGAACATAAACGGCGTTGGCATATCTCAATGAGGGCTTTACGTTTAACGTCATCATTAACAAATAGGTACAACAATACGGCGCTGATAACCATGGATACCAGGGTGATAAAACCAATAACTGCTCTAAATGGCGCCGTTAAAATGGTCAACATAAAGATTCCTTAAATTCAAAAATGGCTGTTTAGGCCGCGCGTAAAAAATGCTTCATATAGCGCATGTTGATGTTTTCTTTTTCCAATAAAACCATGACATCGGCTACATTGAACTCTTTATCCCAGTGCGCTTCCCCACAAACCTTACAACCCATGCGTAAATAGGCTTTTAACAAGGGAGGGACTAGAGATTTACCATCAATGCTGTTGCTCAGAGGTGGCAAAGGGTGTTTCGGCGTGACACGTAAATCTTCATTGGTGAAGTGCTTGCTGCGTAAATAATCAATAACCGCTAATGTTTGGCGACTACCATTAGCAAATGGAATGCTGGCGCAACCAATTAAGCAATCAATGTTGTGCTCCATCATAAACTGCCCAATTTGCCCCCATAATAACGCGATGGCGGAGCCGCTTCTGTGGTCATCGCTGACGCAGGTGCGACCGATTTCCATGTAGCGTTTTGTTTTATCTACAATGTTAGATAGGTCAAATTCCCCTGCGGTATAAAAGCCGTGATGTTGTTTAGCAATGTCACTGGTGATAATACGGCTATAGGCCACAATGCGTTGGCTCTGGGATTCTTTGACAATTAAGTGATGGCATACATCATCAAACTTATCGCGATCAATGCCGTGAGTCTGTGAATTTAATTGCGCACTAAATTCCTTTGAAAACACTTGGTGGCGTAACTGAAATGCTTGATGAATTTCAGCTGGGTCCTGAGTGATGTAAGCAATCAAGGTGGCAGCTTGTGGTTGAAGTTGTAATTGAGCGGCTTGGTTCATAGGGCTCTCCTTACGTGTTTAATGCACGTTAAGGGGATCAAATGACAATTAGGTGACAATGCCTTTACGGTTTAATGACGACCAAATAATGAGTTTTGAGCTAGGCTTATACAATGGCTTACAAGGAGAGGCTAAGTGTAATGAGGTCACGATATTTAAACGTGTTCGCGAATGTGCTGATACTGACAGTATTCTCGCCGAATATGCTCAGAGCCGCGGATATCTATTTATTACCAACTCAGCCCACAAATACGCAAATAGTTAACATATTTGACCATGAAATTGGCCAAAAACTGCTGTTTCATAAACCGTTTGAACTACCAATTGAAGTCGAACGCACTCATAAAGCCATGATTAAAAATATAGACCCTTGGGTAACACTAGGCTTAGTGACAAAAGAGAAAACCCGCTTTCTTGCAGAAAAGATGATGTATGGCGAGCCAAGAGAGGTCAGTGTGGGTGGTTTCAAATACAGCTTTAATGCACAGAGCCCTTTGGTGAGCGATAAAGGTATTTTTTATGGTCGTCCAAGCGTGCAAGAAATTTTTTCAGTGAGCCAAGTGAATGATATTTCGGGCGAATACTTTTGCGAAGTGTATTTGTCATGGCATGTAAACGATGTACCCGACTGGGTCGCAAAGATCGATTTAAAACAACGCGAGAATCGTTTATTAAGGCGAGCATTAGAAAGCCATAAACGTCCTTTTGAGAAACGTTTACAGCTCGTCATGGTGAGCGGTGAGTGGCGCTTATGGCAAGGAAAAGGGGATAAGAAAACCCCACAGTCCTTGTTTTGATCAAGCTAAGTTTTCGTTAAGCACCGATTAAAGATTGGCCGCATACACGCAATACTTGGCCATTTAAACTATGACTACCTGGTTGAGCAAAGAGCACAACACCTTGGGCCACATCTTCAGGCCGACCACCTTGTGACATAGAGTTCATACGGCGGCCCAATTCTCGAGTCATAAATGGGATCTCATCCGTCATTTGGGTTTCGATAAAGCCAGGTGCAATGGCGTTGATGGTTTTGTTGGTATTCGCCCATAGTTTTGCTTGCTTGCGTACATAACCAATAACGCCAGATTTAGACGCGCTGTAATTGGTTTGCCCGACATTGCCTGCAATACCACTGATTGAGCTAATGCAGATGATGCGAGCGTCATCATTGAGTTGATTTTGTTGTTCTAGCGCCGTTGTTATGTTCATTGGTGCGGCTAAATTGATATTGATCGTCATATCCCAAAAATGCTCAGGCATGCGAGCCAAGGTCTTATCACGCGTGACACCTGCATTATGCACGACGATGTCTAATTTTTTACCCGCCAGCGCGTTTATCACATGCTCGACCGCATCACTGGCGGTAATATCTGCAGTGACAGCAATGCCATTGAGTGGTGCCAGTGTGGCTTCCAGTGCTTGCTTAGCAGGGGGGATATCCAAACCGATAACGGTAGCCCCTTCTCGTGTTAATGCCTTGGCAATGGCCGCACCAATACCTTGTGCGGCACCCGTTACAAGGGCCAGTTGACCATTTAATGGTTTTTGCCAAGCTTGAGTCGGTTTTGTTGAATCATCGACATAAAGAGGTTGTCCACTGATATAAGCACCGCGATGACTCAATAAAAAGTTCAGTGGCGTGGTAATCGCCGCATTGACATTGTGGCAATACACCACATTTGCCATGATCGCTTTGCGCCCAAATTCTTTCGCCAGTGATCGAGTAAAGCCATTTAATGCTTCCATAGCACTGGCTTGTTCGATGTCAGTGCATATCTCAGGGTTTAAACCAAGAATCACTATGTGCGATGAAGGGTTCAGTCGCTTAGTTAATTGCGCAAAAAAAGTTTTAAGGGCGGTTAGATCATGGCTGGTTTTGAATGCAGTGGCATCGAATAACGCCGCGCTGTGTCTGTTATCTTGACCTTCATGTAAAACTTCAAATTGTATATCAGCTTGCGTGAGAACCTCGGCTAAGCTTGATGATGGGGTCTGCGGTAGCAGTATTGAGCTTGTAACCCAAGGGGTTTCGCCTTGGTAACGATGAAGCTCGATTGCGGGTTTTACACCAAGAGCACCGAGTAAGCTTTGGCCAACTTTCGAATAAAACAGGTTTTCAATAATCTTGCTCATGGGTACTTACTTATACTTATTGTGAGGCGGATATTGTAAAGCAAACCCTCATGAATAAAAAAGGGCGAAAAAGTCAGCCTTTATTAAAGGTATGGCCAACTTAAATACAGGTTAATGAACGCCAGTAATATAATAGATAAAAAGCTCAGTAACGTGCCGTAGTATCGGCCTATATGGGCTTTGCCTTTACTCATTTTGAATCCCCAAGCATGAACGAGTCGAGCAACCATAAACACACTGCCAATGACATGTAATAGGCTATTCGCAGCGCCATTCAACTCTGCCAATGCAAATAATATCAAGGTAATAGGGATGTATTCAGTCGCATTTGCGTGGTTGCGACCAACGATGAGTAGCTCGTTGTTAGTGTGCCCTAACCCTGATTTATGTGCTTGTCGACACACTATGACTGTGTACGCTAAGTGCAGTAATAAAAAACCAAGTAATGAACCATATAAGGCGGTAATGGGAAGTAATGGCATGATTGTCTCGCATTTAATTAGGGCCACACATTATGACTAAGCGTTAATACTGTCAATGCCATCAAAGATGGCCAGTACGAAGAGTATTAGCTATACCTAAAAGATAAGAATGTTAGGTGGTTTTTGTGTATTGGTTTGAATATTTATCGATTTCTCGACTTATTTTAGTGGTGCTATTAGCGCTTGGTGTCAGCTTAAGTTTTCATAAAGCGGTGACGGTGCTTGGCAAGCCAGTGATGAACCTAATGATTGCATCAGTGGTGATGCTGTTTATTGTTCACGGTGTTCAGTTATTTGGGCATGTTGGCGGACAAACACGGCTGCTAGAAATAGCGGAGTATGCCTTCTCTCTTATTTTACTTACGATGCTTTGTGGCGTGGGTTGGGGTATTTGGGCCATGAGTGCCCGAGAACAAGAATACAAGCAAACAGAGCAGTGGCTTATGCAGGTTTATAATAATATGCCTGCGGCCATATTTGTGATTAAGAATGGCCAAGTGATTTATCAAAATCATGCTTTTAAAGTCTTACAAGAAAAATTCCACAGTGAAAATCCGTTCTCTGACATTGAATCAAATCAAAAAAACATGCCTCTTAGGGCTAAAGATGGTGAGCGTTTTGTATTTTTGATTAATCAATTCTCGCTCAATAATATCCAAGGAGAAGCTTTTATTGCGACGGATATTACGTCAGTTAAGTTTCAAGGCAGTTTTATTCAAAAAGTAGCCAAAGATCTTAACGCTCAAAATAAAGCGACGATGAAGAATATTTTAGGGCTAATACATGAACTCGTGCCTAGCTCTATATTATATGTGGGTGAATACAATACAGATTTAGACGGCTATCGCTATGTTAGCCACCAAGGCGAAGAAAAGGATTACATTTATTCAGATTTTAAATTAAATGAAGCCCAATTTAAGGTGAATGATTGGAGCTGGTTTGATTTAGAAAAGGAGCCGAAAGAAAATACACCAGATCTAGTGCTTAATTCTTTGTTACCTTTTTATGGCGGCATTATTTTAAGAGATGATTTAAATGCGCCTCTGGGGGTTATTTTGGTAATGGGGATGAGTGAAGAAGAGGTGAGTGACTTGTTACTCGACTGCTTATCAATTTTTAGTATGCGGGTTCTCTCTGAATTAGCCCATAGGCAAGACAAACGCCAAATTGAGCAAAGCAGTAATCGTTACCGAGCGTTTATCGAAAGTAGTCATGAAGCCATAGCCGATCTTATTATTCAGCCATCAATTTACATCGATGAGAGTGTTAATGAACAATGGGAAGGTATTAAGAAAAATGCCAAACTTAAAGAAGTAAACCCCGCCTTTATTACGTTGTTTGGGTTTAGTAAAGAACCTTCTACAACAGAATTTCTTAGTATAAAAAGCCTAAAACATTTAATGAATTATGTATTAGAAAGTGGCTATAGTAGTGAAGTTATTGAGGTGGCGCATGAAAATACAAATGGTGATATCCAGTGGTTAAGCTGTACGGTGATGACCGACATTGAAGAAAAGAGACTGCATAGAGTTTGGATTATTTTACGCGACATTACCGATAGTAAAAATCATATTCAGCATTTAGAACATCAAAATCGTCATGATAATTTAACCGGTTTAGCGAATCGAGCCGCATTGCGTGACTACCTTGATGAAAAAGTCGAACAAGCAAATCAATTTGGTTTTAAAGCAGCATTGATGTTAATCGACTTAGATCGATTTAAAGAGGTTAATGATGCGCTTGGTCATCATTATGGTGATGTGCTACTTAAAAAAATTGAACCAAGATTAAGGGATGTTATTAGCCGTAAACGGGCGTTCTTTGCGCGTTTAGGAGGAGATGAGTTTGCTATTGTTGTGCCCTCTGTAGAAGGCGCTGATGAAATGAATGAAATGGCATTTGAAATTGTTAAAAAATTACGAGAACCGTTTGACCTTGGCCAGTTAAATGTCGAAATTGGTTGCAGCATTGGCATTGCGTTTTACCCTGATAATGGAAAAGAAGCCAGCACGATTATGCGTTGTGCAGACGTTGCCATGTATAAAGCAAAAAAAGATACCTCGCGTGTATTGCATTATCGCAGCGAAATGGATGAAAGCAGCCCTAGGCGCTTAGCTTTGATGGCCGATATGAGCAAAGGCTTACGCAATAATGAATTCTTTTTAGTGTTTCAGCCAAAACTAAACTTAGACAGTAATGAAATACAAGCGTCAGAGGCACTGCTGCGCTGGCAACATCGAGAGTTAGGGTTAATTAGCCCAGCTGAATTTATTCCACTGGCTGAAATGAGTGACGTTATTATCGGCATGACCCACTGGGTAGTTGATCAGGCTTTAAGTCAAATTAAACATTGGATGAATGATGGTCTTTACATAAAAACATCAGTGAATGTTTCGACACGTAACCTATTGAATGATGATTTGCCTGGCTTTATGCAAGCCAAATTGGATGAGTATCAAGTGCCGCCACATTTGCTTGAAGTTGAGATCACAGAAAGTGCATTAATGGTGGATCCAGAGCGAGCTTTAAATACATTAAGGCTAATAAGCGATATGGGCGTTAGTATTGCAGTTGATGATTTTGGAACGGGCTATTCTTCGTTTATTTATTTACGTCAATTGCCAATTAATACGTTAAAAATCGATATTATGTTTGTACGTAATATGTGCGTAAGCAGTCAAGATGAAATTATTGTGAATTCAATTATTAACCTTGCACATAACCTTTCTTTAACCGTTGTGGCTGAAGGCGCTGAAGACTTTGCAACGGTTGAGCGTTTAGCGTCAATGCAATGCGATATGGTACAAGGGTATTTTGTGAGTAAACCTGTATTGCCTGAAGAATTTATATTGCTGCAAAAAGCATGGGGTAAAAATGCGGTAATTAATTAATTAATTATTTTTATTTGGGTATGTTAAATAAGCCCTAGTGACTTATTAAAATAAGTGAGGCTGTTCAAAATTCTGTGTCAGTTAAATTTTCTACAGGTCGATGTGTTCATCCAGTCGACCTTCAAAATGAATCGCCAGCTGCGACAGCGTAAGATTCCAATTTTGCACGGGATGCGTCCAGCGCTCCGAGACTTTT
>JAWUXY010000111.1:0-41311 GCA_034111105.1 Bermanella sp. | reverse complement strand
CGACGATATATTAGGCAGTGCTGGCGCCGATGCGGATTCGTTTTCAGAAATTGTGACGTTAATTAACTCCATAGATACATCATCAGACGACTCATTGTCTGCTTTGAGTACACGCGTGAATGTGAATCAACAATCCATTATTACCGTTAAAAACAATGCCGAAAGTTTGAGTCATAAAATTATTCAAGCGGACTTAAATTTAACCGCAGAAGTTCAACGCGCAGAAACAGCGGAAGCGAGCCTACTAACTAGCATTAATATCCAAAATCAAAATTTAGCAGCAATAGAGCATGATCTTCAAAATAGCATTAATGCTGAGGCGATTCGAGCACAAACAGAAGAGAGTAATTTAAATAATTTAATTATCACCCAGTCAGAAAGCATCAATGGACAACAAGGGAGTCTTAATACAATAAATAACCTGATTAGAGCCAATAATAATAATGTTGAGCTTGGCAAAGCAGATGCATCGGGGCCAATCATTATTAAAGGTGACTGCACGGCACAAAACAACCTGTGGGTGAATCAATCAATTGTTCCGTCACCTGGTAATACCCCCGCTAATGGGATCAATTTTCACAATGATATTGGCGGTGGTACGCACGATGCAGCTTGGATTCGGCATTATGCGAGCGAAGGTGAAAATACATTACTAGAATTTGGCATTAGTAATGATGCGGATGACCATATTATTTTTAATGCATCAGGTAACGTGGGCATTAATACTCATAGTCCAGCAGCAAAATTTCATGTGAATGGTGATGCCTTAGCCAATGCTTGGAATATATCTTCAGATGTACGATTAAAAGAAAACATTCAAACGTTACAAGATCCTATTTCGATTATTAACGCTATTCATGGTGTGAGTTTTGATTGGCAAAACAATAAACGTAATCGTGAAGAAGGGTCACAAATCGGTGTGATTGCCCAAGAGATCGAAGCCGTATTACCACAGCTTGTGAGTGAAGATACCAATGGATATAAATCCGTTGATTACAGCAAGCTAGTGGCCCCGCTTATCGAGGCCGTGAAGCATCTTAATGCAAAAGTTGAAGACCAAGGATTGCAAATTAAGTCACTATTAAGAAAGTCTTAAAAATATGAATATATAAATCGATTATTACGCAATTATAAGCGTTCATTATTTTCTACTATTAGAAATTCCGCAATCAAAACTATTCATTACGCAAATAGAAGCCAGATTCTTCATCATGGGTACACTTACGGTATGGCTGTGAAGTATCAATAAAGTAAATGTAATGCAGTTATTGAAAAATCGTTAATGCCACAATCGAAGTATCCATTGTGATTACAGGGCGGAGCTGTGTTTTACCGATGCAGTATGAACGAAATCCAAATGATTTATATGATTTTAACTTTATATTTTTAGTTTATATTCAAATAGGATGCCACCGTGTCAAAAAAAGATGAAATAAAGAAAAAATTTGAAAGTGGCAGTACTCCGTCACAAGTTGATTTTGAAGGGTTAATTGATTTTAGTGCAAATGCCACCTATTTAGATTCAGGTGAGTTAAGCAGTGAACGGCTCCCTCAAAATATGAATATCAACAGCATAATTGCAGATGGTTCTGGTTTAATCAATTTAAAGGCATCTAATTTACTCGGTAATTTACCTGATTCTGTTATATCAAATATTGATGCCAGCAAAATAAATTTAGGCAAACTTGCTAATGAACGGCTACCGGATGAAATATCTGTGGTGACGGTAAGCGGTGATGGTTCAGGTTTAACCCATTTAATGGCAAGTGCCATTGAAGGTGAAATTAGCAATAGCCGTTTGCCTTCAAATATCATCGTCAATAGTGTTAGCGCGAATGGTGCTGATATAACGGATTTGAATCCAGATAATATTTCAGGTGTGTTACCAGATCACCTTGTTCCTAGTCTTAGTGCTGAAAAAATAAACAGCGGAAAGTTAAATAATGATCACTTGCCGTTAGATATTACCGCTAATAGCTTTTCTGGTAATGGCTTGGGTTTAACAGGCATTACCGCCGACAATATTAGCAGTGGCACGTTATCCAATGATTACTTATCACATGCGTCAGAGACCCAGGCTGGCATTACCCGCTTTGCCAATATTAACGAGGCTATCCAGTCAGAGGTAGGTGATAAAGCCATATCACCCAAGCAATTGGCTCATGTAATGAGTCAAAAAGAGCAGGAAATCAATGACAAATTAGCCTTGATAAAAGCAGGTTTAAAATTTCGTGATAATGTTTGTGTCGTCGCAGTTGAGCCGGTTGATCGTGGTAATGTGCAAGAAATAGATGGTTATCAAATACAAGATGGTGATCGCGTTTTACTGACCAATCAAGAAAACGCGAACGAAAATACAGTATGGATCGCAAATGCAACTCTACCTTGGGAAATAGCAGAAGACTTAGATAACGACATTGACGGAGAAATGGCCATTGGTATTTCTGTTGAGGTTATTAGTGGCGATGAATACGCCAATACTTATTGGAGTGTTAGTGCGATAAATGATGGAATTATCTGGAAAAAACGAAATGACCTAAATGATTTTGATGCAGGTAACGGCATTATTATCAATGGATTAAATATTTCGGCAGATGAAAATTGGATCCGTAGTTTAAACGAACTCACCGCAGGCAATGGTATTAGGCTTGATGAAGGTGTTGTTTCAGCCGACGAAGATTGGATTAAACAATTAAACCCAGTTAATGCCGGTACTGGTATAACCGTTGATAACAATATTGTCTCAGCCGACGAAGCGTGGATAAAAGAGCTGACTGAACTGAGCACCGGCAACGGTATTACCATAAATAATGACATCATCTCAGCTGATGAAGGCTGGATTAAGCAAGTTACTCAGATGAGTGCTGGTGATGGCATTACCATCGAAGATAACATTATTTCATCAAATCAAGAGTGGGTAGTTAACCTATTGGAGTCTCACCTGGGTGAGGGCTTAGTTATGACGGACAATAAGATTCGTCTAGACGAAAGCTGGTTAAATAACAAAATTAACCAACAGATTTCGTTAAATAATAATGTAATCCCAGAATCTATCCCAGAAGCAATCCCATTAATGATGGAGCCAGTTGCGATGCAAATGGCGCCGCTTGATGTTCTCCCAATTGCCCTTCCCCCTGTTGCCTTTACCCCAGTAGCCGCTCCCATAAAGTATCAAACATTATCCACTAAACCGACTTTAATACACATGGAAAATTTAGCGGGTCATGGTGTATACAGTATTGATCACTTAAAAGCGGCTGACATGAGCGCGCTTGCCTACTTTGAAAATGGCTCTAACAATATTAAATTATTTAATTTGTCATCAAAATCTCAAGTGGGAGAGATAAATTTAAGTGCACGCCCTGGGCATGTCGAATATTCAACTGTTTATGATGCGCTTTTTTACAGTATGAATGGCAGTCTATATCAACTTTCTGATACGAACGAATCATCAATCTTCCTTGAAAACGTCAATGATTTTTTCTTTACTGCTGCAGGTAACCGTTGTGTTACTCGATACAGTAATAAGCTAAATATATTTGATATGGTTAGCAAAAAAATTATTCAAAGTTTTGAAATTACAGTATCAGGCCGAATAGGAAATAGGACGATCGGCAGCTCATACAATGGCGAATACCTAGCGGTTGCTACCGGTTACAAAAAACAAGATGTGCAAGTATTTGATGTGAAAAAAGGCACGTCTAAAGCCATAAAAATAGACGGTGCCAGCGCAACATACAGTCCAACCCCATCAGAGGATGGCAGTGAAGTATACGTTGGTGGTGGTTTTAGTGATGGCCACCTCTATGTGTACAATGTTGCTAGTGGTCGTTTAAATCGTAAATTCAAACCATTTTCTGCTTATGTCTATCAGGTAAAACCAACTGCTGATCCTAATTATGTCGTGGCAGGTGGATACAACGGCGTACTTAAAATTATAAATATTAAAGACGGCACACAGTGGTGGTCCTCTACAAATATTGCGCTTATTAATGAAGTAACCGTGTCATCAGATTTAAAACGCATTTACGTTGCCAGTGGTGCTGGTGATGCCCGATTCTCTGTTTTTGATATTAAATAAACGATACCGTCCTATGTAATCTTCATAGACTCCAAAATAATCATAAGTACTTTATAAAAGGAAAAGACGATGATGAATACCCAAGAAGTTGAGACACTATTTAGCCAGAACATGATGGAAATTAATAAAATGAACATTGCATCTGGCTCTATGATCAAGGCACTTGTGCAGGCATTAGAATCAAATGGACTCGTATACATTGAACTTAGTGATGCCGTACCAGATGGTCACAAAGTGCATTATCAACACAAAGAAGGGGATAAAACCCAGTTGGTTCAAATTGCATCTGCTCTTGGCTTGAAAATTACGGATACAACATTGGAGGCCCATTATGATTAAAAAGGCCCTGTTATTTGGTGGGGCTTTAGTGGTAATGACTATTATGGCCTTGGTTTTTATTACTGCCCGTAGTTTAGATAAAGAAGAATTAGCAAGAGTCCAATCAGAGATGGAAAGCCTTTCTAGTGATAAAGCCCAACTAGAAAATAAAGTGTCTGAACTTGATAACTTGAAGGACAAACTCTATCAAACAATTAATAAAAAAAATCAAGAAATAATACAGCATCAATTAACGATTAATAATCTTGAAGATGAGCGTAAAAACCAACAAGTAGAAGTACGCCACTTAAATACAGAAGTAGCACTAGAAAATAGCTTTTCTAAGGCTTTTCCACAAGTTATTAAAGCAAAAAACTTTGGTATTACAAATATTGCGATTAACGAAGATAAGACACTCACCTTACCCTATTACGTGATCCCCGCTTGGTTTACAGAAACATTCATTATAGAACATAACAATATGATCAAGTTTAAAGAAGAGATCGAAGAGTACAAAAAGAATGAAGCATTATATGGCAATGTAATTGAGCTTAAAGACAGTGTTTTAAAGCTAGAAAGTGAAAAGAGTCAAGCTTATGAAAAGGGTTACGATGAAGCCTTTTTAAAATATCAAGCGTTGAATCAAGAGTATATTGCTTTATTGAAAAAGCCCCCAGTCGTCGAAATTAAGGCGCCTTCTTTATGGCCAATATTAGGGGCTGCCTTTTTAGGCCTTACCTTAGGCGCAGGAATTTAGTCCCATATAATTGAGTTTATTCACTATGAACATAGAAAGTACAACCAAGTTACCTATTTCAGCCGATATGATGCAGGCAATTAATGATAGCCAAAAGTTAATTGTTCACTTAGCAAAAAGGGGCAGTGTCGAACTAGACCCAGAATTGACAGGGGTATTGGTGTCGGCAAAGCAAAACCTGCTTAAAAAGGAATGGACAGTTCAAGAAGAAAATGAATTTTTATTGACGTATGACAAACTAGCCACTCAGGCACACCCTGTTAATATTGATAGTTTAAATGCCATATTTCCATTAGATACCGGTGGTAAAAAAACAGTAAGAAGTGATGCAGATAAAGCAGTTAGCTGGTACAGACGCTATACCATGATAACCCTTATTGTATTGCTCATTTGCCAAGTTTATTGGTTGGTAGGACATGATTTACGCACAAATCTTCAAGATTTATTTGAGCAGCGTGAATATACGCAAAGCTTAATCGATCAGGGAAAATTACCAGAACCAGGTGAGCCTCAATTACCTATCCAATTACAAGTTCAGAATCAAAAGTTAGATGCAAATTATAAGCTTTTGATGATTTGGAATCATGTTTGGTTGCTAGGGGCAACGTTTAACGACGAGATGCCAAAATACTTTCAGGCAAAATATGAACAAAGAAAAAAGTTACTTGAAGAAGATGAAATAAATAATATAAAAGAATTAAATAAATTGGCCTTAGATCGAGACCTGCATCAGGTTCGCATGGTTTTATTTGGCTATATTTTGGCGGCAGACTTCATTTTAGAAGCTTTTCAAAATTATTTCCTACCCTTATTGTATGGCCTTTTTGGTGCTTTTATTTACGTTTTACGTAATTTGATGCATGAAATTAAATCGCGTACTTACAGTCATGATAGTGAAGTTAAATTTAGACTTAGATTAACGTTAGGTGCGCTAGGCGGCATGATTATAGGGTGGTTTTTTCAGCCAGATGATGCGTCTAATTTAGCCAGTTTATCGCCCATGGCCTTGGCCTTTTTGATGGGATATAACATTGAGCTTCTATTTTCAATTATGGATCGAGTAATCGATAAAGTTCGTCAATCTATTGAATCGCCCCCGAAAGAAACCCCAGTAAAGCAACAACCTTCATCTAATCAACAAGAAAGTACAGTGTGAGTAATAAATTAATAATCTAATTTTGATTGCTTAAGTAAAAACCTTAATGGCGGGTGTATATGGAACAAGTATGTGTGGATGGTGCCATGGTTGAAATTACAGCGCCAGACGGTCAAATATTAGTGACCACAGTTGCAAATATCCCTGGTGGCACAGAGCAAAAATTGATGGTGGCAGGTAAGCCGGTATTGGTTAAAAAAGATATTGAAAACTGGATGGCAACATTTGTAACCAATTATGAATTTTCATCTTTTAAAGGAGGTATGATTCAGTGTGATCAATTAACAAAAATTGAGCCTTTAAGTGAGAAATTGTTACCTCCAGCGGGTGCTGTGGTATTAGCCAATACAGAAATTGAAATTCTAGCAAAAGCAAATGTGCCTGGTGTCGATTCACAAAACCTATCTGATTCGGCTTCGCAGGCTAAAGTGACACTGCAGGTTAAGTTTACAAGTACAGGCCAAGAAAAAATATCAGCAGTTTAACGTCTTTTTATGCAAGTTTAATCTCTCTTTTCTCATCTTGTAAATATTAAAATCACAAGGATTATTATGAAAGAAATTTCAAATAATAGCCGTGTTTATAGTGCTCAATTTAAGCTGCTGCGAGAGCTGGGTATTGACTCACTCAATCGATTTAGAATATTGGTATTAGACCCAAGATCCAGTAGGTTAATAGCAAGTAAAACAGGGGTCGATTCTAATAAATTATTGAGATGGCTAAACCATAAAGATATGTATCGAGTAAAAGGTATAAATCGTGATTATTTATTGCTACTAGAAAAAGCCGATATTTTTAGCACCTCAAAGCTAGCAACATGTAATGCTGATGAACTCAATAATACATTAATTTTAATTAATGCTGATGAGGGCGGCGGAGGAAAATTACCTGGTTTATTAAAGGTAATAAGTTGGATAGAGCAAGCCAAATCATTACCTGCCATAATATTTTAGTCTTCTTTTTTAGAAAACACATACGTATTCAAAGTAATATCTTACGCATAAAAAACAATCTATTTAACCTCTCATCTATATTATTTATCATGGCTTAATCTTGTTTAAATATATTTATCGTTAGTTTAAGTCAGTCAAATTTAATAATAATGAGGGCTGGCTCTATGGCAGATTTTAATAAAGCGTTTAATCAAATATTCAAAAATGATAATTTTAAAAGATATAGTGGTATTTCTAATATTTACTCTATTAAAAATGATTATTTTCATCACACCCAGTTATGTTGGAAAAATATGCGAAAACTGGGTTTTAGTTATGATGAAATTTTAAAATATATCAAGTGTGTTCTGTGCAGAGAAGTATGGGATGAAATTGACGGTGATGGTGTCAATGACCAAGAGTTGGCCGAGGCTATGTTTACATTTGCTTTGCATAATGGAAGTGATCACTGTCTTTATCTTTTGAATTCAACCTTAAATCTTGATGATGATCAATGCTTATTAGAACTGACAATTGATGAAACTAATAAAGTCAATACGGATGACTTATTACTAAGATTTAGTGTGGCAAAAATTATTTATTATAATTTATCAAATAAATATATTTCTTACCAAGAGAAAGAATACACAGACAAAACCCCTTAAAAGGACGTATTAATTATGGCAACAACAAGTAGATCTCCAGCTAAAAAAAGTGGTTATAGAAAGCAAACACAAGCTGAATTTGAAGGCAAAGCAATGTCTGCAATGCCAAGGTGGGCATTAGCATTTTGCGCTATATTGATGGCATTAAGTTTATCCGTGCGCCAAATGGGGTTGGATATATCATCTCCTCTTAATCGAGTTATGACTGCGCATGCCGTCAGTATTGAAAAAGCAGCAAGCAATCCTAACTTTGGTCGAGATAAAATAATGAAATATGAAGGTCTAGAAAAACTTTTGGATAAATACGAAAAGCGAATTTTAAAGCTAGAGAAATGGGCTCATAAGCCTAATGGTGGTGATATACCCGATTAAATTTTGGTGGTTGTTTTGATGTTTTTCTAAACCCTCTATTTTATGCCTATTTTTTGTTGCTTTCTTTAATCATAGAGCTTGGTGGATGTGTAATAGATTGTAATATATCTATGAATCTAGACTCATTACTCTATGAGGGGGTTTGATTTTTAGGTTGAATCCATAAATATTTTTTCACAAGTTACGTAAATAAAAATAAATATTACGCTTGTAAAAGAAATATAAAAATAAATTAATTAATCTAGATTAATGAAATATATTGAATGAATTATACGTCGTTATTCATTTGGTAATGTGATTCGTGGCACAAAAAATACAATACTGTATGGCATTTTTCTTAGTTTTTATTCGATTAATAAAAATATTGATATTGATGTCTTTGCAAGGGAATGAGAAATGAGACGATTTCAAATTAAAGAAAATCAAGAAAATAAACATCATGTTAATAATGTAGATGATTCTCATATGGTCGGTGATTTTATCGATCTTTGTTTCTCATCGCCTTCAAATTCATTTTTTGAAAGATTTAATAGAGAAGGCTCATTGATAAATGATATTGATAATGTACCTATAAAAAAAACAAAATATCATTGTATTGAGTCTCATAAAAATCGTCAAATTAGAAATAAAGAGAAAAAAATTGTAGATGAAACCTGTAAATATCTTAAAAAGAGACTTAACGAAAAACATATGCTCGATGACGTTGCATATGCAATGGGAACGAATAGAAGCAAGTTAGCCTCTTCTTTCAAAAGTATAAAAGGTAAAGGTGTTTTTGAATGGCTGCGTGAACGTAGAATGATTAAAGCAAAGGCACTGTTACTGGTCACAGATTTGTCTATTCAACAAGTTTCTTTCGAGGTTGGTTTTGATAATTGTGCTAATTTCTCAACGGCCTATAAAAAGCACTATGATATTTCACCAAGGCAACAAAGAAAAATAAATACTTTATTTTGATTATATATTGATTTAGTTATTACGTATTGGAGAAATACATGAGTGAAAATTGGTATGTTGTCTACACCAAAAGGTTTTATGAGTTGAAGCTTGAACAGCACTTTATGGGCTTTAGCTCTCAACAATCTCTTGGCTATCAGAGTTATTTGCCAATGACAAATGAAGTGAAAACGTGGAGCGATCGTAAGAAAATAAAAAAAGTCCCATTATTTAATAACTATCTTTTTGTTAAACACGATGAGTCCGGGTTCGACAACATTAAGAAAATGCCCGGTTTTGTAGAATATGTTCGATTTGGTAAATACCCAAATATCGTGCCAGAGGAACAAATTTATATGGTTAAGGCAATTTTGGAAGGGGATAGCTTTGCCACAAGTAAGGCTAAATCTTTAGTGAAGGGTGAGAAAGTAAGGATTATTGGAGGCCCTATGGAAGGCCTAGAAGGTGAGCTGGTCAAAGATCAGCTTAACTTAAAGGTAGCCATAGAAATTAATTACTTGGAGCGAACACTGCAAGTAAATGTGCCTATTAATAATATTTTGAAATTATAAAGGAAAATGATATGCCAATTTTAGATGTAGAATCGCAAGAAAAGTTAAAAAAACAACTTACAAGACATGAAGGTTTAGAGCTTCGTTTATATAAGTGTACCGAAGGTAAACAAACTATTGGAATCGGCCGAAATTTAGATGACTTAGGCATCAGTGAAGATGAGGCGATGTATATGTTAGATAACGATCTAGCCAGAATCGAAGTTGAGCTTGAAAAAAACATCCCAGTTTTAAGCGGACTATCAGATAATAGAAAAATCGTGTTAATGAACATGGCTTTTAACTTAGGCATCAGCAGATTGTTGCAATTTAAAAATATGTTAGCAGCACTTGCTCAGCATGACTATAAGACAGCATCAGCAGAAATGTTAAACTCAAGGTGGTCGAAGCAGGTGGGTAGTCGAGCGAATGAACTATCGGAAATGATGCTTGTTGGATAAACAAGCGCTTTAAGCTAATTATTGATTTTTAATCAAGGGCTGCTCTTTAAATAGGACAGCCCTTTTTTTGTTAGTAGTTTTATCCGATATTATTAACATAATCCCTTTTAGATTATATGGGAGTACAAAATTTAGGCAGGAATTCATGTTTATTATTAGAGGCCTTTAGTACGCCGTTCTGGTTACGTTCTCGTTATTTAGTCATACGACTATTTATATATGTCTGTCGATAGTATTTAGCTATCAGGTTTATTTAAATTATCAATTTCTACTATCTACCATCATCCCCCAGAATACATCTCATGGATTCGCAGCAAGAATCTAATTGAGTAACCAACCATCAATAGGATGACAACATGATTAACACTGAAATTAAGCCATTTAATGCAACTGCTTTTAAACAAGGCGAATTTGTAGACGTTTCTGAAAAAGATGCATTAGGTAAGTGGTCTGTATTCTTCTTCTACCCAGCTGACTTTACCTTCGTATGTCCTACTGAGCTAGGTGATGTGGCAGATAAGTACGAAGAACTACAAAAGCTAGGTGTTGAAGTATTCTCTGTATCAACGGATACACACTTTACGCACAAAGCATGGCACGACAGCTCTGAAACCATCGGTAAAATTAACTACTTCATGGTAGGCGACCAAACCGGCAACATCACGAACAATTTCGGTGTGATGCGTGAAGGCCAAGGCCTTGCTGATCGTGCAACATTCTTGGTTGATCCTGATGGCGTGATTCAAGCGATGGAAATCACTGCTGAAGGTATTGGTCGTGATGCAGAAGACCTAATGCGTAAAGTGAAAGCAGCACAATACGTACGTAACCACCCAGGTGAAGTATGCCCTGCTAAATGGAAAGAAGGTGAAGCAACTCTAGCACCATCTCTTGACCTGGTTGGTAAAATCTAAATTCGTAATAATCTGATTTACGAAAACAGTGAAAGCCTGTTAAGGGCAGGTGTATACACTATACCGAGTGCTTAGAGGCTCATGGCCAAGCCTGATCGGCTTGGTCAGCGCTTAGGAGAATACTCATTCTCCTACATAACCCCCCAACGTAATAACCAATTGGGTTGGGGGCGTTTTAAGAAAGCTTGATACACAGTTAACACATTTGCTAATGACGATTAGCGTTAAAATTAGCAAAAAAATTTGGCCTCCAATTTAGGAGAGAAATTTTACTGGGAGCAGGTGTCTCGCCTCCCAAATGACCATTAGATAATAGATAGAAGGTATCACTATGTTAGATCAAAATATGAAAACCCAGTTAAAAGCGTACTTAGACAATTTAAAAAGTGATGTGCATTTAGTACTTAGCCTAGATGACAGTGATACCGCCCAAAAATTACACGGTTTAGCGACGGATATTGCTGCGCTAAATGACAAAGTAAAAGTGTTTGAAGATCAAACTGCCTCGACGCGTAAACCGATTATGCAGGTGGTCAACCCTGAAAAACAAACGGCGTTAGGTTTTGCTGGTTTGCCAATGGGTCACGAATTCACTTCATTGGTGTTAGCACTGTTACACAGCGGTGGCCACCCAATGAAGCTTGAAAAAGAAGTCATTGATCAGATCGAAAATCTTGATCAAGCGTTGAATTTTGAAGTGTTTATTTCTTTAAGCTGTCAAAATTGTCCGGATGTGGTGCAAGCCTTAAATATGATGGCAGCCATTAATCCCAAGATTAAAACCACCATGATTGACGGTGCGGCTTTTCAAGACGAGGTGACTGAGCGCAACATTATGGCGGTGCCAAGTGTGTATTTGAATGGCGAGCACTTTGCATCAGGCCGTATATCACTAGCTGAAATTCTGAAAAAAGTAGACAGCGGTGCCGAGGCTAAACAAGCAGCAGCACTGAATGAAAAAGAACCTTACGAAGTATTAGTTGTAGGTGGCGGCCCAGCGGGTGCATCGGCAGCGATTTACGCAGCGCGTAAAGGTATTCGTACCGGTGTGGTGGCCGATCGTTTTGGTGGCCAAGTGATGGACACCATGGGCATTGAGAACTTTATTTCAGTGAAAGAAACTCAGGGCCCTAAACTTGCTATGGCGCTAGAAGAACACGTTAAGCAATATAACGTTGACATCATGAGTGAACAAAAAGCGGCCAATGTTGTGCGCGCTGAAAAAACAGAGGATGGCTACATTCATGTTGAACTAGACAGTGGTGCCACGTTGAAAAGCCGTAGTGTGATTCTTTCAACAGGTGCACGCTGGAGAGAGATGAACGTGCCGGGTGAACAAGAATACCGCAACAAAGGCGTGGCCTACTGCCCACACTGTGACGGTCCATTATTCAAAGGTAAAAAAGTGGCGGTTATTGGTGGCGGTAATTCCGGTATCGAAGCGGCGATTGATTTAGCGGGTCTGGTTGAACATGTAACGGTACTCGAGTTTGCCGATACGCTTCGCGCTGATAAGGTCTTAGTAGACAAAGCTAACTCAATGAGCAACGTTACGATTATTAAACAAGCACAAAGCACAGAGGTAATAGGCGATGGTACACGTGTTACTGCTCTTAATTATACTGACCGCGCAACAGGCGACGAGAAGCAAATAGAGCTTGCGGGTATATTTGTTCAAATTGGTTTAGTTCCCAATAGCGAATTCCTTAAAGACAGCGGTGTGGCGTTATCGGCTCGTGGTGAAATTGAAGTAAGTGCAAGAGGTGAGACATCAGTAGCTGGTATTTTTGCGGCAGGTGATGTAACCACTGTTCCTTATAAGCAGATTATCATTGCGATGGGTGAGGGTTCGAAAGCGAGTTTAGGTGCCTTTGATCACTTGATTCGTACACCAGCACCACAAGCGAAAGCGGCAGAAGTCGCATAAGTATGTAAAGCGTCCCAACAAGTGCGAACCCAATTCGTACTTGTTTTTTAACCCAGTCCCTTTCGAGGTGCTGGGTTTTTTTATGTACACCGCCGAGTCGTCAGTTATTTGAATTTAATTGTATTGAATTAAGTTAAATTAAGGACAATGGTGTTTACGTTACAGGAAAGTTTGCCATGATTAAATATTTAGCACTGTGATTTTTTACGCATAGGTATGTGCAGAATATAAATATTATTCTTTGCAAGGTAAGTAATTATTGAGTTATGGAAAGTAAGCGCTTTAAGGAGGGAAAAACACAGCTGACGATAGTCGTCAGCTGTATTGGTAAGCGTTATGTTAATCTAAGCTGACCAGTTTACTTTTATATTCTTCGTGTGTTTTTAACACGGATGCCGCCGCGCCGCCGGTGAATTTACTCACCGCTATAATGGCGATAGTAGCAAAAACAAAGCCGGGCACAATCTCATATAAGTCAAAGATGCCGCCGGTTAATTGCTTCCAGATCACAACTGTTACACCACCAATCACCACACCCGCTAACGCGCCGTTTCGGTTCATGTCTTTCCAGAATAAGCTCAACAAAATGGCTGGACCAAATGCAGCACCAAACCCTGCCCAAGCATAAGAAACCAAACCGAGCACCGTGCTATCAGGGTTCATGGCCAACGCCAATGCGACGATAGACAGTATGACAACGGCAAAACGGCCTACTTTGACAATTTCTTCTTGGCTGGCTTGTGGGCGGAACACCTGCTTATAAAAATCTTCGGCTAAAGCAGAAGACGATACCAGCAGTTGTGAATCCGCGGTACTCATAATAGCAGCCAAAATAGCCGCTAATAAAATACCCGCAATAACAGGGTGGAACACCGCATTAACCAAAAGCATAAAAATGGTTTCGCCATCTTTTATGTCGCCACCTAAGTGAGCGTCTACATAAGCAATCCCCACGAAACCAATCAATAATGCACCGGCCATTGAAAGGGCTGTCCAGCTGACGGCAATACGACGTGCAGTCGTGATATCACGATTACTACGGGTGGCTTTAAAACGCGCTAAAATATGTGGCTGACCAAAATAACCGAGCCCCCATGCAACCAATGAAATAATTGCAATGGCTGAAAGCGGTTCACCTTTTACGTCGCTCCAAATATTCAGAAGTTCAGGGTTTTTTGCACTTAGCGTTTGTCCTAGCTCGCTAAAAGAGCCTTCCATTGCTACGATCGGTACGATCATAAGCGCGGCCACCATTAACAAACCTTGAATTAAATCGGTCCAAGACACCGCTAAAAAACCACCAAATAGTGTATAAGACACTACACAAACCGTGCCGATAATAACCGCTGTTGTGTAATCTAAACCAAATACGGTTTCGAATAGTTTACCACCCGCCACTAAACCAGAACTGGTATAGAACAAGAAGAATAATAAAATAAACACGGCCGATATGGATTGTAATAACTTGGATTTGTCTTCAAAGCGCTGCGCCAAGTAAGCGGGTATTGTCAGTGAATTATTGGCCACAATCGAATAGGTGCGCAGACGTTTTGCACAAATCAACCAATTGAGCCACGTGCCCACTAATAAGCCGCCAGCAAGCCAGATAGATTCCATACCGGATGCGTATGCATAGCCGGGTAGACCCAGCAGTAGCCAACCACTCATATCTGAAGCGCCTGCTGATAATGCAGCAGGCCAAGGACCCAAGGAGCGTCCACCTAAAAAGTAATCTTCAGAGCTGGTGGTGCGTTTATAGGCCCACAAACCCACAGAAAGCATAACCACAAGGTAGGCTATAAATGTGAAGCTGATAGCAAAGCTATTTTCAATCATTCCTTGTTCCTTTTATTGTTTTTAAAATATTTTATGTTACGGGTTTTTGTTGTTGTTTGGTTTTATTCAGCACTGCCCAATTCGAGCAGTGTTGCATTGCCGCCAATGGCGGTTACGTTAATGGTTCGTGTGCGCTCTGTCATAAAACGCAAGCATAGGCTTGGGTTGCTCAAATGACTTAAGTTGAGTAAATCGGTTTCATAAATCAATTGAGCTAAACGGCCTTCTCTTGCCGCCAGTAGTTGATTGTAATGAATACAGGTTGTCTCACTTCCAGCAAGGGCAACACCGGCTAACAAAGGCTGTATGGCTAATGCTTCGCTTGAATCGGGTGGCAGTTGCATGGCGACTCGATCAGGGCAACCGGCTTTTAATAATTCGCTCAGTAGTTCTGTGAGTTTGCAATCCGCACCAGCATCAACAGAGCAAATGATAGGGTTGCCTGCCACTAATGCGGCGCTTATTAATCCTACCATTGCGAGCGTATTTGCGCTGTCATCACCGAAAACTAAAAAGCTGCCGCGACTAACGCAATACAATTCATTTGATTCGCCAGTGGGGCCTGGTAATTCATGTGCGTGAGCAAGAAAGTGTAAAGCTTGCTGGCATTGGAACTCAATCATTTGTGCGGCTTGTGTGTAATCAAGATCCCGCTGAACCAAACGCTCACCCCAAAGTTTAAGTATGTGCGCACGTTCTTCAATAGGGTGCTGTTGCCATGACTCTTGAATAGCAAGGCTGTGTTTTAACTCTTCAATTTCAACGTCAACGTTCATTATTTAGCCTCCTGATCATTCTTAATCGACACGGTGGGTGTGGCAAAGCGGTATAGGTAATGGGGCCCACCTGCTTTAGGTCCTGTGCCAGAAAGCCCTTGACCGCCGAATGGCTGAACACCCACAACGGCGCCCACTTGATCGCGGTTTATATAGCAATTGCCCACGCGTGCACGGGCTTCGATATGTTTATAGGTTCGCTCGTTGCGACTATGCACCCCAAGCGTTAGACCAAAACCACTGTCATTAATTTGATCAATCACCACGTCAAGTTCACTGGCTTTGTATTGAATTACATGAAGTATCGGGCCGAAATGCTCTTGTTTAAGTTGCTCCATACTTTGTATTTGGTAAGCGCAAGGTGCGATGAATGTTCCTTTACTGCACGCATTTGGCAACTCTGCTTGTGCTATTAATTGGGCATTTTTATCTAGCCACTGCACATGTTCAAGCAGACGTGAGTGCGCAGTTTGATCAATCACCGGGCCGACATCTGTGCTTAAATATTCAGGGTTGCCTACATGCATTTGTGCCATAGCGCCCTGTATTAATTGCAGTATGCGCTCGGCAATATCTTGCTGTACATAAAGTACTCGCAGTGCCGAGCAACGTTGGCCAGCGGATGCAAACGCAGAGCGCATAACATCTCTTACAACTTGTTCAGGTAAGGCCGTGCTGTCGACGATCATGGCATTTTGGCCACCGGTTTCGGCAATAAACGGTACAGGCAATGTATGGCGTTTTGCCAGCTGGCGGTTAATGGTTTGTGCGGTGGGGGTCGAGCCAGTAAAAGCAACGCCTGCTACGCGGGAGTCTGTACTTAATGTGGTACCAAGCTGCGCGCCACTACCAATTAATAGCTGGATAGCATTGCTGGGTAAACCCGTTTCGAGCAGCAGTTCAATGCAGCGAAATGCAATGACCGAGGTTTGTTCTGCGGGTTTCGCAACGACAGTATTACCAGCCATTAACGCGGCGGATACTTGACCGATAAAAATGGCCAACGGAAAGTTCCAAGGGCTGATGCATACAAACACGCCGCGCCCATGATAATGAGTTTGCTGAGAGCCGCCGCTAAAGTGAGGTTGTACACTAGGCTGTGCAAAGCTGTGTTCGGCTTGCGTTGGGTAGTAGCGTAAAAAATCCACCGCCTCACGGACTTCATCAATGCTGTCATGCACCGTTTTACCGGCCTCACGGTGACATAATGCGACAAGTTCTGGCAAATGCTGTTCAAGTTTGTCAGCCAGCTTCAGCAAGTATTGGCCACGTTGACTAACAAGTGTGTCACGCCAGCTTGGGAACGCCTTTGCGGCTAGCTCTATGGCGTGCTCAGCTTGTTCGGCGTTAGCCCACTCTTGTTGCGCAACCTTAAGGTTTTTATCGTAAGGCGCAGTCACATCGTGTAATTCACCCGGTTGGCCTTTGCCGCCGATAATCGGGCGAGCATGCCATTGATAGTTGCTTAAAAACGCATCCACTTGCTGCTTAAACGGTTGCCATTCACTTTCAATATCGCAGGCGATGCCTTTCGAGTTTTTACGAGTTTGGCCAAAGATATCTGGCGGATTCATGATGTGTGGATTATGCAAAGACGAGCGTGAGAGTAATACGTTAACGGGGTGTTCCGTTAAGTCTTTTACCGGGCAGCGCGCATCGACTAATCGATGCACAAACGAGCTATTGGCGCCGTTTTCTAACAGTCGTCGAACCAAATAAGGGAGTAAATCTTTGTGACTGCCCACCGGTGCGTATATGCGTACGTCGGTATTGAGTAAGGCTTTCGCGTGCTGATAAAGGGTATCGCCCATGCCGTGTAAGCGTTGGAATTCAAAATCTTGGTGAGTGGCCATAGTGGCAATTGCGGCAATTGTTTGAGCATTATGACTGGCAAATTGAGGGTAAATACAGCCACGAATATGCTCACTTAATAATAAGCGGGCACAGGCTAGATAACTCACATCGGTGGCTTCTTTACGCGTGTACACTGGGTAACCAACATGCCCGTGCTGTTGCGCCAGTTTTAACTCGGTATCCCAATACGCGCCTTTTACTAAACGCATGGGGATGCAGTCCCCTTGTTGTTTCGCTAATGCAGCTAGCCATGTAATAACGGGCAGTGCGCGTTTAGAGTACGCTTGCACGACTAGCCCAAACTTACCCCAACCTTTTATGGTGTCGTGCTGATAAAGTTTGGCAAAAAGCTTTAATGAAATCTCGAGACGATCCGCTTCTTCAGCATCAACCGTAATAGCAACGTTATGTTGGCGGGCATGTTGTAACAGTGCCAATACGGTTGTAAATAATTCGTTTAATACACGGGTTTCGTTTGCGGCTTCATAGCGAGGGTGTAATGCGGATAATTTGATCGAGATGGATGGCGCGGGGCCCTTGGCGCTTTTGCTTTTATTGTTGCCGACTTTACTAATGGCCTGATGGTAGTCATCATAATATTTTTGTGCATCGGTCATGGTGAGGGCGGCTTCACCGAGCATATCAAATGAATAACTAAAACCTTTACTGCGCGGTGCCTCTGCATTTTTTAATGCTTCAAGAATGTCTTGCCCAAGTACAAATTGATGCCCCATTATTTTCATCGCCTGATTCATGGCTTGACGGATCACGGGCTCAGAAAACTTATTCACTAAGCGATTAAGTGCTTTATTTGCCTGAGCGTTTTCACGTTGATCAAAATTTATCACCTTACCGGTGAGCATTAGTCCCCAAGTGGATGCATTCACAAATAATGAGTCTGACTTTTTAAGATGAGACTGCCAGTCTGCCACGCTGAGCTTGTCACGAATAAGCGCATCGGCGGTGCTTGAATCCGGTACTCGCATAAGTGCTTCAGCTAGACACATAAGCAACACGCCTTCACGGGTATCTAAACTGTACTCTAAGAGCAGTGCATCGATCATATGCACGGCTTTTTTGTCTGCTCTGACTTTTTTAATGAGCTGGGTTGTGAGTTGAGTGGTCTTATCTAACTCTTCATCATTGGGCTGTGCCAATGGTAACAGTTGTTTTAACCAAGTGGATTCATCAATACAGTAAAGAGGGGAGATGTGTTGCCACAGTTGTTCTAAGGGTTGGTCAATACAATTGGGTTGTGCAAGCTCTTGGGCTGAGAGTTGAGTATGGTTGAGCATGCAGTGTCCTCGTCTAGCTATTATTACTAACGCTAAGAATGTGTTGTGAAGTTTAAAATTATTTTTAATTAACCAATCGCTGAATCATGTTTTATTCAGCAAGCATTTACCCTGTCAGCTTCTATGAAGTTTAATCGAATACCCACATAGTGCTCTATTGCGCGAGTCAGTTGACGATGACATAACTCAATAGCATAAGCATGAATATTGTTAACTTTTGTAACTGATTATCTGGTCATGCATTTACGTGCTAATAGTATTGAATGTAGCAGTGATTGGCGACTCTTTGCAAACGGCCATTAACGCCGCTGAATCAAATTAACAGCGTTATGTATGGGCAACCACAATACAGAATGCAGGTTAATGCTTAATATGCCTTTTTGAAATAGATAATCTTATTTTACTGATTGATATTACATGTATATACAACTATATTAATGGCCATCATATTCAAAAGGTGGTTTATGTCGGTCCAGCCCTGTTACAACTTAGCCATGCGTCAAGCTGATCGTGTCTTAACCGGTTTATACAATGCGTACTTGAGTGAAACAGGCTTAAAAATCACTCAATTTAGCGTCTTACGCGCATTGCGTTATTTAAAGGCATGTTCACAAAAAGAACTAGAGAAAGTCTTGTTATTAGAGCAAGCAACACTCACCCGTAACCTGCAACCCTTGCTGCGCGACGGTTGGGTAAAACGTGAACCGAGTACGGAAGATGGGCGTGTTTGGTTAATCTCATTAACGACAGAAGGTTTTGCTTTATTTAAGCAAGGGGAGAAACGCTGGCAAGCTGCACAAAAAAAAATTGAAGGCATATTAGGGCAAGATACATTAGCGCAATTAATGGACGCCTCAGAACAAATCGTAAAAATGCGCGATTAACCGTGCATAAATAAAGACAGTCATTTGACTGTTTTTTAATAAGTAAAAACATATATATACATGTTATATCGAAATAACCGGAGAGCATCATAAGTAAAAACATGTATATACATGTTATATCGAAATAACCGGAGAACATCATGAATGCCATCACTGTGTTACGTATTCATAACCAAATATTAGGTCGAGTACGACCCAAGGCCACCGCAAGTAAAATGGCGAAACTTTTTTTAACACCTCGTAACCTGCCGTTAAAAAACTGGGAAGATGAATTAGAAGCAAGTTGCCAGAGAGTGACATTCTCAGGCACATTAAAAGCGGCTATTTGGGGGGCTGGAGATAAAAAAGTACTGCTCATGCATGGCTGGGAGTCACGAGCCACTCATATGTATGCGTTGGTTGAACCATTAGTTAAAAATGGTTTTCAAGTGGTGGCCATTGATGCGCCAAAGCACGGGCAATCCGGTGGGGATAAGGCCAATCTAGTGGCGTTTTCTGAGGCTATTGTCGCAGCGGATGTGGCGCTTGGGCCGTTTGTGGCGGCGGTAGGGCATTCATTAGGTGGAGCAGCATTAACGTATGCGATTGAACTGGGGGCGCAAGTAAACTGCTGTGTTTTGATTTCATCGCCAGCGTGTATCTTAGATGTACTGCAAGGTTTTTCTCGTTTTGTGGGGTTGCCAATTAAGACTGAAAAACGGTTCATTGAATACATAGAGCGTGAAACAGGGGTGCCCGCCCATGAGTTAGATATGGGGCGAATATTATCGGAGAAAAAAATTAAAACCTTATTAGTGCATTCACAAGATGACTTAGAAATTTCAGTACAAGCGCTTAATAAAATCCATTTAGCATGGCCACAATCTGAAACCTACATAGCAGAAAACTTAGGGCACCGTAACATTATTCGTGATGCTGATATCGCAACACGGGTTCAACAATTTGTACAGAACCACCATTCTCTCAGCTTGCTTAAACATGAAGTAAGTTGAGTATGAAAATTATATGATAAAAAAGGCGCTCGGTATGAACGCCTTTTTTATGTTTATTTTTCTGCAGCAATTACCGAAATTTCAACTAACAATTCAGGGCGTGCCATACGTGCTTCAACGCAGGCGCGGGCAGGTGCGTGACCTTGTGTGACCCAAGCATCCCACACAATATTCATAGCAGCAAAATCTTTCATATCACGAATATAAAGCGTCGCGCTTAGCATGTGTTCTTTATCTGAGCCTGCTTGTTCAAGCAGAGCGTCTACTTTATCCAGCATGGTTTGTGTTTGTTCGCTGATGTCTTTGCTGGCATCGGCCGCCACTTGGCCACACAGGTAGACTGTGCCGTTATGTTTGACGATACGGCTCATACGCTGGCCTGTTTCTAGACGCTCAATACTCATGGTGTTTCCTTGATGTGAATGACAATTGTAATAGCGGCTGATTATAGAGTGATTCGAGCAGTGGATTTTGTTTTTCACAGGGGTCTTTTTAGGGGATTGTTTGCCATTTTAATCCTTACAGTGTATATATTGCATATCTTTACGGTGTAAAGTTCGTTTTGAGACGTAATTTATCCAAATATAGAGCGACAAGATAGGAGAGACAGATGAACGATTTTGATGCCATCGTCATTGGTGCAGGTAATGGAGGCTTAACCGCAGCTGTAGCATTGCAGCGTGGTGGGGCCAAAACCTTATTGCTAGAGCGCCATAATATACCTGGGGGCTGCGCCACCTCATTTGTACGTGGTGAGTTTGAATTCGAAGTGGCCCTGCATCAGCTAAGTGGCCTTGGTACCGAAGATAAGCCATTCATTATGCGTAAATTATTCGGTGAATTGGGCGTATTAGATAAAGTTGAGTTTGTGCAAGAAGGCGAGCTGTACCGGATGGTGGTACTTAATGAGTTTGACATCACGCTACCCGCTAGCTGGGTAGGCATTCGCACAACCTTGATTGAAAACTTTCCTGCTGAAGAGAAAAATATTTTGGCGTTCATGACACTGTGTGAACAAGTGACGCTAGAGAGTTTCATGGGCGTACCGCAAGCCCGTAAAATGAATTCAGCAGAGATGCTTAACAAGAATTGCAAAAATTTTGTTGAATATGGCCTGCGTGATGCAAAAAGCGTATTGGACGAGTTTTTTGAAAACGAACACTTAAAAACATTATTGGCGGCATACTGGTGTTATTTGGGCATGCCACCAAAAGACATTAACTTTAGTGATTTAGCCGTTATGCTGTATGCCTATGGTGTGTTCAAGCCTTGGCATGTTAAAGGCGGTTCCCAAGCGTTATCCAGTGCATTACTTGAAAGTTTTTTAGACGCGGGCGGTGAGGTGCGTTTCAATTGTTCAGTCGATAAAATTTTAACCGAGAAAAGCAGTGATAAACCGGCAGTAAAAGGTGTGCGCACTGAGTTTGGTGAAACGATTGCCTGTGATCATATTATTTCAAACGCCAGTACAGTGGTGACGTTTACCGAATTATTAGATACACCAATTTTACCTGCTGGCATTTCACAAGATTTTAAATCACGAGATTTAGGGACCTCTGCGTTTTGCATCTATTTAGGTTTGGACTGCACGCCTGCTGAATTAGGCATTAAAAACGCATCGACGTTTATCTCAAACACAACAGACGAAAACCTCATGCATGAAACCATGAGCACTATGAACCCGCCTGTAGCAACCATGCTGACGTGTTATAACGTCGATGATCCTAGTTTTGCACCACCCGGTAAAACTCAAATATCATTATTGTGTTTGCAATATGGCAGTGTGTGGGAAGATATACCGGTTGAAAAGTACGCCGAAACCAAATACGAATTTGCACAGCATTTGATAAACCAAGCGGAGCAAATTTTCCCTGGTATTCAAGCGCACATTGAAGAGGTAGAAGTAGCCACGCCATTGACTATGATGCGTTATTTGAATACCCCCGGCGGCGCGATTTATGGGTTTAAGCAAAATCCAGAAGATAATTTATTATTCCGTGAGCGTTATGATCAAGTGAACGGTTTACATATTGCTGGTTCTTGGCAGGGAATGGGCGGCTTTCAGCCTACGTATATGGTGGGTGCGGCTACGGCCAAGGCCATTGTTAAAAAAGTAAACGCAAAAAAAGCAGCGCAGCAAGATCAAGTGGAGATGGCCAATGTCTAATTCAACCAATATTTTAGAGAGCATCAAAGGTTACCAAGAAGGGCTTGCGCGTAAATCAGAGCGTGAAAAAACAGGCTCAGATTTTACCGAACAAAAAGGTAAGACCGCCCACGAGATTGCTAAACTGCACCCTAAACGCTTACAGCTTAAAGTGAGTGATATATTCGACGATACCGCATCAACTAAAACATTTCGTTTTAAAAGCATGAACGGTGTATTACCACCGTTTCAAGCTGGGCAATATATTAATTTATACGTGAATATTGATGGTGTTGAAACAGCGCGCCCTTATGCCATCTCATCTTGCCCGACCAAACGTGATTATTATGATTTAACCGTAAAGTTAGTGGATGGCGGGTTTGTCACAAACTATTTATTAAATCATGTTGATCAAGGTCAGTTGTTTTCTGCCACAAGCCCAATGGGTACGTTTTATCATAATCCATTATTCCATGGTGATAAGTTGGTGTTTTTAGCGGGTGGCTCTGGTGGTGCGCCTGCACGGTCTATGATTGAAAGCGTATTGAATCGCGGCCTAAATATGGAATTTCATTTAATCTATGGCAACAGTTACGAAAGCGATGTTATTTTTGCAGATACATTTCGTGAGTTGGCCGCTCAACATAAAAACGTTCATTTAACCGAAGTGATCTCTCGGCCAACGGAAGGTTATAGCGGATTAACCGGACACTTGAATGCAAAATTAATAGCCGATGCTGTGGGTGGCGTAAGCGACAAAACATTTTATGTGTGCGGCCCAACACCGTTTAATGAATTCTGTGAGTCGCAATTAAAATCGTTAGGCGTTGAAAATAAACGCATCCGCATTGAATGTAACGGCCCACCTAAACAACCCAGTTGTCTTGAGAATTGGCCACAGGTGGTGAGTGAACAGGATGAAGTCATGGTAACGGTTCAGGGCCGAGGTGAGTTTAAAGCCAAAGTAGGGGAGCCATTATTAAATAGCTTAGAGCGAAACGGTTATCGTGTTGAAAATGCGTGCCGTTCAGGTGAATGCAGTTTGTGCCGTGTAAAGGTTATTGAAGGTGAGGTATTTAATCCGCCAGAAGCCCATTTGCGCAAGTCTGATAAAGACTTTGGTTGGGTGCACTCCTGTGTGGCGTTCCCTACTACAGATATTAAAATTCTGTATTAACCACAGGTACAGATCAGTGCTTGTCTTTATCCTTGGTACCTTAGGTATCGAGGATTTTTTGTTTTAATTTAGGTGGGTACTTGCATGGACGCCATGGCTAAAAATGATTTTAAACTCATGCCCTTAGGAATGCTTAAATGCCCATCAATTAGTAAGGATGCAATGCCATGCACCATAGCCCATGCACCTTGGGCGCGTACATTTTGAGTTTCTTTGTCTTTGCTAACTAGCCCAAAGGCATTGACCAGCAACATATATGGACGCTTGCTGGCGGTTTTTAATTCATCCGACATATGGTTTGCGCTTTGTTCATTTTGCTGTGGGCCTGGGACTTGTGTTTGGCTGAGCATCAAGCGATATAGTGGAGCGTTTGCGATAGCAAACTCAATGTATTGGGTACCATAATCTAGGATAAGTCGTGCTGCGCTTTGGTCGGTACTAACAGCTTCTTGGCGTTGTGCTAGGGCATTAAATCCCGCTGCAGCAATGGCTTGAAAAAGCTCAGATTTATTTTTGAAGTGTGCATAAGGGGCCATGTGGCTGACACCGACTTCACTTGCGAGTGTGCGAAGTGATAGCGCTTCTATGCCTTTTTCTTTTAATAGGGCATTGGCCGCGTTAATGAGTGCGACTTTTAAATCCCCGTGGTGGTAATTACGACTCGACACTCTGATGATCACTGCAGAAAATTAAGCGCTCAAACATAGCAGTTTCATCATAATTTTCAATAATTGAATCATAAAGGTGTTTATGACCACCTTTAAAATTCAATTATTCAACATGATTGCTTATTAACAGGCTAGGTATAGACCAAGCTGTATAGGCTATCGTTTATTTACCGTTGAGCCACGAGAATCTAAGCGCGCCATAATAGCCGCCATTTCATCCGCTTGTTCCATAATCTGCTTACTTTTGCTGGACTCTCGCATGGCTTTTTCTTCAGCCAATTTCTCTTTGATCAGTTTTTCTTTTTTGGCATTGCCAGTACGACCTGTGGCCAGTTTTGCAGGGGCAGCGGGTTTGGCTGCTTTTGTGGGGGCGCTGGCGGTGCCTAAGGTCTTGCGTTTAACGGTGCCCACACTGGACTTCAGCGGCGCAACCTTAGCAATACTGGTTTTACCTAGGCTGGTTTTAACGCCAATTAGGCTTTTACCGTTATAGGTTTCCATGGCCTCATCAAAGATATCTTTTAACTCTTCACGATCATAGGCAAGAGCGAAGTCTTCAACGGTGAAATTTTGTACACCAAAATCTCGAAGGTCTTTATAGATCTTTTCTTTTACCCCAAGTGCCATGGCTTCTTGAAACTGCATGAAGCGCTCATCGCTACTGTCTTTGCAGGTGCCAACCCAGACGTCGCCGGTGATGTTATTGGTTAGGGTGTATACAAGCATGCTTACCTCTGTACAACAATTTGGCAAAAGATGAATAAGGAGAAATTACCAAAGGTCGCGCATTGTAATGATGAATATATAAATGTGTAGGCTTGATTTTTAGTTTTTTTCTGCATTGGCGCAATTGTTAAAAATACCTGTTTTTTCAGAGGCTTATCTGGCTTTGTCAAGTGCGAGAGTGTAATCAAATGATAAAAAATAGAGTTGCCAAAGCGTGTTAAAAAATGTCTTACAAGGCTGATCTATGTGAGAACTAGGCTACAGTTAATCTAGGACTGCGACAGAAAGATGGACTCACATTGATTCTTCGAACAAAAATTAAGCCTTTCCTTGGGTCGCTAGCATTTAGGGTGCCCTTTTTGTTTGTCATTATGCTTTTGCTAATGATAGGTGCGTTCTTATGGGTAATGGAAAGTGAAGGGCGTCCTGCTATCGAAAAGACAGAGCGTCAGCATATCCGTCAAATTGGCGAGGCCACGGTTGCACTGGTTGTTAAATACATGGATAAGTCTGCATCACTTGCATTAGCAATGGCTAATGCAGCTGAAAGCTTACCGCTGAATAAAGATGTATTTGAAGACGTGTTTAAACACGCCTTAAACGAAAACAGCATCAAAGGGTTTGTTGCCGGTGGCGGTATTTGGCCGGAGCCATTTGCGTTTAATAAGCGTAAACAGCGTAATAGCTTTTTTTGGGGGCGCAATTCAGAGGGCAATCTTGAGCAATTTCAAGACTACAATGACCCAAAAGGCATGGGTTACCATAATGAAGAGTGGTATGTCCCTGCTCGCTATGCGGTTGAAGGCAAGGTCTATTGGTCGCGCTCATATGTGGACCCTTATACGCTAGAACCTATGATGACCGCAGGAGCCCCTATTTATCGCAATGGTAAGTACTTCGGGGTATCCACTGTTGATATCAAACTCTCAGCGTTTAAGGCTCTTCTGGCTCAGCAGTCAAAACGATTCAATGGTTATGGTTATGTGCTGGATCGCAGCGGTACATTTTTATCATTCCCGGATGATAAAATCAGTAAGCGTTATGTGACCACCGATGATCAAGAGCAAAAACTGCAATATATTTCAATACAAAAGGCCGCTGAAACCACATCATTCTTACCAAACATTAATGATGTACTGGAAGCGATGGAAAGCATCGCACGCTCCAATCGAGAGCTTTCAATGCGCGCGCAGCTACTCGCAAAAAGCAGTTATCAAATTACGCTCGATGAAGGCTTTCGCATTGCGAGTATTATGGCGGACCCACTGGCTAAAAAAACCATCGGCAATAGTTTTATTAAGCAAATTGATATGCCTAATGACCCCATTGTTAACGAGCCTGTTGCGATTCAGGTTTTTCACATACCGAATAGTTACGGCAAATTAATATTAGTGGTACCTAATCGAATACTGAATGAAAAAAGTGCACGTATTATCCAAAGTGTATTGTGGGGATTTACATGGGCAATATTAGCGGGCTTAGTATTGGGGCTTGTGTATCTAGAATGGGTACTTATTTCGCCGCTACGTAAAATGCGTGAACAAGTTATGCTGTTTGATCACACAAAAAAAATCACAGGTATTAAAGATGGTGAACTTGCGGACTTAGCCGACCAATTTAATAAACGCAATCAGCAGCTATTAGATTTAAACGCAACGCTGTCAGAATCGGTTAAAGAAGCACAACAAGCGACACAAGCAAAAAGCCAATTTTTGGCGAACATGAGTCATGAAATTAGAACACCAATGAATGGTGTATTGGGGATGTTGGATATTGTATTGCGCACAGAGTTAGCGAATAAGCAGCGCCATTTTATTCAGATAGCAAAAACCAGTGCTGAAAACTTATTAGTACTGATTAATGATATTTTAGACTTCTCTAAAATTGAAGCAGGTAAGCTGGATATTCAGTATATCGACTTTAATATTCGTGCGCTTTTATCAGAGATAGTATCAACACTGCAACACGGTAATATTGATAATTTCAACAATGTTGAAGTTATTTTAGATATTAACAATTTAGAAATTAATTGGGTAAAAGGTGACCCTACGCGTATACGTCAAATATTCACTAATTTAATCGCCAATAGTTTGAAATTCACAGACGAAGGTGAAGTTTTTATTAAAGTAGGGTTAAAAGAAGTACCGGAAACAGGATTGATTTTATACAGCTCGATTAGTGATACCGGTATCGGGATTGAAGATTCGCAAATAGAAACATTATTTGAATCTTTTTCTCAAGCCGATGGTTCAAATACACGTCAATACGGTGGTACTGGTTTAGGTTTAGCCATTTGTAAGCAATTATGTGAGTTAATGGGGGGGTCGATTAGCGTAAGCAGCGAATTAGGAAAAGGCAGTTGCTTTGAATTTTCAGTAATACTAGAAAACAGCGAGTTTGATCATAAAACACAAGTTAAATTAGATTTAGCGGACTACAACGTTTTAATTACAGATGATAATGAAAGTAATTTATTAGTTTTAAGTGAGCTATTGAAAATATGGGGCGTGAATGTGATCCAATGCTCCAGTGCACAAGAAGCATTAAACGCATTATCATCTCATCGTGAATATTTTGATGCCGCTATTTTAGATATGCAAATGCCTAAAATGGATGGGGCAGAGTTGGGCAGAAAAATTCGTTCACAACGTAAATATGACAATATGCCTTTGATTATGATGAGTTCTTCAGGTGAAGTAGAAGATGCTGAAGAATTTGCTGCCATGGGCTTTACGTCTTATCTTATTAAACCCGTGATGCCAGAAGATATACATGATGCATTAGCTATTTGTATCGATAATGGGTTGTGTCTAGCACAAGCTAAGCCGTTATTAACGCAGCAACATATACAGTCACTAAGATCAGATGATGAAAATGAAACCATCTCTGTTGGCCAGTCAAAAGGTAATATTTTATTGGTTGAAGATAACGAAATTAATCAAGAGGTGGCCATTACATTATTAGATGAACTGGGTTTGAGTGTGACAGTAGCCTCTAATGGTAAAGAAGCAATCGATTTGTTAGAAGCCAATATGAATGCATTTGATATTATTTTAATGGATTGCCAAATGCCAGTTATGGATGGCTATGAGGCGACCATTGCGATAAGAAAAATGGCATATTATAAATATATTCCAATTGTCGCAATGACTGCCAACGCTATGACTGGCGATAAAGAAAAATGCATTGATTGCGGCATGAATGATTATATGGCTAAACCAATTGATTTAAATGTAATAAAGAAAAAAATAAAAAAATGGTTAAAATAACATGCATATTACTTTTGCTTGTATTGACAGGGTGCGCGAGTCATAGCTTTGTCAAAAGCGAGTTGAAATATGATTATATTTCGCCCGCGGCTTATCCTTTAACCAGTAAGCATAAGGCGATTCATGTCAGCATCGATGACCAAACATTAGCACGCCCTGAGCCCACCTTAAAAGTTGAAACCCTAAAGTTACACTACAGTCGTATTGCATTAAGTGCACAGCTGATTGTGTATATTCATATTCAACCTTCCTTCTTAGTACAACGTGAACCTATTTCGCGCCAAATAGTTGAGTTTGATGACAATAATAAAGGCACTATTAAGTATGTGATGACAAACCGAGGTTACATCCGTACCCCTTACAGCATTGAGTTAGTAGATACATTGAATGAAACATTAATCTTTCATACTCAAGGTGCTGATAATTATCCAATCGATGCCGTACCTAGACCGGATTACACGCAAACTACGCATCAACTATTACAAGCTTTTCGACAAAATACTAAGCTAGCAAGGCAAACGCTGTTAGAGGATATATGGCAAAAATTAAAAGGTCCTTACTTAAAAGACATTCAAGTCAGTTTGGGTGAAACGACATTTACCCTAGTGAGCGAGCACAATCGTGAACCCATTTTTCAACAAGCTTTTTCATTGCTTAAAAAAAACGACAAGTCGGCGGCAAAGCAAGCACTCGCCTTATATAATCAAGCATATAAGCGCTATGAAAAAAAAGAAGATGATGAGAGTAAACAAATATTAGAATTTATTAATGACGGTATCACCGCCGCGGTTCAAATCACTAATGACCCAAACCCGCAGCGTTATCAATAATAATGGATTATGTTTGTTGTAACTGCGCTAAATTTTTAAATAAATCTAATGCCTCTGGGTTTTTTAAGGCGTCCGTATTTTTAACCGCTCGCCCATGTATGGTTTCACGTACGGCGACTTCAACGATTTTTCCACTCAAAGTACGAGGGATATCGGCTACTTGTATGATGATGGCAGGCACGTGTCTGGGTGTTGTATTTTGTCGGATGGTTGTTTTGATGGTGTGTGTTAACTCATCGGTTAAGGTTTGGCCATCGCGTAAAATTACAAACAAAACCACCCGAATGTCTGTACTGTCATGCAGTAAGGTTTGGCCAACCGCAATGCTTTCTATTACGGCATCTATTTTTTCAACTTGGCGATAAATTTCAGCAGTACCAATGCGCACACCACCAGGATTTAAAATGGCATCACTGCGACCATGAATCACTAAGCTTGTATAAGAGTGGCCATTAAATTCTCGCTCAATCTTTTCAGCAAAATCTCCGTGCGCCCATATGTTGTCAAAGCGTTTAAAATAACTGCTTAAGTATTTTTCATTATGGCTATCGTTATAAAACCCAATTGGCATACAGGGAAATGATGTTTCACAGACTAATTCACCGCGTTCTCCTGTGTTTGCCGTAACGGGCTCACCTTCATCATTAAATACATTTACCGCCATGCCTAAGCCTAGGCACTGAATTTCGCCTTTGTATACTGGTAACACAGGATTACCCAGCGTGAAACATGAAACAATGTCGGTGCCGCCAGCGATGCTGCTTAAACATAAATCTTGTTTAATATGTTTATACACAAAATCAAAACTTTCATTGCTCAGTGGTGAACCTGTTGAAAGCAGGCTTTTTAGTTTAGGCAATGCATGTGCTTGGTTTGGTAAGTAAGGGGCTTTTTCTAGTGCACTGATGTATTTGGCACTGGTGCCAAAGATGCTGATGTTTTCTGTCTCGGCCATATCCCATAAAACATTTGGGCCAGGGTAAAATGGTGAACCATCATAAATCACCAGAGTGGCGCCGGTCATAAGAGTACTGACCATCCAGTTCCACATCATCCAACCGCAGGTAGTGTAGTAAAAAAGTGTGTCTTCTTGTTTCACATCGGTATGAAACACTAATTCTTTGTAGTGCTGTAATAATGTTCCACCTGCGCTGTGCACAATGCACTTTGGAGCACCGGTTGTACCTGAGCTGTACAAAATATAAAGCGGGTGATCAAACGTTTGTGCACTGAACTCTATTTTTTCAGCATCATTATCTAAACATTGTTGCCATAGATGAATGTTGAGCGTATCACCAAGTTTAGTTTGAGCTTGCTCTTGAGAAATAGAAAAATCAGCATAGGGCACCACAACCACATGCTCAATACTATTGAGTTGCTTAAGAATCGGTTGCAGTTTTTCTAAACTGTTTAGCGTTTTACCACCGTAGAAATAACCATCTGTGGTAATTAATATTTTTGGTTCAATTTGCCCAAAGCGATCAAGTACCCCTTGTAAGCCAAAATCCGGTGAGCAGCTTGACCAAACGGCGCCTAAACTGGTGGCCGCTAGCATAGCAATTATGGCCTCGGGTACGTTTGGCATGAAGGCCGCTATACGATCGCCAGGTTGTATGCCTAGCGCTTTAAAATGCGCGCTGAGTTTAGCCACCTTAGTGTATAGCTGGGCGTAACTAAGCTGTTGCTGCTTGCCTCGTTCGTCATAGGCGATGATAGCAGTGCTGTCGTGGCGAAATTTTAATAAGTTTTCAGCAAAGTTAAATGTAGCGCCTTCAAACCACGTGGCGCCTGGCATCTTATCACCATCTTTCAATACATTTTGATAGGGCGTGTGCTGAGTAAAAGAGGCAAAATCCCAAACGTATTTCCAGAATAACTGTGGTAGACGCACCGAAAAATCATGCAGTTGCTGATATTGCTGCACAGCATGGCCGTCTTGGGCGATGAAGTTCATCAGCGCCTTCATATTACTGTGTTCAATGCGAGAGTCAGACGGGGACCACAAAGGATTGGTCATAGCGTACTCCAATAATTCTAAGGTAATGCCGCCAGCTTGGGGCAAAATAGTCTATTTGTGAAATTTATTCTATTAAGAGATTAATAAGTATAAGTTATTAAATCATTCAAACCAAGCGCTTGCTTGGTTTGAATGATTGCGATAAGGTATCTCGACGCTGACAGTTTTAATGTGTATTTATAATTTAGAGGAATGCTACATGAGCGAAAAAGTGGTTATTACTTGTGCCCTTACTGGGGTATTAACGAATCCAGAGCAACACCCTGTGCCGGTGACGGCAAAACAAATGGCGGCATCCGCAAAAGAAGCCTATGACGCAGGTGCTAGCTGCATGCACATTCATTTCCGTCAGCAGACACAAGGTAAAGGCCATTTACCTTGTTGGGAGCCTGAAGTGGCATTAGAGATCAGTAATGCCATTCGTGAAGCCTGCCCAGGCGTGATTATTAACTACACAACCGGCACCATTGGGCGTGACCAACAAGGCCCGATTGATTGTATTAAAATGGGTAAGCCAGAAATTGCAGCGTGTAATGCTGGCTCACTTAACTATTTAAAAACCCGTTCAAACGGCACTTGGGCTTGGCCACCGATGTTATTTCAAAACACGGTGGATAAAATCCAAGAATTGCTAGAAGTATGTAAAGAAGAAGGCTGTCGCCCTGAATTTGAATGTTTTGATTTAGGTATTGTACGCAGCGTCGGCATGTTTCAAGAAGTGGGTATGTGGGACCGCTTAGATTACAACTTAGTTATGGGTGTGAATTCTGGCATGCCAGCAGACCCAGACCTATTACCCATTATTTTGAAATATTTAAAACCGGGCAGTCATTGGCAAGCGACCGTGATTGGCCGTGAAGAAGTTTGGAGCGTACACAAAAAAGTCGCTGAACTGGGTGGTAATTTACGTACGGGTCTAGAAGATACGTTTTACTTACCTGGTGGTGAAAAGGCCACCAGTAACGGCCAGTTAATCGAGGCTATGGCAAAAGTTGCACGCGATGCAGGCCGTGAAGTGGCTACACCAGAGGAAGCTCGTCAGCTTTTTTTATAATAGGCTGATTGAGAACTCATTATTTTGAAAATAATGAGTTCTCTCATATTATTAATCGATTTTTCCTATCTTGTATGACACTTATACCCCCAACATAACAACTTGCATTGCATTTTTGATTTACCAGCAAGCTAGGTTTGTGGCATAACCTCTTTCTTTGCGCGTTTTAATTAGTTGAACTATTCTGGCATATAGCCCCTATGAGGTTTTAATAGAATTGCTTTATATAAATGAAAAGAAGCGTTTCTTTATCGTCGCTTTGATTACAGTGATTGGTATTTTAATTGCGTTGACGATGCATAAATATCAAGACCATATTGAAACAGCGCGTATTAATGCGGCTTACACTCGCTTGCTAGAGCTGCAAGCGCCTGCAGTTGAATATGCGATGTCTAATCAAGCTTGGCCGACAAAAGTAGAAGAATTAGGATTTACAGCCGCTGAACTTGAATATCCAGAGCATAAATACAGCATAGATGTTTATGATAATGGTGTGATTGCTGCCCATGTAGGCAATGATAAAGCCGATGAAAAACAGTACATTGTATTAAGCCCACAAGTCATTGAAGGCGATATAGAATGGGCATGCTTTGGTGATAAAATAAAAGTAAAATATTTGCCACTTGAGTGCCAAGAATAAATATAAAGAGATGACTTAACAACCGGTATGATACATCGCATTATCAATGCCGGTTGTAAAGCCTTGTATTTTTATAAGGTATTGATACAAACAAACATCGTTTTTTCACTTTTGTCATAAACCGTAATGATCTATTTCACGTAAACAGCTTAAATCAAGACTGTTAAGTGAGTCAGTATGAAAATGACAATGAATGAGATACAGCAACTTGATCATCCTGTTGATAAACTTATGCTGGTGAGTATATGTGGCATGTCTTATCAATTATATGCACATGACAAGGGCGAGCGCTTTGCTGTGTATGACAATAAGGGTAAACGAGTTGTAAGTAATAGCTTAGAAGCAGGTAAAATACTTGTACGAAAATTAAAGTGTAAGTCAGCGGTATTGTATCAGCAGTTACCTTACGATGAAGCCTGTGTGTCAGTAGAAGGTGAAATGAGCCCTGTAATGGAAATTCCAATTGATATACATTAATAAAAGGCCTATTTAACATTCGTTAAATAGGCCTTTTTATTTATAGCGTATTTTATGATATCTATTGTTTAGCCACTTTTAAATTCGTGCTCGAAAAAGTAATTTGTAGCCTGCACAAATCCTTCAACACTGCCACAGTCAAAACGCTCACCTGCAAATTTCACAGCAATAACACGTTCTTCTTTTGCGACTTGTTTGAGTGCATCCGTAATTTGAACTTCACCGTTCGTACCAGGCTTGGTTTCGCGTAAATAGTCAAAAATCTGTGGCGTTAATACGTAACGCCCGATAATGGCCATATTGGTAGGTGCGTTTTCTGGATTGGGTTTTTCAACCATATCGGTTACGTCATAAATACCGGGTGCTATTTCTTCACCGCTAATAATACCGTAGCTTGCGGTATCTGATTTTGGTACTTCTTCAATGGCCACAATGCAACATTGATATTGGTTGTATAGCTCAATCAATTGCGCCATGGCTCTTAATGTTGATTTACTTGAATCTTGCTTTAATGGCGCTACGCATAAATCATCGGCCAAAATAACTGCGAATGGCTCATTACCAATAATGGGTTCGCCGGTTAAAATGGCATGGCCTAGGCCTAACATTTCACGTTGGCGCATGAAAATAAACTGCCCCTCGTCCATAACTTTATTAATGTCGTTTAAATTATCTGCCTTTTTGCTGCCTGCAATCTCGTGTTCAAGTTCATAATTATTATCAAAATAATCGGCGATAGCACGCTTACCTCGACCCGTGATGAACCCCATTTTATTGATGCCCGCTTCCATGGCTTCTTCAACTGCGTATTGGATGAGTGGTTTATTGACTACAGGTAGCATTTCTTTCGGCATGGATTTGGTGGCGGGTAAAAATCGAGTACCATAACCTGCCACAGGAAATAAACATTTTTTGACGGTTTGTGTTTGAGACATTTTACACTCCTAGTTTATACGTTGGCGATCCACATCATTTGATAAGGTTCTAGTGTGATGGCGTCGTGGGTATTATCAAACGTGACGCCACCAATAAGGTCTTGCCAGTGGTGGGTGACCACCAAATTTAAATCTGATAATAGAAGCGGTTGCTCTTGGTCGGTAATATTATAAATACAGAAAATACTTTGACGGCGGTCCATACTTTGTCGCCAAAAACCAAAAAGATGATCACCGATATGTAAGGTAAATTGGGTTGCGTTAGGGTGAAACGCTTTTTGTTTTCGACGAAGTTGAACTAATTGGGTGATCTGTTCATAAACCTGTTTGTGATGACTGTTATCATCGTTTAATAATGTAACCAATTCATCATATTGCCATTCACGACGATTTATTGATCGGTTTTGCTGCGTGCGTTCTAGTTTTTCATAGTCGTTATGTGTACCTAATACACTGTGAATATACAGTGCGGGAATGCCCTCTAAAGCGAGCATCACGCCATGGGCACATAAAAAACGCGCTAATGCATAATCGTCTTTACCGTTTTCTGTGCCTTGTAGTGCATCAAATAATGTAATGTTGACTTCATAGGGTTTTTTAACGCCGTTTTCACCTGCACGCCATGAAATCTTGCCACCAAAATTTTGCATTGTGCTGACCAAGGTGGCCAGTTCAGTATCACTTAATAAGCCTTCGGCGGGTCTTAAGCCAATGCCATCATGGGAGGCAATGAAATTAAAATAAGTCGTGCCATGTTGCGCAGGTGGCATGCTCATCAACCAACGTTTTAAGTAACGGCAGTTTCCGCTGACTAAGGTGTAAACCAAAAGAGGGGGCAATGAGAAGTTATATACACAATGTGCTTCATTGGCATTACCAAAATAGCTTAAGTTTTCAATATTTGGAATATTGGTTTCAGTGATGATAATGCTATCGGGTTGCGTGTGTTCAATGAGTGTTCTAATTAAACGCACCACCTCATGGGTTTCATCTAAGTTTAAGCAATTAGTCCCTGGTTTTTTCCACAAAAAAGCAATGGCGTCTAAGCGAAAAATTCGAATACCTTTATCTAGGTAATCACGAATAATATTAATAAACTCTTTTAATACTTGTGGATTTGAAAAATCTAAGTCCACTTGCTCATGACTAAAAGTACACCAGACATGCTCTAACCCTTTATCTGTTTGTGTTTCACGTAACAGTGATGATGTGCGTGGTCTAACGACTTGTGATACAGGCGCATCTTTTGTTGTGGTATAAAAATAATCATGACCAATACCATCACCTTTAATAAAATTCTTAAACCATTGGCTTTGATCTGAACAATGGTTAATTACAAGGTCTGCCATTAATCGATATTCATCGGCAATTTTTTCTATGTGTTGCCAGTGTCCTAATTCAGGATTCACTGCATAATAATCGCAAACCGCAAACCCATCATCTGCGCTGTAAGGAAAAAATGGTAATATATGAACACTATTAAAACTGTCTTTTAGGTAGTCGTTTAAAAAGTGATGCAGGGTTGCAAGAGGTGCCTCATTTTCTTTTTGAATACTGTGGCCATAGGTAATCACGGCCACATCCTCTTCGGTCCAGTAATTTTGATGGGGCGAAACCGCTTCATAATGTTGTTTGAAGCGCATGATATCGATGAGTTCTTGAGTTAACTCCCCTAAAGCCGATGGTGTTTGAGCATCACCATAAATGGCTTGCAAGTGATGATGTATTTTAGATTCGAGTAGTGCTTTGGTGTGTGCATCCATCATAATCTTTACCCTATAGCTTAGACGTGAACTCAGCGTGATCTTCTTCAACCGCTTGATACAGTCGCTCGAAAATATCGGGTATAGCACTTTGCACTCGGCTCCAACTTGGTATAAAAGGGGTTTCCATGGGGTTATCTAAAAAGCGTTTGCCTGCATCCATGATATTTCTCGCGAACATTTCAACCGCTTCTTCTTCTTGGTGAATATCAAAATTAAGTCCATTCATGATTGCGTCATTGCGATATGTTTCGACAAAATCTAATGCAATACGAAAATAACTGGCCTTAATAGTGCGGAAAGTTTCTTCGTTAAAAACGGTGCCTTTTGTTGCCAGTTTTCGAAACAGAGCTTTGGCTATATCAATGGACATTTTTGATAAACCCGCTTGCTGGTCACTCAATGATAAGTCCTGATGTTTATGGTCATATATTTTTGCGATATCCACTTGGCAAAGACGATTGTTTGCATAGTTGCGGTGCATCTCCGATAGCACGCCAATTTCTAACCCCCAGTCACTCGGAATCCGGATATCGTTTAATACGTCTCGTCTAAATGAAAATTCCCCTGCCAATGGATAGCGGAAGCTATCCATGTAGTTAAGATATTCTTCATTGTCTTTAACCACGGATTTAAGTGCTCTTAATAAGGGGGTCACGAGTAATCGGCTAACGCGGCCATTGAGTTTGCCACTTGCAATACGAGCGTAATAGCCTTTACAGAATTCATAATTAAAAGAGGGGTTTGCAACTGGGTATACTAAGCGAGCAAGCAATTCGCTTGTGTAGGTGACAATGTCGCAATCATGCAATGCAATGGATTCGGCTTTACCAGATGAAAGCATGTAACCCATGCAGTACCAAACATTACGGCCTTTGCCCATTTCTTTTGGAGCTAAACCCATTTCTTGCAGTTGTGAATCTAGGGCTTTTAAACGTGGACCGTCATTCCACAGTACACGGTGATGTTGAGGTAAGGTTGAAAAGAATTTTAGCGCATGCATGTATTGATCTTCATCTGCACGGTCTAAACCAATCACAATTTCGCTTAAGTAGGGCACATGTTTTATATGCTCGACGATATTAGGTAGCGCTTCACCTTCAAGTTCAGAAAATAAAGAGGGGAGTAATAAGCCTATAGGTCTTTGCTTGTTAAAGCTCACAAGATCGTTTTCTAAATCGGCAAGGTGTCGATCAGTTAAATTATGCAGCGTGGTGATGATGCCATTCTGATAAAAATCAGCCATGGTGTTCCCCTATTTTAATTAATTGCACGAGAAAAATTGAATCTAAAATACGATTAACGCCTTGTGCCCAGCCTTGAGGTCCAAGCGCATCGGATATGGTGACGCGATCAATACGAGATAATGGCGGTAGATCGTGAACGGGTGAGCGAATAATGAGGGCGTTGTCGGCCATGTCGAGCATTTCGCGATCGTTATGGCTATCACCAATACTAATGGTGATGTAGTCCTGATTCAGCCGTGTTTGATAGGTATTTGCTAACCATAAAAGTGCGTTACCTTTGTTGGCATTTCCACAGATATGTAAAAACCGCCCACCTTGTAAAACCGTTACACCCTTATTTTTTAATGTGCGAATAAAGTTGTTTTTTTGTTCGTGACTGCCTAGCCATAAAACAGGCTCACCGTATTGACGCTTGGCGGCTAAGCTTGCTTGCTCTAATGATAAGTCGGTTGCTTGTGCTATTTCTTCTATGGTCATTTCACTAAAGGGTTTGTATAAACCGTTAAATTCATCGCGCATGGTATTGAGTTGACGAACCCAGTGATCATGTGGTTGCACAAATGATTTTATCCAGTAATTTTCATCTTCAATAGTGTCTTCTGGTTGAGACGTAAAATAGTCTTTTGGTATAAAAACAGCCGCGCCATTTTCAATAATAAAAGGGTGTTTGTTGTTTAAATCATGACGTAGTTTTTCGATTTCTAATTGGGTCTTACTGCTGCAAGGAATCACGGGGATGTTGTTTTGTTCTAAATAAGCCAAGGCTATATCAGCTGCTTGATGGGAATAGCTGTGGTGATCTAAGAGTGTACCATCAAGATCGGTGAAAATAAGGGGCTTAATTATTAGGTCATTGAATTGTGATTGTTTGTCGCGTTTTATGATTTTTCTTTTTGTGTTTAATGTAAAAACATACTGAGCTGTATTTGGGAGCGTGGCGAGTAAATGCTCAGTGAGCCTTTGGTAGTGCTGTATGAAACGCTTAATATCATTTTCATTCATCGTACGAATAGTTTGAGTATTCGTTTTTTTTAAATTGCGTACTAATTTATCTTCTTGTTCTAAGCGCCAATTAAAGACACATTCAAAACTAGGTGCTTTAAGCATAATAGTGCAGTCAGACCGAGAAAATAGCGGTTCGTATTGCATTTTAAGTTGTTCATTGACATAGTTACGCCATAACGCTTGTTGATCTTCTTGTGCTTCTAAATCATTAATGGGTTGTATGAGTTGTTGAGGGGCTTGAGCAGATGCACCTACACACCAGCCTTCTAAAATAATAATATTTGGTTTTTTGGTAATCGGGCTCCAGTCTTTTTCGTCAAAGCGATCATCTATAGCTTTATTAAAGCGCGGGACATAAATGGTTTGCGCACCGTTGTGTGACATTAAGTGATCTAATGTTTCATTGGCGAGCAAAATATCATGGGTGCCCGGTACGCCTCTGGTGGCGAATAGCGGGTGAATGGTATGAGCTAAGTGCTGACGCTCAGTATGTGTGTAATAAAAATCATCTAATGACAGAGCAACCCCATGCAGTGCATATTTTTGTTGGAAAATTTCCACAAGAAGTTCAGATAATGTGCTTTTACCCGAACCCTGCGCACCATTAATGGTCACTATGATTGGTTTTTTTTTATTTTGGTGCAGGTTAACTATTTCTCTGGCCAGTGGTGCAAAATAATCCGCTACTTGGCGGATATACTCACGCCCTAGCTGATGCTTTTGCACAAATCTTGATAATTCTAATTGGCTCATACTTAATTAACTGCCTGTATTTATTGAGTTTTTACTGGCTTATTTATTCAGAGCAATATCTGTGCCCCATCAAAACAAATATTACTTTATGTATATGAAATGCCTAATAATGTTGGATTTTTTAAATTAAGCACTTATGTCTATTTTGTTATTTCGAATGTAAATGTCTTTTATTCAAGTCTGTTTTAAATAGTGCGGTTTTAAATTTTGTGAACCTTACCGCTCATGCAGAGAGCGGTTGGACCATAGATCGTCGCTTAGTAGTAGGATGATCGCTTAGTTGAAGCCAATTATATTGTGTCAATGAAAAAAGGAAGCAGCATGTTTTATAGCGCGGAAAAAATGATAAAATAGAAAGGGCATTGAAATTCAAACAGCCAGAGCACAATTACACTCGGGTTTGTTAGTGATATTATATAAAAAATGAAGGATTACGTCTGTGCTACTAGAGCAGGCTGAAGACATCGAAAAATAATATCTTTAATTAACACACGTTTTTATGTTGGTATTGGGTATGTGAGCAGAGCGTTTTAATTTTTGCGTTCGTAACGGTTGCCATCGAGCAGACAAAATGGGCCATTTCTGTAGAATGAAACGTAGGTAAGCCCATTAGTGAAAAATTAAATTGTTGAGATAACAGTAGAATCATTCAATTGAGATGTTTTATCGCGTGAACATAATGTTTTAATTTACACCTTGTTGTGTGACGCGTTTTTAGGTGGCGTAAATCGTCGTGATTTTAAAGCATAAATGACACTTTGATATTCATTTTTCATCTTAAAAAATCTTCTTTAGATACATTCAATCTCGATCCTAATTTTTATAAGACTTTCTGACAGGCTTGTGTCTAAACTGAAATATATCCCCAAAAGGGATTCGCAGTTAATGCTGCATCACATATACATTGTGTCGTAAACCTCACAAGGGAGTCCGGCGTATGTTCTCGAATATGCACACGCAAGCAGTGCAAGAGTTGCACTTTTGTCAGCAAGGCCCGCTCAATGCCGTTGTTGCACTTCATAATTTACGTTTAGGGCCAGCTCTAGGCGGATGCCGATTTATCGAATACAGCAGTGAAATAGATGCCATAGAAGATGCTATGCGCTTAGCCCGAGGTATGAGCTATAAGGCTGCTTTAGCGCGTGTGCCCCAAGGTGGCGGTAAAGCGGTTATCATGAAGCCAAAAGGGGACTTTGACCGCGAGGCATTGTTCAAGCAGTTTGGGCAATTTATCCATAGTTTAGGTGGTCGCTATATTACTGCCATAGACAGCGGCACCCAGGTGTCAGACATGGACACCATAAGAAGCCAAACTCCATTTGTGAGCAGTTCAAGTAATATTGGAGACCCGTCTCCCTCTACCGCCCATGGTATGTTTATTGGCATCGAGACAGCCGTACGTTTTTTAATGAAGCAATCGTTGAGTGGTATCACAGTTGCCATTCAAGGCTTAGGTCATGTGGGGTTTGCACTTGCCGGCCACTTGCACGATGCCGGCTGCCAATTGATTGTGTGCGATGTTGATGAAAACAGAACCAAACTGGCGCAGAAGCAGTTTTCTGCAAAAGTGGTGCGCGCCAATGAAATTTACCAACAACCTTGTGATGTCTTTAGTCCATGCGGGTTAGGTGGCGTCTTGAACGAAACGACACTGTCATTACTAAACTGCAAAATCATTGCCGGTTGTGCCAATAATCAATTAGCCCACGACGACGTGGCTCAATTAATTCATGATAGAAATATTTTATACGCCCCAGATTATGTAATTAATAGCGGTGGGCTCGTGTTTGCCTCGTCTAGTTATCGAGGAATGAATCATGATCAAATAACTCATGAGGTGAATAAACTAAAAGATACGCTTGATAAAATATTTGTGTTATCAAAACAAAAAAATATG
>JAWUXY010000110.1:0-15793 GCA_034111105.1 Bermanella sp. | reverse complement strand
GTTTTTCCATCATGATGTGTGGAATCGTATTATGAATAAATTCATCAGACGTTATTGTATATTTAAGAGATTCGTAAAAGCCTTGTGCGATGACGCGCGCATCTAAAATTATACGTTTACCACCATTATTTTTTATGACCTCTTCAGCGTGCATAAGCAGTGATTTACCAATGCTTTTTCCTTGGCATGTTTCGCTGATGGCCATTTGCCTAATGCGAAATGTTGCCACTTCATTTTTAACGGGCGCAATAACAACACAGCCAATGAGTTGATTTTGGCTAAATGCGCCGATGTGAAGCTGTTGATCCTCGTTGGCAGTATCCGTGTTACTGAGTGTTAGCCCCAAGGGCACACGTAAAATGGCGTTTCTTAATACGAGAGTGTCTTGATACCCCCCACTCAAATATTCAATGGATGTATATTGAATAGCGTCATTCATGGTGACTTATGCTCTTTGGTTATGGCGAAGCCCTTCGCTTTGTGTAAGTAAGCTAAAGGGTCATAAGCGGATGATTTTTCTGGCCATATTCTTGCACTAACCCATCGAGCGTCAAAATTTTCAAACGTAGTTGGGATGTAAATGGCAGTTAATCGGGCAAGCTTACCACAAATCAATTTTCCGCAGCTCTTACAACAAACTCGGTCTTTGCTCGCTGGTAATTTAGGTGTGCCTTTTATGCTCATGGTGCTGTTAGGCATGATGACGCTGCCAGTGCCGACCTTCTTACTTGATGTGTTTTTCACCTTTAATATTGCACTTTCCATTGTTGTATTGATGGTGAGTATCTATGCGGCGCGTCCGTTAGATTTTGCCATTTTCCCAAGTATATTATTGATTGCAACATTACTGCGTTTAGCGCTTAACGTCGCCTCTACAAGGGTTGTACTACTCGAAGGCCATGAAGGTGGTGCGGCGGCTGGTAAAGTGATTGAGTCATTTGGTGAAGTGTTAGTGGGTGGTAATTACGCCGTGGGGTTGGTGGTTTTTCTAATCCTCATGATCATTAACTTTGTGGTGGTAACAAAAGGTGCTGGTAGGGTTTCAGAAGTAAGTGCACGGTTTACATTAGACGCTATGCCGGGCAAGCAAATGGCGATTGATGCGGATTTAAACGCAGGTTTAATCGATGCCGATGAAGCCAAAACCCGTCGTAAAGATGTTGCAAATGAAGCTGAATTTTACGGTTCAATGGATGGTGCCAGTAAATTTGTAAAAGGGGATGCCATCGCCGGTATGCTGATTTTATTGATTAATATTATTGGTGGCTTAGCCATTGGTATGGCGCAACACGATTTAGATTTTTCTCGGGCCACAGAAGTGTATGCCTTATTAACGATTGGGGATGGCCTCGTTGCGCAAATCCCTTCACTGCTATTGTCGACGGCCACGGCCATTATCGTTACCCGTAACAATGATGAACGCGATATGGGCGGTCAAGTCTTTGACCAAATGTTTGGCTCATCTCGTGCTTTAGCGGTTGCCGCCGGTATTTTGATTTTAATGGGCCTGATTCCAGGTATGCCGCATTTGGCTTTTTTAGGCTTGGGCCTGGTGGCTGCCACTATTGCTTATTTAATTTATAAGCGAGATCAAAGAGTCGATGTCATTGATGAGGGTATTGGTGGCAGTGCCCGCCAAGCGGCACAAAAAACAGCGGCTGGCTCGCCAGCCTCACAAGGACAAGCGTCAGGCTCTGGTTCTCAACCGTTAAAAGCCTTGCCGGGCAATGACGGTAAAGAGGTGGATTGGGATGATGTAGAAGCCGTCGATATTATTGGTTTAGAAGTGGGTTATCGCTTGATTCCCTTAGTGGATAAAAATCAGGGGGGCCAATTACTCAGTCGCATAAAAGGCATTCGCCGTAAGTTGTCACAAGACTTGGGCTTTTTGGTTCCCAGTGTGCATATTCGCGATAATTTAGACTTAATGCCCAACGCTTATCGCATCTTATTAATGGGTGTGAGTGTCGCTGAGGCGTTAATTGAGCCCGACAAAGAAATGGCCATTAATCCAGGGCAAGTGTTTGGATCATTAGATGGCACCGCCACAAAAGACCCGGCGTTTGGTTTGGATGCAGTATGGATTGATGAATATAAAAAAGATCAAGCGCAAACATTAGGTTATACCGTCGTGGACTCAAGTACGGTCGTTGCTACACACCTTAATCAATTATTGCAAAAACATGCTCATGAATTAATTGGTCATGAAGAAGTGCAACAAATGCTGGATCGACTGGCCAAAATATCCCCTAAGCTCGCCGAAGAACTCGTTCCAAATACGTTAAACCTCAGTCAATTATTATCAATCTTACAAAATTTATTAACCGAAGGTGTGCCAGTGCGCGATATGCGCTCAATAGCAGAAGCGTTGGCGAACACCACCATCGATAGTCAAGATACCGCCGCTCTAACGGTGCAAGTACGTAAGTCACTTAAGCGTTTAATTGTGCAGAGTATTTACGGTAATGCAGATGATTTATCAGTTATTACGCTGGAGCCATCATTGGAACAGTTATTGCTCAAAACAGTACAGCAAAGTAAACAGCAAAATGGTGGCGCGGACAATATGATTTTAGAGCCAAGCATGGCCGAAAAATTACAAAATTCTTTAATAGAGGCAGCCAGAAATCAAGAGATGGCAGGCAACCCGGCCGTGCTATTAGTCAGTGGCTTTTTGCGTCCGGTGTTGGCTAACTTTGTAAGAAATACGACGGATACGTTGCATGTGGTGTCTTATCAAGAAGTGCCGGATAACAAACAAATTACCATTGCTGCCACCATAGGGGCATAGCCATGACACGATGCAAAAATATAACCCGTTTGAACTTAGTCACTTTAAAGGATTAAACCTAAGCACAGCTTACGTTAATTGAGAATACTATTATGAAGGTACGTCGTTTTACTGCCAGCAGTATGCAAAAAGCGTTAAAAACCGTTCGCGATGAAATGGGGCCGGATGCCGTCATTTTATCGAATCACCGCGTAAAAGGCGGTGTTGAAATTATCGTGGCTCAAAATTACGAACCTGTCAGTGCAAAGAAAACGACACCCATTTATCAATCGGATGAATTCGATGACCAGGATGAAAAGCAAACGAGTAAGGCGCCTGCAAAATCAAAAGAAAGTAACCCATGGCCGTTTCTTAATGACAACGAACGTCACGATGTAGAAGAGCAATTAAAGTTACAAGACCAGTTAGAATCTCTCAAACGTCAGCGCGAAAAAGAACAAAACCCAGAAGCTAAACCTAGAAGTAAGCCCGCGTCAGTCAAGGTTAATAGTAAAGCGGATTTACAGCATTCATTGCAACAAATTAAACAGCAGCGCCAAGACCCTAATTATGCATACCAACCACCAGAGCCTGAGATTAATCACCATCAACCGGTTGAACAAATTAGGTCAACTAAGTCACAACACAATCAACAAATCTTGAATGATGTCCGCAATGAATTAAATGATCTTAAAGATTTATTAGTTAATAGCTCAAGTTCAACTGCGACTCAGCAAAACAATAATTTTGTATGGAAAAAATTTAGCCCAGCCAATGCATTACAAGCCAAACTTTGGCAACGCCTTGAACAAATGGGTTTTGATGATTGGATTATTTATCAACTGCTGCGCAAAGTGCAAAGTCATGATGATGAAAAACTAGCATGGCAAGCCAGCCTACATGACTTGGCGCAACACCTTAATATCAGCCCGAGTGATCGTTTAAAACGCGGTGGCGTATTTGCGTTAGTTGGCCCAACGGGTGCGGGCAAAACGACCACCATTGCCAAAATGGCGGTGCGTTATACCTTAGAGCATGAAGGCGCAAAAGTGGGATTAATCACCATGGATAACTATCGCTTGGCGGCTCACGATCAACTGCGCACGTTAGGCCAAATTTTAGGTGTTCCTGTACAAGTGGCTGATCAAGACCATCCACTGAGCGGCTGTATTAAAGAGTTAGAACAATGTGATTTAGTGCTCATTGATACAGCGGGCCTTACGCCGGAACACCCAATGTTGAAGTATCAACTAGATCAACTCGCCCAATTGAAAACACCCGTGCATACCTTATTAGCCATGCCGGCCACCAGTAACTGTCGCGTGCTGCGTAAGGTTTATCATAGCTATAAAGCCGCAAAATTAAGTGGGTGTGTATTAACAAAAGTAGATGAAGCCAGCAGCTTAGGGGACGTCATCACCGTGCTACTTGAGTGTAAATTGAACTTAGCCTATAGCACGAACGGGCAGCGGATTCCGGATGATTTTGACCCTGCTAATGCTAAAGCCCTTGTGAAAGAAGTGGTAAGAAGGGCCCAGCAGGAGCAACAAGTAGCGGTACAGCAAAACATAGCCGCAGGTGCTTGGTAGCGGTTATCAGCCAGCTATGGCTAGAACAGGAGGCGTGATTTATGGGGGATTATGTATTTATGATGATGGGAACTACGGCGATTTGCTCTAATTGCACTAAGCTCTTATATAAGGGGAGTGTTTAATGCATCCAGTTCAAGTAATAGCGGTCACGGGTGGTAAAGGTGGCGTCGGCAAAAGTAACGTGTCAGTTAACCTCAGCATTGCATTGGCTGAGATGGGCCGTCGTGTTGTTTTATTAGATGCGGATTTGGGTCTTGCCAATATTGACGTGCTACTGGGTTTGACGGCGAAAAATAATATCAGCAATGTTTTAAGCGGTGAAATCAGTTTACGAGATGTATTAGTGACTGGCCCCGCCGGTATTCGCATTATTCCCTCTGCGTCAGGTACGCAAGAAATGGCTCAACTTGACCCAAGAGAGCATGCTGGGTTAATTCGTGCATTTAGCTCGATAGCTGATCAATTAGACGTATTAATCATTGATACCGCGGCAGGCATTGGTGATGGCGTGGTGAGTTTTGTTAAAGCTGCGCAAGAAGCCATGATTGTGGTTACAGATGAACCGACCAGTATTACGGATGCCTATGCGTTAATTAAATTACTGAATCGCGATCACGGCTTATTCCGTTTTCGCGTGTTGGCTAACATGGTCAAAACCTCACAAGACGGTCATAACCTGTTTGCTAAGTTAACCAAAGTAACCGATCGTTTTTTAGATGTGGCTTTACAGTATGTTGGCTGCATTCCATTTGACGATAGCGTGAAGCGCTCGGTGCAAAGGCAGCGCGCCGTTGTAGAAGCGTATCCTAGAGCGAAAGCCTCATTGGCGTATAAATCTTTAGCGAAAAAGGTCGACTCTTGGCCATTGCCCACCAGTGCGCGGGGTAATTTAGAATTTTTTGTGGAGAATTTAGTATCAACAGCTCGTGGATGATTTATGGCCGTAGCAAGTGGTTTCGCCATGTACACAGGTGAGCAAAATCCTAACTATAACCAGCTTATTGAAGAGTACGCCTCTTTAGTGAAACGCATTGGCCATCATTTAAAAGGGCGTTTGCCCCCGTCAGTGCAACTGGATGACTTAATACAGTCAGGCATGATTGGCTTGATCGAAGCTGCTCGTAAATATGAACCCAGCAAAGGTGCGAGCTTTGAAACCTATGCGGGTATTCGTATTCGTGGTGCCATGCTGGATGAAATTCGCAAAGGGGATTGGGCACCACGCTCAGTCCATCGTAATAGCCGCAAAATTGCGGAAGCCATTCGATTTGTCGAATCCCAGACGGGTCGTGACGCACAAGATCACGAAGTGGCTGAAGCACTCGAGATGACCTTAGATGAATACCATCAACATTTACAGGATGGTATGGGCTCGCGCTTATTTAGCTTTGAGGAGTTACTGAGCCAACCGGGTGAACGTGAAGGTGATCTCATCAGTCATGATGAATCAGGGCCCCTTGAGGGGCTCCAGTCACAGCATTTTCAACAGCACCTTGCTCGTGCGATCGAAAAATTACCCGAACGAGAGCAATTGGTACTTGCCCTTTATTATGATGAAGAGCTAAACCTAAAAGAGATTGGTGCTGTGCTGGACGTGAGTGAATCACGCGTCAGTCAGATTCACAGCCAAGCAGCGTTGCGTTTAAGAGCCCGTTTATCAGAATGGGCAGAGCAGCAAGCAAAATAAATACGGGATATTGAGAGTGGGTCATATTCGCCTAGTCTTATATTTAACATCAACCTGCTGGATAACTTGATAACACTGGCTAGACTAAAAATAGGTAATAGAGTCTTTGGCCAGGGCGCTGGGAGGTAGCTTTGGATAAAAATATGAAAATACTCGTTGTGGACGATTTCTCCACCATGAGACGCATCATCAAAAATCTGTTGAGAGATTTGGGCTTTACCAACACTCAAGAAGCAGACGACGGTAATACGGCCTTGCCCATGTTACAAAGTGGCGACTTTGATTTCTTAGTCACCGATTGGAACATGCCCGGCATGACGGGTATTGAACTGTTAAAGCATGTGCGTGAAGACGAGCGCTTGAAAAAGTTACCCGTATTAATGGTAACCGCAGAAGCTAAACGTGACCAAATTGTGGCGGCGGCTCAAGCTGGGGTAAATGGCTATGTTATTAAACCATTCACTGCAGCCGTGCTTAAGGAAAAGATTGAAAAAATCTTTGAGCGCGTTGATGGCTGACTAGGGAATTGTCATGGCAGATGCAGATATTAAAAACTCAAATAATGAGTTTGCAAAGCTGTTTTCTGAAAAAGCCAATGAGTTAATGGGTCGGCTAGAGAATAATGATCTGGCAGGTGCAGTTGGTTTAATTCAGGATTTGCAACAAGTAAGGGACGAAAATCTCTATCAAGAGATTGGCCAACTTACTCGGGCGCTACATGAATCGATCAAAAACTTTAAACTTGATGGTGATTCAAAAGGCGCAGGATCTGAAATAGATGGTGCGCATGAAGGTCTGCAGTATGTCGTCGAAATGACGGCAAAAGCTGCGAACAAAACTATGGATAAAGTTGATGAAAGCATGCCGCTTTCTGAAGCTATAGCCAGTGAAGCTTCCGAGATACACCAAGAATGGAACCGCTTCTTGAATAAAGATTTAAGTGCTGATGAGTTTCGTGAACTAACAAAACGCATTAACACCTTTTTAGAAAATACCGACAAAAATACTCGGAAATTAAACGGCAATTTAAGTGACATTCTACTTGCCCAAGATTTTCAAGATTTAACCGGTCAAGTGATTCAACGCATTACGACTATGGTGACAGACGTTGAAGCACGCTTAGTGAATTTGGTGGCCATGGCAGGTCATGTGGATCAAATGACGGGAATTAAACACAGTGTTGTTGATACCCCTGATGAAATAGATGATCCAAATAAAGGGGTCGGACCTCAGTTAAATGCTGAAGATAACGAAGACGTGGCATCAGATCAGGATGACGTAGATGACTTATTATCCAGTCTTGGTTTTTAAAGGAGTAAACGGATGAGTTTGGACGCTGATGAAGAAATCCTCCAGGACTTCCTTGTTGAAGCAGGTGAGATTCTAGAGTTGTTATCTGAGCAACTAGTCGACTTAGAAAATCGTCCAGATGATCACGATTTACTTAATTCTATTTTCCGTGGCTTTCATACGGTTAAAGGGGGCGCGGGTTTTTTACAACTTGACGCTTTAGTTGCATGTTGTCATGTGGCCGAAAATGTATTCGATATATTGCGAAATGGACAACGTACTGTCACGTCAGACTTGATGGATGTTGTATTAAAAGCGCTTGATACCGTTAATGAAATGTTTGACTCAGTGCGTGCCGGTGAAATGCCGCAACCGGCTGATCCTGCCCTTATTGCTGATTTATCACGATATTCTAAACCGGAATCGGCAGAAGCACCTGCCGCGCCAGTGGTAGAAGAGTCTGCGCCTGAAGCGCCTAAACCAGCAGAGCCAGCCGCATCAGGTGAAACGGCAGATGACGGTGATATAACCGATGAAGAATTTGAAAATTTATTAGATTCTCTCGAGGCGCCAAAAGACGGAGCGGCAAAAGAAGCTGCGCCTAAAGCGACGGTTCCTGATCCAGTCACTGATGATTCTGGCGATGAAATTACGTCTGATGAATTTGATGCCTTACTTGATAAATTACATGGGCCAGGTAAAGGGCCGACAATAGACGCAGGCGCTGAGCCAGCTAAACCTGCCGCACCTGAGCCGGTTGCTGAAAGTGGTGACAGTGACGCCTCTATCTCCGAATCTGAATTCGAAGACTTGCTGGACAAATTACATGGCAAAGGCAAAGGCCCAACCATAACGGATGGCGAGTCTGCGGCTCCCGCCGCTGCGGCGCAAACACCAAAACCAGCTGCGCCGCCTGAAAAACCGACAGCGACACCAACACCAACTGCATCAGCCGCTCCTACGGCAGCAGCACCTGCCGCACCTGCGAAAAAAGCAGAGCCACCTGCCGCCGCTGAAACCACGGTACGTGTCGATACGAAACGCCTTGATGACATCATGAATATGGTTGGTGAATTAGTATTAGTGCGTAATCGATTAGTGCGCTTGGGTTTAAAAAGCACAGACGAAGCCATGGCGAAGGCTGTTGCGAATTTAGACGTGGTGACGGGTGACTTGCAAACCTCCGTTATGAAAACTCGGATGCAGCCCATCAAGAAAGTCTTTGGTCGCTTCCCTCGAGTCGTACGTGACTTAGCGCGTAACTTGAAAAAAGAAGTAACGCTAGAGCTAAAAGGTGAAGAAACGGATTTAGATAAAAACTTGGTCGAAGCACTTGCCGATCCACTCGTCCACTTAGTGAGAAACGCAGTGGATCATGGTATTGAGCAACCAGAGGAGCGTGAGGCGTCTGGTAAATCAAGAAATGGCACCGTTGTGTTATCCGCTGAGCAAGAAGGTGATCACATATTGTTATCGATTCAAGATGATGGCAAAGGTATGGACCCTAAAAAACTACAGCAAATTGCGGTTGATAAAGGCGTTATGGATCAAGACGCAGCCGATCGTTTAAGTGATTCGGAATCGTTTAATTTGATTTTTGCACCTGGCTTTTCAACCAAAACTGAAATCAGTGATATTTCAGGCCGCGGTGTAGGTATGGACGTGGTGAAAACAAAAATCACCCAACTCAACGGCACCTTAAATATTGATTCGGTACTAGGTCGTGGTTCGAAAATCATGATTAAAGTCCCGCTGACGTTAGCCATCATGCCGACGTTAATGGTCATGCTACAAGATCAAGCGTTTGCGTTCCCACTTGTGAGTGTTAACGAAATATTTCACCTAGACCTCTCTCGTACTAATGTGATTGATGGTCAAGAAGTGGTTGTGGTTCGTGATAAAGCCGTGCCGCTATTTCATCTGAAAAACTGGTTAGTACACGATATTAAAACGGATGAAAACGCAGGAAAAGAAGGTCATGTGGTGGTGGTATCCGTGGGAACACAACGAGTAGGGTTTGTGGTTGATCAATTGATTGGCCAAGAAGAAGTGGTCATTAAACCACTCGGTAAAATGCTACAAGGTACACCGGGTATGGCAGGGGCGACTATTACGGGTGATGGTCGAATTGCATTGATTTTAGATGTGCCAAGCATGCTTCATCATTATGCTAAAAAGAACAGTTTAATCGCGGCGTAAGCTAGCCGAAATTCGTGATCACTTTGTCTGTTGCATGCATATGAATACAGTGAGTTTATGGAGTCGCAATGGCAATTCGATTATTAGTGGTGGATGATTCCAGTTTTTTCCAAAAACGCATATCGGAAATTCTCAAACCTGTTACAGACATCCAAATTGTTGGTTTTGCCAATAATGGCCGTGAGGCAATTGAAAAAGTCGAGAGTTTAAATCCTGATGTCGTCACCATGGATTACGAAATGCCAGTGATGGATGGCTTAACGGCATTACGTAATATTATGAAGTTAAAACCAACACCGGTTTTAATGTTCTCATCTTTAACATACGACGGCGCTCGTGTAACGCTCGATGCATTAGATGCAGGCGCGGTTGATTTCCTACCGAAAAATTTCGAAGATTTACAACGTGGTGGCGACAAGATACGCAGCACACTGAGTGATAAAATAAAAAACGTTGCTAAATACTATAATCGCTCCGCGCCTAGCCAGTCTTATACGTCACCTCCAGCGGCTCCTTCTCCAATTACGGGCAATAAAGTTGAACCCGTCGTTGCACCCGTTGTAAGGGATGTTCGTTCTCAAACCAAAGTTGTCTCGGATCCAATACCGATAAATGTATATTCAGATACAAAAGAAAAAAGAACTGAAAACAATACCCGGCTCGGGGCGATTGATGTTGTGTTAATTGGCACCAGTACTGGTGGCCCGGTTGCACTACAAAAAGTGTTAACGAAATTGCCCCAAAACTTTCCAAAACCGATTATCTTAATTCAGCATATGCCAGCATCATTTACGGGTGCGTTTGCAGAACGATTAGATAAGTTATGCAGTATTAGTGTAAAGCTGGCAGAAGATGGTGATCAACTAAAGCCGGGGCTGGCATTGTTGGCCCCAGGTGGGCAGCAGTTAATGTTAGACCGTGGTCGAGTGAAAGTCATAGAGGGCGATGATCGTGTTAATTACCGCCCTTGTGTTGATATTACGTTTGCCAGCGCGGCAAAACATTATCCTGGAAAAGCATTAGGCATCGTATTAACAGGCATGGGCAGTGACGGCAAAGAAGGTGCGGCCTTAATGAAGGAAGGTGGCTCATTTATATGGTCACAAGATCAAGAAACCTGTGTGATTTATGGCATGCCTATGGCCATTGCAAAAGCGAACTTAGCCGACGCCGTTTTACCGTTACACGACATAGCGGCAAAGTTGATTAAAGAGGTCCGCTAATGGATATTCTTGGCCTAGTCGGGATTGTGCTGGGCATAGCCGCTATATTGCTTGGGAACATGCTAGAAGGCGGTTTAAATTCAGCATTACTCAATGGTCCCGCTGCGATTATTGTATTTGGTGGCACCCTTTCGGCTGTACTCGTACAAACCCCTCTTGCGGTCATGAAATGTGCGCTTACACGCTCTCTTTGGTTGGTTTACCCTCCCATCAATAGTCTCGATGAATTATTGAATACGTTATGTAAATGGTCACAAACGGCGCGTAAAGAAGGGCTAATTGGTTTAGAAAAAAGTGCAAAGTCAGCGATGCCCCTCGCTAAGAAAGGGTTAAATTTATTGGCCGATGGGCAAACCCCAGCAGCGATTCGCTCAAGTTTAGAATTGGATTTATATCGGCAAGAAGATGCAGGCCTACAAGCCGCACATGTATACGAAAGTTTAGGTGGTTATGCCCCCACAATTGGAATTCTAGGTGCGGTATTAGGGCTAATGCAGGTGCTGGGTAATTTGACAGACCCAGAGCAAATTGGGCCCGGTATTGCCACGGCTTTTATCGCGACTATTTATGGTGTAGGCATTGCAAACTTAATTTTGTTACCCATTGCTCAGCGGCTTAAATTTTTAGTCAGAAAAGAATATTTATACAACGAGCTGATTATTGAGGGGCTTGTTGCCATTGCCGAAGGCGAGCATCCTAATTCTATTCGCTATCGTTATGAGAATTTAAAAAAAGGCACGACGTAATGGAAGGAATAACCGATGGCTAGGCGACATGTTCCACCAGAATCGGTACATGCCCAGCGCTGGATGGTGTCTTATGCCGATTTCATGACTCTCATGTTTGCATTTTTTGTGGTGCTTTACGCATCGTCTTCACTTAATGATGAAAAGTTTAAACAAATGAGTGCGGTATTTGTGGGCGTCTTTGATCAGCCAGCAGCCTTAACACTATCGCAAGATTTTCAAACGTTAATATCACAACTGTCTGAAACGTTAAGAAAGCCAGAAGAGGGTGAAAAAGAAAGCGAAAGTTTTGATGAGAGCAACACAAAAATTCAAAACGCATTGCAAGGCTTAATTGATACGTCGATAAATATGCCAAGGGTGACTTTGCAAAAAGTTAACCAGTTTTTACAGCTAGAGATTCCATCTGATTATATTTTTAAAAATAATACCGATGTGGTGAGCGTTGAAGGCGAATACATCCTATCCAGATTAGCCGATGAGCTCGAAAAAATTCCTAATTTTGTCAATATCGAAGTGTTTACCGATGATCAAGTGTCTCAGGTGAATCCTTGGCGATTAGCGGCTAATCAGGGAATCGCGATTATGCAGCTATTGACGTTAGATGATGTATCACCTTTGCGTTTAGCTGCGGTTAATTATGGGCCGTTTCAGCCAATTGCGACAAATGATGATGAGGACGGCCAATCAATTAACCGACGAGTGCTATTCTTAATTCATAGTAACAATGAAAATGTTAATCGCATTAAAACTGTGACGGATGCGCACTTATCTGCTAATCCTTAATAGTAATGATAGGAATAAAACCTGCATAGTATTGGACAGGTCAATAAAGTTACTGCTTTTGCGGTAATTTGTGTTTGGGCCAAGGAGTGAGTTGTGCACGTATGGGCCGTAGCAAATCAAAAGGGTGGTGTTGGTAAAACCACCACGACTGTCAGTCTTGCGGGGTTACTGCGCGAGCAGGGCCATCGTGTGCTGATGGTGGACTTAGATCCCCATGGTTCATTAACCAGTTATTTTCAGTATGACCCAGATGAAATTGAGTTCAGTACTTTTGACCTGTTTATGCACGAAGGCAAAGTGCCGGACGACCTGCCTAAAAAAATCATCCGCAACACCACAAAAGAAGGGATTGATTTATTCCCTGCCAGTACTGCGCTTGCCACACTTGAGCGCAAAGTGGCAGGGCAGGGTGGTATGGGCTTAGTTATCTCAAAAGCTTTGGCGAGTTTGTGGGATGAATACGAATTTGTTCTCATTGATACCCCCCCTATTCTTGGGGTGTTAATGATCAATGCATTAGCCGCTGCGCAACGGTTGCTTATTCCGGTGCAAACCGAATTCTTAGCGGTCAAAGGATTAGAACGCATGACGCATACATTGGGTATGGTGATGCAAAGTACAAAAAAACAATTGCCATTTACCATTATCCCCACGCTTTATGATCGTCGAACCCATGCGTCTATTAATGCGCTGAAAAAAATTCGAGAGCTGTACGGTGATCAAGTTTTTGCTGAGTCCATTCCTGTTGATACTAAATTCCGTGACGCCAGCGCTATTGCAAAAGTCCCCTCAGACCTAGACCCAGACGGGCGAGGTATTAGGGTATATCGACACCTGCTTAGTAATTTACTAAGCACAGCCAGTGCGGCATAACCTATGTTAAGTGCATCAGATAAAGTCGTTAGCGATTATCTTGATAACCTCTTTTTTGATGAGTCGTTACCATCGATCATTGCGTCGTTACCATACACACCACTAGACAGTGTTGATTTTGGTTATCGCTTACAGCCGTGTACCGATCCGTTTGCATTAATGACAATGAGCCAAGTATCGGAGCACATAATATGGGAAGCGTTTTTACAATTTTTACTATTAGGCAATGCGTTACCCCATGGGCAGTTAAAGCGCTATGTATTTAAGCAAAGTGAAATACTGCTGTATAGAACTCGGATTAAACCTCAGGGATAGATGATGCATGAATAATCCCTCCTCACCAAAACCAACGGTTACTCAATCAGCCCATGTTGCCACGGTTGTTCAGGAATATATGGACAACCTGCTGGTGGATTTATTCCCTGATATGGTAAGTGATATAGAGGAGGTTGTTGAACGGGCCATTGAAGAGCCCAGTACATTCGAGCCGCAGCAAGCCGTGATGAACGAGCTAACGGTTCCAGATGAGCCCGTTATCAGCGAAGCGCCCGTTGCGAGTAAACAAGATGATGTCGAACCTGTGGTGATACTTGACCAACCGCAGCCTCAGATAAGTGTAAATATTGAGCCTATCGAGATTGATGCTCAGCCAAGTGAAAATATTGATGTTGTGCCAGAAGTTCAGGTTGAGACTGATAGCCAAATCATTGACGAACCAAGGGTCGCATCTAAAGCGCTGCGTTACCCTAAAGCCCCTATTTGGGCACAAGAAGCGTTTGAAGTCCTACTATTTGATGTATGCGGCCTGAAGTTAGCGGTATCTATGGAAGCATTAGGTAAAATTATTAAAGTAGAGCATGAAACCAATCAACTGATTGGGCGCCCTGATTGGTTTATAGGCGCTTATATTGAGAATGAACAACATCTATATGTAGTCGATACGGCCAAATACATCATGCCAGAAAAAGGCTTCAATTTAGCTGACGATGGCTTTGACTATGTTATTCAGTTACAGCGCAGCAAGTGGTCATTAGCGTGTAAAAAGGTGTACAGCACCGTGCGTCTTGAGCCAGACCAGGTGAAATGGCGCTCTCAGCAAGGCAAGCGCCAATGGTTATCTGGCACAGTGGTGGATCATATGTGTGCCTTGATTCATGTTGATAGCCTGATTGACTTGTTAGAAGCTGAAGCAAAATAACGATGACGCTTAAATTCGAACTCGACTGGCACACAACCTGCTCTAGTCTAAACTAATAACAAGGAATGTTATGAATTTGACAAGTAGTCGGATTTTACTTGGCCGCTGGCGTATAGAGGCAAACATTATGTTGGCTACGCCATATATAGGAGTGAGTTGATGAGTACCTATGAAGCAAAAGGGGTTGCTGAAGATCCCGTGTTGCAGTGGGTCACCTTTCGTTTAGATAACGAGACCTACGGCATCAATGTGATGCAGGTGCAAGAAGTACTGCGTCACACCGAGATCGCTCCAGTACCGGGTGCACCTCCGTATGTACTGGGTATTATCAATCTTCGCGGTAATGTGGTGACGGTAATTGATACCCGTTTGCGTTTTGGTTTAATCGGAACAGAAACCAATGATCAAACCCGTATTGTGATTATTGAAACCGAAAACCAAGTAGTGGGTATTTTAGTGGATGCAGTCGCCGAAGTGGTTTACCTGCGTCAGTCTGAAATCGAAACCACACCAAATGTTGGCAATGAAGAAACCGCTAAATTTATTCAAGGGGTTTGTCATAAAAACGATGAACTGCTTATTTTGGTTGACCTTGAAAAAATGATGTCCGATGAAGAATGGGCAGAGCTTAACGACTTTTAACGTTAAATAAGGCCTCTCAAAAAAAAGCAGCATCAAGCAGTTGATACCAAGCATTTACTGTAAAAAATGCTTGGTATTCATAATAAAATTAAAACTTGCCTAATAGGCAACTGCGAGTGAATCATGTTGGAACTTGTATCGTCTTGGGCGCTAAGCGCGTCAGTACATCCTCTATTACTTATTATTGCTGCCAGTACATCAATACTAGCGTGTTCGATGGCATTCTATAATGCGCGAGTTCTGTTGGTGCAAAAACGACAGCAAGTGTTATTAAATCACCGATTAAATGAAGACATGGCGTCGCTTTCTAAAAGTGCCATTGGTATGGGGCAAAAAGTATTAGAAACCGAGCGCCGACTCGCTGAAGTACTTAAAAAGCAATTTGCTATCTTGAACTCTCAACCGGAACACCCCTCCTATGATCAAGCATCTCGTTTGATTGCAATGGGCGCCACCGAGAATGATCTAGTGAGCAGTTGTGGGTTTAGTCATTCAGAAGCCGAGTTATTGCTGTCACTCAATCGTAAGCGACAAGTCAATTTTGAAAGTGCGGTGCATTAATTATATTTAATGAATATTCAAATAAAAAATCGAGCAATTTTCTCGGTTTTTTATTGTTTGAATCGCCCCTAGTTCACTAGACACTCTTTAACTATATAATGTACTTAAAGAGGAGGCCATTATGGCTGGTGAACGATACAACGAAGAATTCAAGATAGCAGCGGTCAAGCAAGTGACTGAAAATGGCCATTCCATTGCCGATGTGGCCAATCGATTAGGCATTACA
>JAWUXY010000109.1:0-7111 GCA_034111105.1 Bermanella sp. | reverse complement strand
CTGCTCTTCATACTCTTTGGCAAGTGGTATATTCCTTTGCTCAGAAGAATAGCCTTGCGCATCCGTTCGATTGTTAAAAACGTGCATGCCTTCTGGTTTCATCTTACCAAATTGTATCAGTGTTTTTACTTTCTTTATGTTTACAGCGCTCCATACACTGTTTGTTTTGCGTGGAGTAAAGCGAATCTTATAGCTCTCTTGATCAATTGTTTTTCGTATGCCGTCAATCCACCCAAAGCGAAGAGCGGTATCGACTGATTCAGACCATGTGATGGTTTCACGTTCAGTGCCTTTTTTGTAATAGCCGAGCCAAAGTTCACTTGTGTTAGCATGATGTGCTTCTAACCAATCGCTAAGCACTTCTTGGTTTATGAAAAAAATGACATCCGCCATCTTCTAATCTCCTTTGTTAGTGGCACTCTTTACATTACAGCGCATTTTTCTGTAATGGGTTTGTGTTGTTACCGTATGCTCGTTTACCCTCCGGTTTGTCCGAAGGGGTTGCGTTGTGCCTTACAAGCGCGCTTGGTTTTATGCGTTATTCTGCTTTTTTAACCATTTTAAAATGACTTGGTTTGTTTCTTTTGGTTTTTCTTGCTGGATCCAATGGCCACAATCTAAATTGACCACCTCTACGTTAGGTACGAATTCTGTTAGGTTTTGAGATTCGGGGATGGCATCGTGATCGCCATAGATCATAAGTGTAGGGTGTTGAATGATGGGATTCACGTGCGCTAATAAATGCCAGTTGCGGTCAATATTTCTATACCAATTAATGCTGCCAGTGAATCCTGATGATTTGAAGGAGGATACAAAAACAGCGAGTTCTTCGGCACTCATTATAGGCTCACCGAGTGGCGTTTCTGCTTTGGCGAGTTTGATCATCATCATGCCAGGTTCAGGTAACGCAGTTGGGATGTTCTTGCGGAACATGTTGTGAAGGAACTGTGCGGTATTTTCATTTAGCACGGCATCTGCAACGCCGGGCTGTCGATTGAAGTGAACAAAATAATAGTCGTCGCCAAGAAACTCTTCCATGAACTCGATCCACGGTTTTGCTGTGCGAACTTGGTAGGGCAGAGCTAAATTTATGATTTTATTTACCCGCTTCGGGTGCAATAAGGCCAGTCCCCAAACGACATTGGCACCCCAGTCATGGCCGACAAAGGTGGCATCTTCGTATCCGTAGTGATCGAGAAGTGCGATGAGGTCCCCTGATAATTGTTCGATATCATAAGCAGTTACTTCTGGCGGGCACGATGAATTGCCATATCCCCGCTGGTTTGGAGCGATGACATGATAGCCTGCGGCTGCAAGGGCCGGTATTTGGTGGCGCCAAGAAAAAGCATGTTCTGGCCAGCCATGACAAAGCACAATAGGGTTGCCTACATTTTGTTGGCCTGCTTCGAAGACCTCGAGTGTTACCCCATTGACTGAAATAAGGGTGGGCTTGGGGAAATCGATTGTATTTAGCATTGTTTTTCTCTTTTAACTATTTGAGGTGATCAGGCTGTGCCTTCTGTTTTAGATGGCATTCCTTCCTGTCTTGGGAATTTGCGAATGTGTGTGACCATTTCGAAATCTCCTTGCTGACATGGACAGATAATGTATATAACCTAATGGTGCCAAATACTGTCACCATTGAATGGTAACCTGACAAAATGAATGTTCGTCTACGACAAGAATCCATCGTGCGAAGCCTGCGCCGCAGCGGTACATCGACAGTTGCAGACTTGGCGGCGGAGGTCGGTGCATCGAGGCGTACCGTGTTGCGTGATATTAGCGCGCTGCGTGATGAGGGCTTTGTTATTTACTCTGAACCTGGGCGTGGAGGGGGGTTACAGCTTGATCCGCAATCTGTTCAGACAACTGCGCGACTTTCGGTTGCGGAGGTTTTTGCGCTTCTCATTAGTGTTGCTTCGATGCGCGCAGCCGGAAACCTGCCGTTTTCGGGGCTGGCAGATGCTGGACTGGCCAAAATTGAAAAAGCATTACCATCAGATAAGGTACGCGATCTGCGTCGTTTTCTGGATTGCTTGTATGTCGGGAGACTTGCACCGCAGGTAGATATATCCGATATGGGCGCAATGGACCCCGCGCTGCTGCCCGCTTTTGAGGTGGCTTTTTTGCAAAGATTACATTTGCGCTTTGCGTACCGAGATGCAAAAGGGGTGGTAACTAGCCGAGATGTTGAGCCGCAAGCCATGCTGATTTTACCGCCATTATGGTATTTGGTGGCTTGGGACCCAGCGCGTAAAGATTTTCGTCATTTTAGGATGGATCGGATTAGTCAGCCTGAATACGTTGAAGGCATCACATTTCGTCGGCGACATGTGCCGTTTGAGGATAATGTCTCTCCAATTCGCAAATTACCCCGCTGACTTTTGATTACAGAAAATAAAAATTTAAATTGTATCGCCGCTGTACTTTAAGTTAGGTGAAGCATGTATGAATGACGAGATAAATCATCTTAAATAGTGACTGATTTCACATAGTAAATAGTGTGACGGTTGAAATTGAGTCCGTTATATTAAATAAGAGTTACTGTGGTTTTTTATTTATATTATTGCGTAAAAAATATTTTTGTGACTCAGTTTTATTTTTAAAAACAAGCCGCGAGACAGTAAATCTTTCAAGTACATAATGAATTCCTCTCTTCCGATAATAAGACATCTTTAAATAACTTAACAGTCTATCAGTGCCATAGATCTTTCCTACACTTGGGTCTGGCAATCATTGGATTGTCAGTCATGTATTTACAATGGGAGGCAAAATGAAAAACGTAAGTAAAAGAATTATGACAGGCATGCCAATACTGGCTTTTGTTTTCACACAGCAAGGAGTGAATCATGAATATTCAAAGTAAGCTGTTGTCTGCGCTCAGTATTGTCATTATGAGCTTATTCGTCAGTGGTCATGCGATGGCGGCAATCATCGTCGTGCCAATGGGACACCCTGATGCAAGTCCAACGGCATCGGCTTGCCATGTGGGTGGTACAGTCGGAAATGGCGGGACATATGGGGACCTAACCCCTTTCAATGGGAGTTCATGTACTGACCCAAATGGCTGTTGTGTGATTGAAGGCGATCAAGCGCCGCCCATTACAATTATTACATCAGTGAGCTCAGGTTATGTGTCTGAATATACACGTGCTTTTGAGGAAAGTGGTTCGACGCCACAAGAAGATAACTGGCAGTATGGTGATGAAGATGGGTTGTGGTGCAATGTGAAAGATCACGTTAAGTTCTGCCAAAGTGAAGCGCCACCTTGTGGCGGTTAATAATGGATGTGTGCATCCGGATGAAATAGGTCTTAAATAATATTGTGACTTTTTCATTCTCATTTTATTGCAGTAATCGTTTTACGTAGGCACTCAATGCAATGTCATATTAGGCTGTAATTAGCTTGCCTAAATTTAGGTAATAATAAGGTGATTGTAATGAGTGTCTCGTTAATATTGTGATGTGTTATATAGGTGATTATAAATAGGTCATAATTTTCAAGGCATAGATAGCCTACCTCATTTATGTGTCTAAATTAGCGGTTGCTTAAAAATAGATTATTTTCAAGATAATATTATTTACTTTGTTGTATTTCCTGCCAAGAAAAAGGCTTTTTCGCTGTGTATATCTTTATTTTAAACTGTCTTGTTGTGGCGGTATCTGTGTTAGTGCTCTATGAGTTTTTCTACCAAATGAGTGTTTGTTTGGTCAAAATAACCGTACTGCATTACTTTAGAATTGAAGTGGGTGAATTTGATGCGCTGATTGCCTATGCAATTTAAATATGGATTTTTGCTATTGCTTATTATTTTATGAATAAATAGGAGGAATGGGGTTGTCTTAGTGGTGAGTTCAATGGCAGTTTAATGGATTGCGCTTGCTTTTCTTTTGCCGTCTATACCACGCTGGGGTTTGGTGATATTCACCCTAGCGGCCATTGAGGTATCTAACCGGTATTGAATCACTAACAGGCTTGGTGCTTATAACATGGACGGCGTCGTTTCTTTATTATGAGATACAGCGTCATTGGCAGGTAGGCGTGGGTGATGAAACGACTATTAAATAACGCGTTTTGCCCTTTTTTGTGTCTTAGTTGTAAAGCTATTATTTAGCCTTTCTATATCTGCGTTTTTATTAGTCCGTTCTCAAGCTTAATCTTTGGCGTATATTGCGCACTTTACGTGGTAAGTAAATGGCGATTTGATCAATAAATATTTATTTAGTGTGTTTGTCTATATGGGGCTACTCTAAACATACGGTTTTGGAATAACTACAATGTTTATGTTCCTTTAATCGGTAAGTTAATGCCTTAATTACAGTTATCAAGGAGTATTTTTTATCGAAACACTTATAGAGTACCCTTATTTATTAGTCCCCTTGATATTCCTTTCTCGAGTCGCGGATGTTTCCCTTGGTACATTTCGAACAATTGTAGTTTTTCGTGGCCATAAAATTTTGGCCTCTTTTATAGGTTTCTTTGAGATCATCATTTGGTTGATGGCTGCGTCGCAAGTTTTGACAAATCTTGAGCAGTGGTATCTTGCATTTGCCTATGCCAGTGGTTTTGCCGTGGGTAATTATGTTGGTATTACAATTGAGGGTAGATTTGCCATTGGTAGTGAGATTGTTCGGTGTATTTCATTCAACCGGGATATTTTAGCGGGTAAGTTACGTGATGTGGGATTTAAGGTTGTGTCATTCGATGGAGATATGGGGGATGCCTATCCGGTTGAGCTGTTGTTTATTATTGAAAAAAGACGCAATGTTCCTGGGCTAATCCAGCTAATTAAAGACCTAGATGGGACGGCTATATATTCCGTATCGGATGTGAAAAATATTTATGAGGGTCCAGATCTTCTTCCTCGTCGTAGCATGTTTAGCCGAAAGTAAGTTTATGCAGTCTATAAATATACCATTTAAATAATGTATGGTTCGTTACGGCTTAAAATAGCCACACATTCTAACATGTTGATTGCTACATATTACTTTGTGCCAAATATGTGATTTTTTAATTAAAGGATTTTAACGATATTCTTTATATTGGTATTGCTTGTATAAAGAGGTGAGCATGAGTGAGCAAGTTAAATCAGCGCTTATGTGGCTTACACATATTCTTGATTCTCAGCAGGTTCGGTATCAAATAGTGGGCGAGCTTGCTGCTTATATTCATGGTAGTTTACGTGACGTGGCGGATATTGATCTTTATATTTCTAAGTCTGACGTGGAAAAAATATTACCCCTTGTGGATACTTTTATTTCTAAACCACTTGCTCATTATATCGAAGGTTCTTGGGATCTAGAGTATTTCCAGCTTATTTATCAATCTCAGAAAATAGAAATTGGCCTATCACCCAGTACTACAATTTTCGATTCTAATGATGGCCAGTGGATTGAATTAGAAATAAACTTTAAGGAATCGCTCCTTGGTGAGTATTACGGAATGGCTGTGCCAGTGATGCCTGTCTGTGATTTACTCCGATATAAGTGAATCCTTGGTCGAGAAGTTGATGCAATCGACATTACTGCGTTAACGGGTATTTCCCATCGTAAAAAGTATTTAAATCCATAGGCTCTGTGTGGTATTTTCAGCTCACACGGTTTCATCCATTTAAGTGCATCTGTTGAGCTTTTTGATTAGGGCTTAAACGTACTGATGTGTACTTTTTAAGTATTTAATATCGAGAAATAAATGATCGGTTTAAGAATTTTTATATTATTAATGATTAGTAGTAGCCTGCATGCTGAAGAGGCTCAGATTGAGGCTCTTTTTAAATCAAGTGACATTACCGGGTCAATACTGATTGAGTCAGGTGATGGGGCGATTAAGCATCAATATAACGTTAATGATAAAGACAGTTTTGTGCCTGCTTCGACATTTAAAATCCCCAACACACTCATTATATTGGAAGAAGGGCTGATTAAAGGCACATCAGAGATTATAAAATGGGACGGTAAAGAGCGGGAATACGCCTCTTGGAATAAAGATCAAACACTTAAAAGTGCTTTCCAATATTCATGTGTATGGTGCTATCAATTTTATGCAAGGCAAATAGGTCATAAAAAATACCACGAGTATCTGCGTAAATTTAATTATGGGAATTATTTGACAGGCAGTGATATTGCTCGCTTTTGGTTAGATGGTGATTTAAGAATTTCGGTTGATGATCAAATTAAATTCCTGCGTAAGGTTTATGCTGAAGACCTGCCAGTGAAAAATAGTCATATTAAAACCCTAAAAAGCATAATGCTGTCAGAGGAGAATGAAGGTTATAAGGTTTGGTCAAAAACAGGCTGGTCAGGAAAAGATGGCTGGTTTGTTGGGTATGTTTTGGTTGATGAGCAAGAATGGTTTTTTGCTACTCATATTGAGGTGACTAAAAAATCGGATTTGGCGCTGCGCAAAAAGCTTACAATGGAGTCACTTAAGCTTTTAAAGATTATTCATTAGTCAGTAACAGTGTGATGTTCATGAGTAGGCCTTAAATAAGGGTGTGAATTAGCGGCCTGTCTCTGATTTCAGTGCAAACTTTAACCTCTATAAAACGGTGGCCATGGCCACCGTTTCTGTTTGTTGTAGAGTAGACTGCTTTTTGTTCAATCCTCTGCTTTTCGTTATGGTTTTGGCAGTATGCATACCGTTGTCGTTAGGGTGACGTAAATATGTCGTATACAAAAGAGGGGTTTTTAGCAGAATATGGGGTTCATATGTTCTATGAGAAAAGAAAATGAAGATAAACGCTGAAAAAATTATAAATGAGCGAAAATCGAAAGCTTGGAGCCAGCAGCATTTAGCGGATGCAAGTGATGTTAGCTTAAGGACTATCCAACGGGTAGAGAATAATGGCACAGGTTCTCTAGAAACCATTAAAGCGTTGGCTGCTTGTTTTTCACTGGGGGTGGATGAATTATTTGTGGCTGAAGCGCCGCAATGTAAAAGCTACTTTAAGTCAAAAGTTGCACTTATATGTTCAATTATGACAGCATTATTTGCAGGTATGCTGTTCATTGCGCCAGTTTCTGTGGCTTCGGATATTAAGATCAGTGCGGAGCAAGTGCAGTTGTCTGCGGATGGTGACTGCGAAATATTCAGCGACAATGTTGAAATATT
>JAWUXY010000108.1:0-13284 GCA_034111105.1 Bermanella sp. | reverse complement strand
TTTTAATAGCGGCTAAACACTCACAATAATTAAAATTTATTGGGTACAGTCTTGAATAATTAAATGACCTGCGTTTTCGCCTTCTTGCAGTGGGTTGTTAATCGTTAGCATAAAGCTCCAGCGTCCTGCGGCAACATTAAGTTGGTTGTTGTCAGTGCCCGCATTGCCTTTAAAAACAGGGTACTCTACATCGGGTGTTAAGCTGATGAGTGCGCCATCTTCGCTAATGAAATATTGTGTATCCCAGCTAACCGAGGCATCCGCGAATTTGAACTGCATGGCACCCTCATGTTCGAATACGGCTTGGTAAACGTTGTTGCCTTTATGCTTGAATTGATATGTTTCGGCCGCCTCCCAGTTAGAGTGATCACCACGTACAAATAATGGTATGGCACCTAAGACACCAGTACTTGCGTCATCGGGTAATTCAACACAACCACCGTTTAGTTTTGATAAAGTCAGTTTAGGTTGGGCAAAATTATTAATATCCAGTGTGAATTTATAATCACCGGCTTCGCTGATACTTAATTGAATATCATTGTTGGAATTAGCGACAAGCGCAATGTTTTCGCCCTTAGAGATACTGCCAGAAAAGCCCCAGTTATGAGTTGACCAATCGCTTGTGGCCACTTTAAATACAAAGTCACCAACCTCTAGGGGCAGTGTCACGCTGTATAAGCCGGTGGAAATAAGCGACAATTTATTACCCTCATCGGCAGGCCAGCCAGTACCATATAATGAACCTCGAATGAACGTATCAGCGGCTAACTCTGTTGGCGTGATAACTTTGGGTGTTACGGCTAAGCCAACTCCCTGTATGCCGTTTTGTGGTTTAACAAATACGGCGGCTGTACGCGCTGGTACACTAAAACCAGAGGCAGAGAAAGAAGCAGTCGCCGTCATAGCATCGTCTTCAATACCATCATTTAATAAAGGATGCAGCTTAAAATCACTGGCATTATTAATGGCAAAATCAACTAATGGTTGCGGGCTAGCGTTTATAATAACGACCAGAGCTTGGTAGTTGTTGTCTAGGTCACTGCCGGCATTCACGCCATCGTCAATGCTCATTGCAACGACGCCGGGTATTTGGTGTGATCCAGTATTGTGAAAGTCGATACGATTCATGACTTCAGATTTATCACTTAATTGGAACAGAGGGCTACGGCTGCGTACTCGCAACATTTCACGAGTATTTTCACTGGCACGTTGAATCTCATTAGTAGTAACGTTGATCAAGTCGTTAGTAATAATGTCACTGATGACGATCCAGTTTTTGCCGTCTTTATCTTCGCGAGGCAAGCCGACATTCCAATTGTTGGTTTGCATACTGAAATCAACAATGTTGAACCAATCTCCCGAATCATAGCTATCACGTTCAAACGACTTTGAGCGTAAAAGATCAACCCCCATATGTAGAAAAGGAATTCCTTGAGCGTAGAGTACAGTGGATAAACCTAGCATATGCATGCGCACGCGTTCGGCTAATGTTGTCTGAGTCGGTAATTTGTATTGGTTGTTATCCCACAGGGTTTGGTTGTCGTGTTTGGAAATATAGTTGATGACTTCTTGGGGGTCGTCTGTGTAGCCTGCCACTTGCCCCACGTAATCCACTTGATTGCCTTTGACAACGCGGTCATCACTGATCTCTAAGGTGTAATCAATTAAATTACCCGTCATGCCTAGACGAATTAAATCACTTAAGTGGTTTAAATTATTTTTATGATTATTAGATGCCGTGTTCAATCCATTGGGGTCGGTAAATAAACCATTGGCAAATCCTTGTTGTGAGCGCAGTGCTTTGACTTCGTCAAAAGGGCCGCCGCCACGAACAGCATCACGCATTCTGTCAGAAAACGACCCTATGCCTGTGCCATTTAAATTATGTTGCCGTGCTTGCACAAATAATGCGTCATTTGCAACTTCACCAAAGTTCCAGCCTTCACCATAAAAATAAATAAACTGGTCGGTGTTGTTTTGCACTGCCTCTAATGCTTTTACGAGGTTGGCTTTTGTGTGGTGTGCCATTAAATCAAAACGGAACGAGTCAATTTTATAATCTTTTGCCCAAACCAGTAGAGAGTCAATCATGAGCTTTTCCATCATGCTGTGTTCACTTGCGGTGTTATCGCAGCATGATGATGATTCTACTGCCCCACTTAGGGGGTTTAAACGATGGTAATAACCCGGCACTACTTTATCTAAAACAGAGTTCTGATTAAGACCAGAGGCATTAGTATGGTTATATACTACATCCATCACCACGCTTAGCCCCATATCGTGTAATGCAGAAACCATTTGGCGAAACTCTAAAATGCGCGCATCACCATTGGCATTTGTCGCATAACTGCCTTCAGGTACGGTGTAATGTAAAGGGTCATAACCCCAGTTAAAGCTATCGACAGGGCGAATGTCGGCCATTAATGCTTGTGCACATTCGGTTGCCTTATCGCAAGCGGCTAGTAAGTCTGCAATCACGGTATCATTATCAATGCTGCTATCTGTACAGGCTTTTGCTGCGTTATTTACCGTACACAGTTGTGCTTTAGTGCTGTGCAAGTCAATACGCTGGTTGGCATCTTCGTTTACAGTGGCGATATCAAATGCGGGCAAAAGATGCACGTGTGTTAATCCTGCATCACGTAAGGTTTGTAAATGTTTGACGCTGTCGCGATTGTCTTCGGTGTAGGCTAAAAACTTACCATTGTGATCGTTATTGCCTTTAGTATCCGATTGGGAGAAATCACGAATATGAGTTTCATAAATGACAATATCTTCGGCTTTATTTACTGAATAATTGTTTGGTGTATCCCAGCCATTGGGTTTGAGCGACTCTGCGTTTAAATCAACCACTTGTGAAAAAGTCGATGAAGCTGACAAGCTGAGAGAGTAGGGATCGGTGACCCGTAAATTTTCAATCTGGTCTGTTGCATGATGATAAACAGATAACTTATATCGATAATAACTGCCGACATTCGCGGTAGGGATGTCACCAGACCAAGCGCCTGTGTTGCCATCGAATACTAAGGCGGTGAGCGTAGCGTTATTGCCTTGTGCATCTGTGTATAGCTCAACTTCTAGGGTTTGCGCTGTCGGGGCCCATACGCTGAAACTTATGGTTCCTGAATTTGGGGTAGCGCCAAATTGCATGTCTTGCGCGTTTTCAGCATACAGCGCGTCGAGCACACCTGCTTTTTGTAATAGGGTTGCCTTAATGACTTCTTGGTTATCATTAAAGCCCGCGATCCACAGTTGGTTTTTCATCAGCTGCTTAGTGTCAATGCCAACAGGAATTTGCCACGCTTGCCATGTGCTTAAATGTGGGAATTTTATTTTAAGATTGTCGGGTAGGTCTGTTTTACTTAAGGGCGTCGCATTGCCACCTGTTATTTTTTTGGTGCCTTCATTGAGGTTAAGACTCGCACTTGGTGATGAAAATAACTGCGCGCTTTGGGGCGTATCAAAAACGATAATATCAGGCGATAACCAATGAGCACTCATCCCTTCAACCGAAACGGGTACCTGTGTAATGGGGTCTGCAAATACACGGCTGACGCCTGAGAACGTGTAGGCATCTTGTTTGTAAATCGTGCGATCGAAATAAAACTCGCCACCACCGAGTTCTTTTTCATCCCCTTTATGAATAATAAAGTTAAAACCGGCCCAGTCGGGTGAATCAAAATTGATAATATAATAAGCGCCGTATTGATCATCGACACCGGTATGCAATAGCGGTGAATCCCAGCGAGTGCCGTTATTCGAGCTGGGTAGGGTGCTGGTGTCAAATTCGGCGCCTTGATTATTCCAAATGTATAAGCCCCAGTCGGTGTAATTGCCGTCGGCGTTATTGAAATAAATCACGGCTTGCTTGTCGGTGAGTTCCAACCCTTTTGGGTTGTTTATTTCTGGGCTACCACCCGAATGACCATTGTCGCAGGCTGATACGAGTATCAACGCAAACCACACAAAAGCATGTGCTAAGTAACGGTTTAGATTACACATTTGTTTACCTTGTTATTATTTTTCGGTTGCAGGGAATCACATAATGCACAAATGTAATCGTTTTCATTTTTAGAGTATAAAAATGTAACCGCGTTACATCAAGGGCCAAAACAGGCTAATTTTGCGGTTATGAGCCGTATTTTTAGCCAAAAAAAGCCATGTTTAAGATTATGAGAGCACAGTGCGGGTTAAAAGGTCTGTGGCAGGGTTCGGCAGTAGCTTGGCTGAATACTACTGTGCTGTCTTAAGCGTTTAAGCGATGGTGTGCCATAAAAGATCACCATTAGAGCTGGGCTTTGAATAACGTTCCCGCTTTGATTACTCATAAGCGAAAAATATGAGCGGAGTGCAAAAAATTAAAGATCAATGCGGGTATGTAGCATTTGTAAATACCGACAGAAGCCTCATAACAAAATTATTATGTAAGTTGTGTGTCCCATTGGTTTATATGGCAGGGCAGTCCAACATGGGAGGGCACATAGAAACGGATTTTTTAATAATCTTTATAGCGATTTATTTACAGCCCCCAATGACACATTGCAAAGCCGTTTAGAGTTCCGCATAAATGATTGGTATGAAAACTATGACGAAAGGTATGCCAATTACGCGGCCTCAGCTGAAGTGGCTGCGCTTGAAGCGTCTGAGTTAATCCGACTCAAAGAGAATGGCTTAATTACAGAGCAACTTCTTAGTCCGCTTAATGATGTGTGGTGCTCAATAAATAATACAGACTTGTCATTGTTGAGTGACAACTGTGGTTATGAATTTGGCCCAGAGTTAGCCTTTGGGCATTATCTTTCAATTAACTCGGCACAACCTACATCATTGATTAAGGTAGCGAAAGGCGGCTCTACTTTGCATACTGATTGGCTTAATCCCACCGCGGCGGCCAAGCAGGCTAAAGCAGTTGGTCCGCAATACACGCAGTTAATTGAACGCATGAATACGTGCAAACGGACCCAGAGACGGTGAATCCAAACTGTGAACAGACCCAGTGTGCTTGGTCGGCTTTTGTGTGGTTTCAAGGTGAGAACGATTCAATGTCTGAAGATGGGGCCGCTAATTATAAGCAAAACCTAAAAGACTTAATCCAATATGTAAGAACCCAAGCCAGTAATCCTAACTTACCCGTTGTGATTGTTGAAATAGGCTACTGGGCGCAGACATTAAATCAGGTTATGCAGGCGCAGCAAGATGTGGTGAACGCAGATAGCCATGCGATATTGGTAACAACAGATGATTTAAGTCGGTACTACCATTATGACCCAGCAGCTCACTTGATAATGGGTGAGCGTATTGGTTTGGCGTTAGACGCACTGCTGCCGTAGAAAATAGCACGGTAAAAGCCTGGCTGAGGTCTAAACGAAGGCCTTTACCGTGATGAGGAGTGCTATGTGAAAACATTATCAACGAAGATATCTTGATATTTTAATAGATGACGCCATAATCTACTGTATATATTAACAGTGTCATGGGTAGTGGATGATTAGGCAAGTTCTCCATGTTGATTGCGACTGCTTTTTTGCGGCGGTTGAAATGCGTGACCAACCTCATTTACGCCATGTACCACTTGCCATCGGCGGTGCCAGTGATCGTCGTGGCGTCATCTCTACTTGCAACTACATTGCACGCAAATACGGTGTGCGTTCAGCCATGGCCAGTGCGCAGGCAAAAAAACTCTGCCCCGACTTGGTCTTAGTGCCGGGTAATATGCAAAAGTATCGTGATGTCTCACGCCAAGTGATGGAAATTCTTCAGCCTTATGCTTTGCAATTTGAAGTTGTATCGGTTGATGAAGCGTACTTAGAGCTCGCCCCAACCAGTAACGGTCAACTAGTGGCCGAGCAGATTCGCCAACAAATTGAGAGTGAGCTTGGTATTACGGTTTCGGTGGGCATTGCACCGAATAAGTTTTTAGCTAAGGTCGCCAGTGACTGGCGTAAGCCCAATGGCCAGTTTACGGTTTTACCCAGTGAAGTCGATGCGTTTGTCAGTCGCCTAGAAGTGAAAAAAATTCCAGGGGTTGGGCCAAAAAGCACCGCTAAATTACATGAGATGGGTATTTATAATTGTGGCCATGTAAGAGAAGTGGCCGATGATGTGTTATTAAAGCGCTTTGGCCGTTTTGGGCAATTACTCATTGAGCGTGCAAAGGGCCATGATAATCGCGGTTTGAGTTTAGGGCGTGAAAGAAAGTCGATCAGTATTGAGCGAACCTTTGCCGAAGACTTGCGCCTTGAGTCCCATATTATTGAGGCTTTAACTGATATGTGGCCCAAGTTTTTAGAGCGAGTCGAAGGGGCTGGCTTAAAACTTGAGCAGCTAGCGCCTTTTGTAAAAGTAAAATTTGCCGACTTTCATGTGACGACATTAGCTAAGCAAAGCTCACAAGCGAGCTTTGATGAATATTTGACGTTAATCTTACAAGCCAGTCAGCGTGACGAACAGTCGATTCGGTTATTAGGCTTAGGCGCTAAATTGTTACAACCCAGCGCCCAGCTGCCGTTGTTTTAATGGCAGGTGCTAAGCCACTTGGTTGTTCATTAGGTCATTAATCGCATCATCTTTTAATTCAATGTATTCGGCGTGATCAATATGCAGATATTCAAGCGCACTCTCGACACATTGAGTATTGAATTGATTGTCTTCGAGTTTCCAATAATGCTGGTATTCACTGCTGATATCTTTTGCCAATGTTAGTACTGCGAGCAGTTGGCAAATATCGGCTGGTAATTCTTTCGAACCGCTTAATACACTCTGCGCAATAGGCTGATAGCGTACCGTCAGTGAAATATTATTCCCCATGTACCAAGCTTTTGCTAAGAGCGCACCTTGCAAATAGTGGTCAGTATTAAAGCGTTGACGCTCATAAACACATAATTCGTTGGCGGGTTTACGCCGATGGGTATTGATGAAATCTTGATAGTCGTCAAAGTTTGTTAGCATAACCGGTACACCCGCGTTGTGCAGCATGCCTATACTGTATGCATCATCGGGTTTTGCGTTGGTGTATTTTGTCGCGAGCATTTGGCAGATGCCGGCCACTTCCGATGCTGTATCCCAAAAACTATTTAATAAAGGGGCACCTTTAAAGCAAGAGCGTATGATGACGGCTTGTAATAAACTTAATACACGCTCAAGGCCCATGAGGGAAATAGCGGTTTCAACGGATTTCACCTCTTGGCGTAAACCTAACCATGGGCTGTTAACGCTGGATAATAAAACCGCATAAAGGGCAACATCTTGTTTGATCAATTGCGTTATTTTGATCAAATCAACCTCTTGCTGCTGCATTAACGCTTGTATCTCAAGTAAGATGCCGGGCTTGGGCGGAATAATCAGTTGATTGAGTTTCATGTTTTCACCGTTCGTTTTCTGTTGCGCACTATACGGTTTTTAAAATGAGACATAAGTCTCATTTTGTTGGGTGTTTGTTACGATTGGTAAAGATCAATTGCGCAATGTGTTTGTAAGGCTCGATGATTTATTGAGCAACTTTGATTGGATGTAAGGAATTATCATGCGCGGAATGGGCTCAGATTTTGACCCGGATCAAAAAATAGATTGGTCTATTGTTAAGCAAATTGTGCCGTACCTAATTGAATACAAGCGCCGTGTTTTTTTAGCGGTTATGTGTTTGGTGTTGGCGAAAGTGGCCAGTGTGGGCATGCCATTTATACTCAAAAAAGTAGTCGATGATTTAGACGCGCAAATGAACGGCGCATCGGCGCTTATCATTGCACCAATTGCGTTGATTTTAGCCTACGGGCTCATTCGCTTAAGTAATGTACTGCTTGGCGAAATACGTGACACGTTGTTTGGTCGAGTGACTGAGCGCGCCATGCGCCGTGTAGGTTTGGCGGTTTTTCAGCATATTCATGCATTGGATTTATCCTTTCATTTGTCACGTCAAACGGGCGGCTTGTCTCGTGATATAGAGCGCGGCGTTAGTGGTATTAGCTTTTTGATGCGCTTTTTGGTGTTTAATATTGTGCCCACGTTTTTAGAGTTATTTTTAGTCATGGGGATTTTATGGCAGCAATACCGGTTTGAATTCGCGCTGATTGTATTTCTATCTGTGGTGTCTTATGTGTGGTTCTCTAAAAAAACCACAGACTGGCGCACCCAGTTTATCCGTGAGGCCAATAATGCCGATAGTCGCTCTAGCTCAAGAGCCGTAGACAGCCTATTAAATTTTGAAACGGTAAAATACTTCACTAACGAGAAATACGAGTCAGGCTTATACGATGAAGAATTAGCTTACTGGGAAAAAGCCAAACGTAAAAATCGCTTAACCTTGTTTTTATTGAACGGTGGCCAAGCGTTGATTATTTCGGCGTCCATGACGGCGATGTTGCTGCTGGCAGCCAGTGAAGTAAGCAAGGGCCGCATGACCATTGGTGATTTTGTTTTGGTGAACGCCTTTATGATGCAAATTTTCATGCCGCTGAATTTTTTAGGGTTTGTATACCGTGAAATTAAAAGTTCTATGACCAATATCGAAAAAATGTTTTCGCTATTAAGGGTCAAACCAAAAGTGGCAGATAAAGAAAATGCGACATGTTTAAATGTTGATAAGGGTTTAATTGAATTCAAGCATGTGAGTTTTTCCTATGGAGAGCGCAACATCATTAACGATGTAAGCTTTACGATTTTACCGGGTGAAAAAGTCGCATTAGTGGGCAGCAGTGGTGCGGGTAAGTCTACGTTAGGTAAGTTGTTGTTCCGGTTTTATGATGTCAGTGGTGGTGAAATTTTAATTGACGGGCAAAATGTTCAAGAGGTCAGTCAATATAGCTTGCGCAAAGCCATTGGTGTGGTGCCACAAGATACCGTACTGTTTAATTCTACGCTGCTTGAAAATGTCCGCTATGGCCGCCCAGACGCCACGGATGACGATGTGAAGCATGCGATTAAATTAGCCCACCTTGAAGCATTTGTGCATCGACTTCCCAATGGTTATGACACAGAAGTAGGCGAGCGTGGGCTGAAATTATCTGGCGGCGAAAAACAGCGGGTGGCCATTGCCCGTACAATTTTAAAGCAGCCGCGTATTTTATTATTTGATGAGGCCACCAGTTCGTTAGACAGCGCCTCTGAAAAAGCGGTATTAGATGCCATTGACGAAGTATCACAAGGCAAGAGCAGTTTGGTGGTGGCTCATAGGTTGTCAACCATTGTGAATGCGGATCGCATTTTGGTGCTCGATAATGGCAAAATTGTTGAGCAGGGTGATCATAACGTGCTCATGGCACAAAACGGCCGATATGCGGCTTTATGGCAAATGCAGCAACACAAGGGCGACGCATGAACTTATTGCTGATTGACGCAATGAACCTTATTCGCCGAATTTATGCGGCTCAGTCTTATGGTGGCTCAGAAGCCATTGAGCAAACATTGTTATTAAGCCAAAACGCGATATTAAAAGACGTCGAAAAAGTAGGGGCGACCCATGTTGCGTGCGTATTTGATGGCAAAGGCCCCACTTGGCGGCATGAACTATTCCCAGCATACAAAGCGGATCGCAAACCCATGCCTGAAGAGCTAGCCGCAGCGCTTGAGTCTTATATGGCACGTTTTCGTAAGTTAAGTATTGCCAGCATGGTGTTTGATGAGCTCGAGGCGGATGATGTTATTGCCACTTTGGCGGTTAAAACCAGTTTAAAAGGCGGGCAAGTGACCATTGTCTCTACCGATAAAGGTTTTATGCAAATTGCCAATGAATACATTCGTTTGTACCACCACTTTGATAAACGTTTTTTAAATCCTGATGACGTGCGTCAGCAGCTAGGGCTTGAGCCTCATCAGCTGGTGGATTTTTTGAGTTTAGTAGGCGATACCACCAATCATGTGCCGGGCGTGTCCGGTATTGGGCCTAAAACGGCGGGCCAGTTATTAGACGAATACGGCGATCTTGATTCCGTATTGATCAATAGCGAGCACGTAAAAGGCAAAGTTGGGCTGACACTGCAATCCGATTATCGCGTCGCGCTATTGGCCAGAAAGTTAGTGCGTTTGAAGACCGATTGTCAGTTAGAGCTAAACTTAAAAGACTTCAGGTACCGTAAGCCTGCATAGGGTCATTGCAACCCAATCAGGCAACAGCGATAATCACCCCATCACTGATCTAGGATTTTTACCATGGCTTGGTTTAGAGCGTTTATTAGTTTCGCATTTGCACTGATTATAATTGGATGTGGCATTGTTTTAACGTTGCGCAATGGGCAGTTGGTAGAACTTGACCTGATCTTTTGGCAAAGCCCGCCATTATCACTGGGCATCGTACTGGTGGTTGGTCTTTTGATTGGCAGTATTTTAGGTATGCTAATTAATAGTTTATGGCTATTGCGTGTGACGCGTAAAAGCCAGAAACTACAAAAACAGCTTGATCAATCTATTAAGCGCCTTGAGCAAATACAGTAGCCATTATGGATTTACAACTACTTCTTGTATTGGTGTTGGCAGTGGCCCTTGGCTGGCTGCTTGGGCGCAATGAAGGGCGCAAAAAATACAAACAAACACCTTTCCCAAGTTTAGATATGCTGGCTGGTGATCGTCAGTCAGAAACCATGCAAGTTATTTTAAACATGGCCGAGCGTGAAGAAGCCCTCGACTTACAGTTAAACCTTGGCACGTTCTATCGTCGTCGTGGCGAAATTGATAAAGCCATATCCATTCATCAAAGCTTATTTGCTCGCCCCGATTTAGATAAAAAATTATCAGCCGATATTCAGTTGGCTTTGGCATCCGATTATTTAAATGCAGGTTGGCTTGATCGCGCTGAGCGTTTATTACTTGAACTGTTAAAAGGGAATAATCACCTTAAGCCCAAGGTACTGTCTAAGCTTGTGACCCTTTATGAAGAAGAGCAAGATTGGCAAAGTATTTTATCGCTGGCCAGTGAAGCCAAATACTTAAAAAACAACAAAGCCATCGCCTATGCCTGTTGTGAATTAGCCGATACAGCAATTAAACAAAAAAACTGGCGTGATGCTCAGCGCCATATTCAGCAAGCATTAAAGTTAGATAGCCATTGCGTACGTGCTTTATTGTTAGCCGCCGACATGGCGGAGGTAGAAGGTTTTCCTAATAAAATGCTGGCTAGCATTAAAGAAGCCTTAAGCTATGATCCCAGTATTTTGTATGTAGTGTTACCTAAACTACAGGCATTGTTTGAGTCGCGTCACCGCCCAGACGAATTAGAGCGACTGCTCGAGCAACTATGGCAAGACCACCCAATGCCATTGACTCTGCACAGTTATGCCGAGCACATCGCACAACACCAAGATTTAGACACTTCAATTGAAAAGCTAACGCATTTTATTGCTCAGGTGCCAACCTATGAAGGGTTTAGCCTGTTGCTGGACCACTTAATTGAAAAGGGTGACGCATTATCGCTCGATTATATGCGAAGCCTAAGACACATCATGCTGCAATTGCAGAAAACATCTGATGAGTTTGCTTGCCGCCAGTGTGGCTTTGAAGCCGATAAACACCATTGGCGTTGCCCAAGCTGTAAGGAATGGGAAACCTTTGTTCCTAAATTAGCCTACACCCAGCGCAGCAAAGCAAACTCACAATCAAAAGTAAGGATCCCTCATGCCAAATAAACCGATTGTTGTCGCGCTTGATTTTGATAATCGCACGCAAACCCTCGAACTAGTCGAGCGTCTTGACCCAGCTCGTTGTCGTTTAAAAATTGGTAAGGAGTTATTTACAAGTGAAGGTCCGCAGCTTGTTGAGGTTGTACAGAATAAAGGCTTTGACGTTTTTTTAGATTTAAAATTTCACGATATTCCAAATACCTGCGCGAAAGCGGTGGCCGCAGCCGCCAATCTGGGTGTTTGGATGGTTAACGTACACGCAAGTGGTGGCGAGCGCATGATGGTTGCTGCCCGTGAAGCATTAGATAAATTTCAGCAAAAGCCGCTTTTAATTGGCGTAACGGTTTTAACCAGCATGGAGCAGTCAGACCTAGCCGGTATTGGTTTAGACATTGAGCCGCAAGAACAGGTAAAACGATTGGCTCAGCTTACAAAAGCGAGCGGTTTAGACGGTGTAGTCTGCTCGGCCCAAGAAGCGGTCATGTTAAAAGCATTATGCGGCCAAGACTTTAAGTTGGTGACGCCAGGTATTCGCCCAAGTTTCGCCGCGCAAGGCGATCAGCGTCGCGTAATGACACCCAGTGAGGCCATGAGCGCCGGTGTTGATTACATGGTGATAGGGCGCCCTATCACGCAGGCACAAGACCCAATTGAAGCGCTAACCTTAATTGAGCAAGAATTGTCGGCTTAATCATGCTTATGGCGTAATCGATTGTTGGCTGGGTAAAATACTTACGATGATGTGAGATAAATCTTACGACGCCTTTGTTTGCTCCTTGTTAGGGTTTGATTCCCCAAAAGGAGAAAGCCATGAAATCCATTCAAACGATTAAATGTTTTTTAGTGAGTGTTATTGCCGCCGTTCTGTTTTCTTTGCCTGCTCTGGCGGAGTCAAAACAAAGCACGGAGCATGAAGGGCAGGGTATACAAGCGGTTGCCGCTCAAATCGATATAAACAGTGCCAGTGAAGAAGAGTTGTCTCAGTTAACACAAGTAGGGCCTAAAAAGGCTCAAGAAATCATTCGGCACCGCGAGGCCAATGGCCCGTTTAAGACAGTAGATGATCTTGCCCAAGTAAAAGGCATAGGGATCAAAACGGTCGAAAAGAACCGTTCTCGCTTGCTAGCGGGCCAATAATAGAATGTTTCCCTTTAGTATTTTGTTTTAAGCCAAATAAACCCAGCCTTTGCTGGGTTTATTTTTGTCTGCAAGTTACATAGAGCCCTAAGGCTTTAAACAGCATTAAAATAGAAAGGGTCGTAACTGTCTGAAAACTACACAGAAGTCGCTAAGTACTTGCAAAATATGAAAAAAATATCCAAAAGGTGATTGACACATGGGCAAACTTATATAAAATGCGCTCCACGCTTTCGGGGTGATTAGCTCAGCTGGGAGAGCACCTCCCTTACAAGGAGGGGGTCGGCAGTTCGATCCTGTCATCACCCACCAAATTCTCTTTGAGAAAATGGTTGAAGCGTAAATAGTTAATATCTTCGGATGTTAATACTGGACTGGTAGTTCAGTTGGTTAGAATACCGGCCTGTCACGCCGGGGGTCGCGAGTTCGAGTCTCGTCCAGTCCGCCAACTTTAGGTTGAGTAAAAGCTCATCCACTCGGGATGTTAACTTGAGAGTGCTAACTGTTTTGGGTGATTAGCTCAGCTGGGAGAGCACCTCCC
>JAWUXY010000107.1:0-12262 GCA_034111105.1 Bermanella sp. | reverse complement strand
AGACCAAGAAGTGACTGTGACCATTAAAAACTTAGATCTCCAAGGGCGTAAATTGGATTTATCGTTTGTATAAATTCACATTACGCAAAAAAAATATTGAGCCTTATTATCTCATATTTTCAACATCTAAAAGCGAGGCGTGTTTAGACGTCGCTTTTAGATTGGCTTATTAAATGTACCTTTTCAGATCTGGTTTTCATTATAGGATTTGAATTAAAAAACGTTAATCGTTTGAATGCATGGTAATACATATACTTTAAATAACATGAAGCATATAAAAACAGCTTAACCATTTAAATCATTAACACATTAAAAAAGGCGAACTATGATTTTTCATAGCTCGCCTTTTTTAAATAGAACAAAACGAATTCGTTTATATTACACCGCAATACAAACTCCCATTCACCTTTTCACTTGCATTATGCTTCTATTATAACGTTCGCATGTTCACTTGTAGGCGACAGGTTTTTCGACGAGTATCTAGCACGTTGTACGTCAATAATTCGTCAAAAAATTCGCTTTTCGAACGACCTTTGTTATAAAAGCTGACAATCGCATTATCATATAAAGGATGACGCATAACATAGCCATGATCAAAACCATATTTCGTTTGCTTAAGCTGCCTTAATTGATTCAAGCCAATGGTATTCATACTCAATACTGCATTATTGGTTAATGCCTTTTTATACAGCGCAAAGACTTTATCAAATTCTACTTCACGCTCTGGTTCACCAGATGCATGCTGAAAAACATCATCTAGTACCCAATCAAATTTCTCATTCATATCAGCTAACACTTCATATGCGTCACCATGAATCACTCTGACATCTTTTGGTATTTTAAAAAACCGCTTAGCCATTTTAATATGCAACGCTTCACGCTCAACACAGGTGATTTTACACAGCGGGAAAAAATACCGAATTAAATGTACAACAGTGCCACCACCCAACCCCAACACTAAAACATGACGCGGAGGCTCACTTAAGAAAAACCCGGGTAACACTAATAAATCCCAGATCGCACCGGATATTGGGTGCAGCGGATTATACTGACTATGCAATACGCCATTACTGTACAAACGCACGCTCGAACCGGCACTGCGCACTTCATAAGAGTCTTGGCCTTGTTGCTTGCTATAAATCACAGCCATGTTTGTGTCTTATACCTCGGCCGTTTTAGCCAGTTTCTCAGCCACTTTTGCCGCGGCAACAAAGCCAAAGCTGGCCGTCACCATAGTGGCTGCACCGAAGCCGCCAGAGCAGTCCATTTTAACCGGGCCATCCGTAAAGCTTTTTTGCATGCAAACAGTACCGTCTGATTGCGGATACTTTAGCTGCTCGATGGAATACACGCAGTGAATCGAGTAATTACGCTTAGGGTTGCGAGAATAACCGTATTCACGACGTAAAATACTGCGTACTTTTTTGGCTAAAGGGTCGTTATGGGTTTTGTTTAAATCACCAACTGTAATCTGGCTTGGGTCTGTCTGGCCTCCTGCGGCACCTGTCATGATCAAAGGTACTTTATTGCGACGGCACCACACTGCAAGGGCGGCTTTTACTTTGGGTGAATCAATCGCATCAACAATGTAATCCATTCCGGTTAAGTATTGGCTCATGTTTGCAGGCCTTAAAAAATCCATAATGGGGTTAACTATAAGCTCAGGGTTAATGTCCACTAAACGCGCGGCCGTTGCATCGGTCTTAAGCTGTCCCACGGTGGATTTAAGCGTATGCAGCTGACGGTTGGTGTTGCTGATACATATGTCGTCCATATCAATTAAGTGTATTTCTCCAAACCCTGTACGCGCCAACGCTTCGGCTGCCCACGAGCCAACGCCACCCACACCAATTACCGCTATTTTACTGCGTTGAAACACTTCAAGAGCCGGTAACCCATACAAACGGGCAATACCAGCAAAACGATCTTCATAACTCACATTTTCGACCCATATTCAGCAAGGACGGCATTATATCAGCCAAACCTCAAAGCCAAAGAGTTTGCGTAAAATCTCTTCATTTATTTAATGGCACTTACAGACTAAGCCTCTTTTTAATAACATTCGGTTACTAATAGATAACACTACGTAACATTTAATCTTTAGAAAGTGTGGATAATGGCCAGCCCGTTGAATTTCAGTGCCTTGAACCATTTTATTATTGCGAACAACTGTTCATTCTTTAATATGTCACGTTCGATCCTGAGCATAACAACAATAACCCACTACATAAGCCGTAATCGTGGCAGGTATGACCGAAAAGCAACATATGAACATTTATTCAAATACAGATTGTCATTTATCTGTATTAGGTGACCAGCCCTACCCCGCATTTGAATTACGCAATATTGTTCATTATTTGAGCAGCAATGAGCCGTTGTTTAGTCTCGACCTGTTGAAACACATTGGTTTAACGATGCAGGATTTAGAAGAGCCTAGCGTCCCGACATACAAAGTATTGGCCGCCATGAAATTTTGCGCACAGCGCTTTGGCCCAATTCTAGGCGCTCGCATTGGCTCAACCTACCAAGTACAAGATTTAGGTGTCTTAGGTTATGCCATTGCTTCAAGCCAATGCTTAGAGCAAGCGATTGAGCTTGAAAACAAATATTACCCCCTACTAGGTAATATATTAAAGCGGGGCCGAACCACAAAAGACAAGCTCATGTGTGACACCATGTACAATGTACAAAACATTGACGATGCGACATTTTTATTTTTTGTCGCCCTGGGTAATTCATCACGCATGCAAATTGCTCGCACTATTTTTGGTGATGATTTAGCGTATCACAGTATGTCGTTCACCTTTGATGATGAAATCAATCGTGCAGAGTACGAAGCTATCTATGGCTGCCCGATTGACTTTAATGCCAAGCAAAATAGCTGGACACTGGAACGTTCACAGTTTTTACGAGAACGAACACAACAACACCACACAAATTTAAATGACTATTTGCCTTACTGTAATGAACTGATTGCTAGCCTTAAACAAGACAGTTCATTGGTAAATGAAATTCAACAAATTTTAATTAGCTGTGTAGGGGATTACCCCGATATCGATATGCTCGCGAGTGCCTTTAACGTCAGTGCCCGTACCTTACGTCGTCAATTGGCCAATTTTGGCACTTCTTATCAAAAGATTTTAAATAAGGTCCGATGCCAGTTATCGATTGAATACCTAACCAACACCAATATTCCTATCGATACTATTTCAAATTTAATTGGTTTTAGTGATGTTACCAATTTTCGCCATGCATTTAAAAAATGGATCGGGCAAACTCCCAGCTACTATCGTAAAACATATCAACAAAAATCGTTTTCATTAAACGTGTGACATTTGGCCACGCGGCCAAATATCACCTGCCTTAATTGCGCCAGCCTTATTACCCTGTCATTACGACGAAATCGTAAAAATAGAGGGTAATAATGAAAATAATAAACCAACTCAAATTAGCCACTGCGATTGCAGCGAGCATAACTCTTATAGGTTGTGGCAGTAGCAGCAGTAGTGATAAGACCACACCGAAAGTTGACGGACCATTTGCTCGCACCATGTCAATGGCAGCAAGTAAAACACAAGCCGTTGTTGATTTAACTGCAATCAAAAACTCAACCTGCTTCAATGCCAGTGAATGCAGCGCATCGGGCTACACGTTCCCTCAAAATGCCACCGTTGTTCCTGGTAATAGTGGTGATGACATCACTAATGTATTGCTAGCGACCATAAACGATGCTGGTGTAAATGATGTCATTGTTCTGCCTAAAGGTACGTTCATCGTGACGAAACCCATCGCCATTAGTGCGTCACAAAATGGCTTAACACTTGTGGGTCATGGTATTGACCAGACAAAATTAGATTTTATTGATTCAACCGCAGATGACGGCATAAAAGTCAGCGGGGCCAATGACATTGTATTGCGTGATTTTTCTGTGTACGAAGCTGCAAAAAATGGCATTAAAGTGGACCAAGCAAACGGTGTTCATTTTAACTACGTAGCAACCATTTGGGAGAACACATTAACATCTGAAGCCGAAAAGGAAGGCCTAAACGGCATCTATGGCTTATACCCTGTCGGTTCTCAAAATGTTTTAGTGGAATACAGTTACTCTAAAGGCTCTTCTGACGCCGGTATTTATGTTGGGCAATCAGAAAACATTGTCGTGCGTCATAATGTGGCTGAACACAACGTGGCGGGGATTGAAATTGAAAACTCTGCAAATGCTGACGTTTATGACAATGTAGCGTTTGATAATACAGGTGGCCTTTTAATATTTGATCTAGATGGTTTAGATAAAGCCTTTGGCAGCAACATCCGTCTATTTAAAAATCATAGTTATTCTAATAATTTAGTAAATGCGGGTTCTGGCTTCGTCGGTTATGTGCCTCAAGGAACGGGGGCATTAGTATTGGCATCTGACGGGGTTGAGATTTTTAATAATCAGTTTGATGATAATAACGGTCAAGCCATTGCACTCACCAGTTACTTCTTAATTGATGAAGATGTTGCAAACTACGGCACAAAATACGCTCAAACGCTGACAAATGGTTGGACCCCTATTACCAACAATATTTATATTCACAATAATAACTATAAAAACAACGCATCAGATCCAGATCAAAACCCAGACAGCTCTTTGTTAGCCAAAGTTTCGATCGGTTATTTACAAGGACAAAACTTTTCAGGTGCCGCCGTTGATCACCCAGCTGTCATATACGATGGCATCGGTGAATTGCTGACCAATGCTAATTTGTTAGCTCCAATGGGGATTAATCCTGGCGTCTATAATAATACGATGTGCATCGAAGGCAGTGTCAATCAAAACGATAACGGTGCTAAGTTAAACATTGGTTATGTTTATGGCACCAACCCAGCAGAGACACACCCTACTGCTGGCACCCCGCTTAACTTTAAAGAGTCGGTAGAAGGTTCTGGTACTTACGATACGCCAAACGCTACGCTTCGAGTTGGGCAAATTGACTCTAATACCAATACTCTTATGACCTGTAACGCTTCACCAGCTCGCTTAGATGCATCGGTTGTCACCATTAATGGTACAAAATACGGTTGCGGCACTGGCGGCGACGACGCGGGTTCTGCGACGTGTAACCTTTAACCTTTCAAACTGAGAAAGCTCATCTGAGTTTTCTCAGTCACTTGTTCACCCAAATAATATTTATACCTGTAAATGGATAAAAGGTCGTAACCATGAAACCTTTGAGTCACCTTAAACCTATAGCATGGTCGTCAGTTATTGTTGTAAGTTCTCTGTTAAGTGCTTGCGGCTCAGGATCTGGCGACGACAGCGATACGTGGGATATTAAATTCCAAGAAGTCACGGTAACCGGACAAAACCCAGCGGTATGTACCAGTGCCTCTAGCGACGTAAACTGGGATGCATTATTAGAAGCTAATTGTCAGAATCTTTCAGACTATAATTTATTTCTTAACCCAAGTGATCCAACCAGTAATCCACAAATTCCAGGCCTGCCTTATAAACTAAACACTCAGTTGTTTACTGATTATTCCAGCAAATATCGTTTTGTCTTTGTACCACCTAATACAAGTGCCACATACTCCGACCATGAAGTCATGAACTTTCCTGTTGGTAGCGTACTAGTAAAAACATTTAACATTCCAAAAGACACAGCTAATCGAGATGGTGCCGAGCACATTATTGAAACGCGTTTACTGATTCACCGCACCAATGGCTGGGAAGCTGTTCCCTATTATTGGTCAAGTGAAAACGACGCACAGTATTTAAGTTATGGCGCATCCATTGCTGCCAGTACGACCCATAAAGGGGAGAACTTAACGTTTAATTATGGTGTACCCACTAAAAATGAATGCACTAACTGCCATACTATTAGCCCTATTCGCCAAGGCCCTGATGATGATCGTGTTTCCATTTTCAAGCCTATTGGTCCAAAAGCACGTTTTTTAAATTGGGATTATGATTACGGCAGCGGTGAAATAAAGAATCAGTTAACTAAGTGGGAAGAGGCTGGCATCTTAACGGGAGCACCTACGGATAAAAACACAATCGATACCGCAGCCAATTTGGATGATAACGTCGAGATTGAAGCACTCAACTCCGAGGAATTAAATCTAGCTGCGCGCAGTTATTTAGATATTAATTGTGCACATTGTCACCGCTCTAACCTAACCCTTGAAGAAGTTAATTATTCAGGGCCAGCAGGTGATAGTGGGTTACGCTTAGAATTTAATCGTGACTTTGATCCAGACAAAAGATCATTTGGTGTGTGCAAAAAAGCAGTGGCATCGGGTGCTGATGGCTACCCATTAGATGTCATTCCTGGGCGTTCAGATAAATCTTTTCTGCCTTATCGCATGAATGTTACTGGCGGCAATATGATGCCAGAGTTAGGACGAGATACCATCCACACAGAAGGGGTTAAATTGGTTAAAGCATGGATTGATAACATGGACAAAGATGACTGTGGTTTAACATTCTAATCTAGAAAAAATATTATAAGCCAGTCATTAGGCTGGCTTATAATTTCACATATGAATACTTCGTCACTGCACACACCTAAAATCACCTATCACCTCCCCTTACTTTAGATGGTAAGCACTGATTACTGGCCTTTTCACACTTTTTCATCCATCATTTAGTCAAACTAAAGTTGATGGAAAGCCATGTTAGACCTTAACCAGATGTCAGTTTTTATTAAGGTAGTACAAGAAGGTAGCTTTACCGCCGCAGCGCGTAACCTAAACATGCCTAAATCTCGTGTCAGCCGAATGATTACCGACCTTGAAGACAAACTCAGTGTCAGATTATTAGAACGTACCACCCGTGAGGTTCGCCCCACTGATGTGGGTTTACAATATTACGAACAATACAAACCGTTATTTGAAGAGATCGTCGATATTCATGAGCGCATCTCTGATAAACAAAAAGACGCCAGTGGCCATCTTCGTATTACCGCACCCGTTGGTTTTGCCATTGATATAATGGGCCGTTGGATGGCTGGTTTTAAAAAAGCATACCCACTAATAGATATAGAATTAATATTTAATGATGGTGATGTTCACCTTATTAGAGATGGTTTTGATGTGGGATTTGCCATTGGTAAACAAGAAGACTCCAGTCTGATTGCTCGAAAAATCGATGACACTGACCCTGTCATTTGTGCAAGCCCTGCGTATATTGAGCAGTATGGTCCGTTCAATCATCCTGACCAACTTAATGATATACCTTGGGTAGAATTTGGTTCGCGTAATGGTTACAGCCACAGCAGTGTTTTTATTAACAACACAACCAATGAACGCCTTGAAGTTAAAAAGCACAGTTCGGTTGTGGTGAACCATCATGAAATACACAAACAGCATATGCTTGCTGGACAAGGTGTTGGAATTTCATCAACCTTTATGACGTATAAAGAAATAATAGACGGTAAGTTAGTGCCTATCTTACCCCAGTGGCAGATTGAACAAGAACCTCTTTTTTTGGTTTTCCCTAGTGGTAAACATCAACCTAAAAAAGTGCGCAGCTTTATCGACTTCTTCATTCAAGCCTCTAAAGAGTTGGAGTTACTGATGAATGAATGTGAAAATTGCAGCAATGCTGAGCAGCTGCTGAGTATTAAAAAATACATGGACAACCACTCAATATAAAAAAAGCCGCATAGCGGCTTTTTTTATATATCATTGATGGCTAAAGCGGTTCTCGCTGTACGAATTTTCTCTTGCTTCTCCATGTCTAGCAGGTTTTCAAATACCGATTTAACCGCTGATGAGGTCGCGTTTTCAACCATGCCTTCATAAAGCTCAATAAAATAATCATCCAACTTTAAAGCCATTTCGACCACTTCGTCTGTGGTCATATGGTTATTGATTTCGATGTTATCCAATAGCTCTGAAATATTTTGATCTGGCGCATATTGAAACCAATTATCTAACACTTTTTGTGACTTATCGTGTTCAAATTGGTTTAAGCTTTTTTCTAAATGCTCTTCATGTCGCTGTAGATAAACCAATAACATCTTTACCCGTTCTTGAGTTTGGTCTTGACCCATCTCTTGATAAAGATTGCTTATTTGCTGATGAAGCTGACGACTGTGATCAACCACATCTTTTACGGTTTTATAGTGCATAACCCATAACCCCTTTCTAAGTACATAAAGTATAGACAGGTTTTAACGGTCAATGGCACAAATATTCATCTGCTTATAACCCATGGTGGTAGATGTGAATGTGTTTATGCTCATCAAACCCACCAATATTCGGTATGGTTTCGCTCGATAAGCTCGCCACAGGGCCATACTGGCTCAATTTAGTTTGCGCTTGGCTTTCAGCCCAGATTACGGATTTATCTTGGGTAAACAAGATCTTAGCTAAACCATGATTTCTAGGGTCATATAAAACATCACCCACTAAAATTAAATCAATAGTATCTATTTCTTCTAATGAACACGCTGTTTTAACATCCAAGTTATTAATCTTAGCATTCTCATGACAGGCTAATAATGCGGCTTGATCGATATCCACAACCCAGGCCTGCTTGGCACCTGCTTTTAATGCCGCAAGGCCAACAATACCGCTACCAGCGCCAAAGTCCGCCACTACTTTGTCTTTCACTAAATGAGGGTTCATTAATACGTAATTAGCCAATGCTCGACCGCTGGACCAAACAAACGCCCAATAAGGCATGTTGCTCCAAATTGCTTCAATTTGCGCAGGGCTAAAATTCTCTTCTTTTGGCGGTTGTAATAACAACAACTGCAAATCTACATCCGGAATATTCTCGGTAATAAGATCGCTGTTAAATAATGTTTTAACTTGTTGGCGTAATAATTCGATATCTGTCATTGGTAATATTTTTTCTGATAGGCCAATACTTTCTCAACATAGCGTCTGGCCTCTTTGCTAGGTTGATGATTGCGTAATCGCCATAGTACTTCATCAACACTTAAACTATTAATGCGCGCAATTGCCTGCTTACGGCTACGATGAAACGTTTTAAATACATTGCCAGCACCACTGTTATAGGCGCTAATAATGCAATACAACTGGCTGGTGGGATTTTCAATTTTTGATAAATAGTTATCACGTAAAATAGTTAAGTAAGCACTGCCGACTATTATATTGTTTTGCGCATTGAACAAATAGTCTCGGCTCGGCTGACCTGACTTCTTTAAAACCTTTTGAAATACGTCAGCACCGGCTGTCGAAGGGATAATTTGCATTAAACCATAGGCATTGGCATAACTCACCGCAAATGGGTTAAAACCACTTTCGGTTTCAATAATTGCCAGTATTAAAGACTCAGGTAAGTTAAATCGATTACTGGCTTGCGTCACCCAACCCCGCACATTATTAGCCGCCACCTGGGTATGGTTGCTCACCATTTCAATATTCACAGCATATCGAACACCGCGGTCTGTTTGTGTCACTTGTAAGCTATTATCAATCAGGATTTGAGCAAACTTTTGCGCGCGCCATTCAAAGGCAATATTTTGCCCATCTTGATCAAGTACTTGCCCTAACAAAAAAGGTTTACCGTTAGCCGCTATTTTTCTGGCTGAAAACAAATCCACTTCACCAGGATCATCCGGCGTGAGCAACGTAGTAACAATGGCATTTTTAAGCTGCTTTTTAGGCTCACTGGTGGCAAGGGTTTCAACCGTCAAAATACCACGATCAAAATCAACAGTGGCTCGACTCAAGTAATCGTCTAAATATTTCACATAGGCTTTTTGCGATGAGAAGCTAGCTTGATCACCCCAGTGCTCGTTTACCTGATTATTAAAAAACGCATATTCCAGTAATAAAGCCTGCACATCGTCAGGTAACGCCGCAAAATTTTCTGGCAGTACACTGCCATTCGAGTGCGCGTTGGTTGCGACGGCAAAACACAACAAACATAATGAAGAGACAATGGTTTTTTTAAACATGAACCACATAAATACACCTAATTCTTTCAAACCTTTATAACATAAAAAAACCCTAGGGACTGCCTAGGGTTTTGATTATGCTCAAACGCAAGCGGCTATATCAGCGAGCTTCTCGGCGTAATGCAGAAGAACTAAAGTCACGACGACCAAAATCAACATCCATATTAATTGGTGAACGCTCGTTATCAAGGCCTTCAGCAAAATAACGGCCATCTTCGAGGTCGTAAGTCACTTCTAGAGTTGAGTAGATCATCGGCACATTATAATAATTAATGGTGTGCGCTTCTGTTACTTGCACTAACTTACCGTCTTCATTGTATTCTTCAGCCAACACAATTTGCCATGTATCTTCGTCAAAGTAATAACGACGTTTAGTATAAATATGGTTCATACCTGTACGTAAAGTTGCTTCAACCATCCAAACACGGTGCGGCTCATAACGAACTAAACTTGGGTTAATGAAGTCTTTTTTCGCAATATCCGAAATACGTAAGTGACCGCCGTGTAACTTATACGCATTGTATGGAATGTATTTTTCTTGTTTCCCTTTTAATGTCCAATCGTATAAGTTTGGCGCGCCATTAAACATATCAACTTGGTCAATGGTACGGATACCATTACTGTCAATATCTGCCGTGTCATACGATAAATCAGGCGTACGACGAACGCGACGTTGGCCCGGCATATAGATCCAAGATTTACGTGGAGAGCGGACCTGATCAAGGGTCTCATGCACTAATGTCATTTGGCCTGACATTTTTGCTGGCGCTAATGTTTTGCGTTTTAAGTAGAAAATTTTGTTATCGATTTCAGGTAAGGTAATACCGGGTTCTGAATAGGCAAAGTAATACTCATATTCACGAGTTGTAATACCTTGATCGCCAGATTCAGTAGTGTTCAATGTAGATGACGTATACTGCCAACCTAAACCGCGATAACGCAGAGTGTGGTTCCATAATACTTCAGCACCGCTGGCGGGAATAGGGAATGGGCTTGCCATAATCGTATCGGTTACACCGGTACCGTATGGCTGTAGCTCTGCCGTCACCGCATTTTTCTTAACGGCGTCGTACACGAATTGCGGATATGCCGCGCTTCTGTGACTTGGGTATACGTTAATGCTGTATTCAGGGTGGCGTTTTAGTAACTCTATTTGGCCTTGAGTCAGCTGACTTTCATATTTCTGCCAGTTTTTTGCCGTAATGACGTGCTGTACACGGTCTGACGCATAAGGATCAGGGTGAAAACGACCCTTCTCATAACCAGCAATAGGCTGTGTAATACCGCCTTTCCAAGCGGGAATAGTACCAGATGAGTTACCGGCTTTTTCAGCCCCCATTGGTGTCAGGTCAACCCCTAATCGAGCAGCTTGCTGTGGCGTAACTTTTGCCCAAACCGACGAGGCGGTTAAAACACTCAGTAGTATTATGGATAAGCTAATAGTGCGGTTCACGATCGCTCCTTTTTATATTTATGCCGATCCGGCCAAGCGGCTGCATTAGGCGTTTTCTGCTTTTTTCGGTGGCGCATTTTATCATAAATAATACATAAGGATTAGATTTATAGTACATATATGTAGCAGAAAGCCATCTCTCGATTGATGTACCATGGTACCAGTAATGTAAGCAATCGCTCACTACCTCGGTATAACCTATAAGTAAACGACCATCATGATGGATGCATACTCATGGTATAAAAAGCTTAATCACACGACAGTAATTAAATAATAGCAAAGGAAAAATTTATCGCATTCATGGCTATTTCTAGACTAAATAACGCCATAAAAACACCGAAATGGGATATTAAAAGCGGATAAAAACGGCCTCTTTAGAGACTTGAATTTAATACTCGATACACATTACGAGTACTATTTTTGACCACATTCGCAACGGTCTGGTCTCTCAAACGGGCTATATGTTCAGCGATTGGAGGGACATTTAAAGGCGTATTAATTTGCCCTTTAGCAAAGGATGGAGACATGTCTGGACTATCCGTTTCCAGGGTGTAGCCATCATCAGGTAACGCGGCCACCATTTTATGCATAGCGCGAGCGCGATCATAAGTTAAGGCGCCACCTAACCCCACAACAAACCCCAAGTCAATGTAGCGCTTTGCTTGCTGCAAACTACCCGAAAACCCGTGGATGAACCCCCCATGATTAAAGCCTGATTTTCTTACCTCGCTGGCTATTTTATCGTGGGCTTTACGGCAATGAATAACCAGCGGTAATCGATGTTGTTTGGCCAATGATAATTGCTGATGAAACCAATAAAACTGCTGATCAAAAGAGTCCTCATGCAACATAAAATCCAATCCAAACTCGCCAAGTGCATCAGGTTTAAACT
>JAWUXY010000106.1:0-21635 GCA_034111105.1 Bermanella sp. | reverse complement strand
TTTTAGAACCCCTTCGACACGGCGTAGGCGATCTTTATAAGATTGTTCGTTTTGAGATGAGCGCTTAGCTAGATTATTAATTTGCTTGGTCACATCCGTAAACGATGCTAATTGATCATTCTCTGATTGTGACGCTAGGCCTGATCCATCAGGATCTTTAAACGCTTTATTTATGCGGTACAGTAATTTTTTGTAGCGTTGCTGCAAGGCTGAAAGCTGTGCTTGATGCTTACTGACCTGCGCTTCTTTTTTGATAATAAGAAACTCTTTTTTGCGAATATCCGCAGTCGTATCCAGTGCACTTAAGTCTGCCATGGCAGACTGTAATTGGTTACGCATTACATGCAAGTCACGTAAATTGGTTAATTCACCCTGAAAGTAGCCTTGGCTCATGACATCTTTTAAATAAACTTGATCAGGATGATTGGGCAGCGATAAATCAACAGATTGAAAAGCGCCCCAACGATCCGGCACTTGCTGCTTCATGAGTGGTTCAATGAATTCACCACTATTTAATCGCTTAGCGCTTTCACCTAATTGACGATAAATATCATCAAACTGTTCGGTGGCATACTCAAATGCCCCTAATGCCATGACTTTTGCATTCAGTTTTTCTAATAAATGAGGAATAGCAATTAAGGTTTCTTGCACATCTTGATTAAGCGGCGAGTGATTGGTTTTTAGCATATACCACGGCTGTAACGCATCATGGTATTGCCATTGTTCGGTCAGTGCCCAACCATATGTTAACAATGCTTTAGGTGTATACGCGCCATCTAAACTCACATTTTTCAAATGTTTTATAGCGCTTCGACCACGGCCAGTTGCATAAAAAAACTGCCCTGCCATTAAATTAATTTTATCAGCCAATGCTTCTGACCGATCCATTGTCTGCGTCAGTAACAATGCTTTGTTGAATACCGCCTCAACTTTACTAATATGAATATCACGTTCGGTATAACTTACCGCCAAATTCATATAAGCATATACCGCCCATTTGCTATCAGGGTTGATCGCTAGTATGTGTTGATCCGCTTTGCTTGGTTGGCCTTTAAATAATTCTAAGGTGGTTGCTAAAAAGTGATATTCATCTTTTAAATCGGCGGCTAAGTATGAGCCTTTTACTTTACGAATCGAACTTAATGCACTGGCCCAAAGCCCTTTATTGTAAAAGTGCTTTGCCATATAAAACCAAGCTTGCGCACGCGCAGGAGCCGGTAAAAAGCTGACTCTGTTGTCCGTTAGTAATTTTTTATATTGCTTTTGTGCATGCTGGCTCATACCCAAACCTAATTGAGCCGTTGCCGCATGTACGTCTAGAATTTTGCCATAGCCCTTACGGCCTTGTTGGCGTAATTTATAATTCAAGCCCAGCGCTTTGTCATATTCGCCTGCATGTAAGCTATACAATGCTTGGCCATAGATAGGATCACGAGCGATCGAACGCCGTTCGTCAGGTAATAAGTCGGCCCCATGAACAATAGGGGCTAGCAGTAACAGCCAAATAAACCAGCGCATATCACTTCCACTCAACAATGGCGAAGTCTGGTTTATTTTGATTTGGGTTATGACTGATTTTTACTTCTAAATATTTACTGGCACGGGCTTTACCAAAATCGGCTACTACCATGCGCTTCACTGAGCGACCATCACGATCTTTACCCATGATTTCAGCTTTTAAATAATGAAGACCTGGCTTTAAGTTACCGACATAGATTTTTTGAATACCGCCACGACGTAATGCTTCCACTTGTTCTGCACGATATACATGGGAGGTCACGTCTTGCTCGTCTAAGTTAAGTTTAACGGATTGAATTTCAAAATCGGGGACAGCATCCATTGAAACAAAGACAGCAAATGAGGTTGTGGCGGGATAAAGCAACTGCTCTTCTAGATCAAAAAGCTCGCGATTTAATTCAATGACTTCCGCTTTTAATTCTTCTATTTCAGTATCTAAACCCGCTTGCTCAGCCGCAAATAATGAAAATGACGCAAATATAGAAAGAAATAGCACGAAGCTACTTGCAATGGATTGGATTGCCTTCACGGTTGACCCTTATTTTTTATTTTTATTATAAGGACGCTTTTTTTGAGAATGCTGCGTCTTGGCGTATTGTTACCTAGGGTTTTACAGGATGCAACCAAGGTTAGTGAGTCGAGAGTACCAAAACGTATATTAAATAGTCAAAAACTGTAAATCGGCACATTTTAGCCAATAAAAAAGGGAACCGATGGTTCCCTTTTTATGGCTTACGATAAAATACTATCGGCTTAATTCACGCATAGCATCTTCAAGACCGTTTATGGTCAGAGGATACATATCATCTTTCATGATATCGCGAATGGCGTTTAGTGAACCACTCCAGCCCCACTGAGAGTCAGGTACTGGGTTAAGCCACACTACTTTAGAAAAGTGATCTTTCATGCGCTCAAGCCAAACCGAACCGGCTTCGTCATTCCAGTGCTCTACGCTACCACCAACATGCGTCACCTCATAAGGTGCCATCATGGCATCGCCAATAAAAATCACTTTATAGTCTTTGGTGAATTTACGGAGAATATCCCAAGTTTGAGTACGCTCATTGCTGCGACGACGGTTATCTTTCCACACGCTCTCATACAAGCAGTTGTGAAAATAAAACGTTTCCATATGTTTAAACTCGGTTTTAGCCGCAGAGAACAGCTCTTCACAAATCCGAACAAATGGGTCCATCGTGCCGCCGATATCAAAGAACAACAACACTTTCACCGCGTTGTGACGCTCTGGTACTAATTTGATATCTAAAAACCCGGCATTATTTGCTGTTGAGGTAATGGTGTCATCAAGGTCTAACTCTTCAGCCGCGCCTTGACGTGCAAATTTACGTAAGCGTCTTAATGCCACTTTAATGTTGCGAATACCCAGCTCAACATCGTCATCTAAATTACGGTAATTGCGCTGTTCCCAGACTTTAATCGCCTTTTTATGGCGACTACGACCTTGCTCAACACGCATACCTTCAGGGTTAAAACCATCGGCACCAAACGGTGAGGTGCCACCTGTGCCGATCATTTTATTACCGCCACGGTGACGCTTTTCTTGCTCTTCTAAGCGTTCTCGGAATTTTTTCATAAGCTCATCAAACCCACCTTGGGATTCAATGGCTTCTAGCTCTTCTTTACTAAACAAACGCTCAAATTCTGACTTCATCCAGTCTTCTGGAATGCCTTTCGCGCTGGTCAAAATTTCATCCAGCCGATCGATGCCTTCAAAATAGTGGGCAAATGCCTTATCGAATTTATCAAAATGCCGCTCGTCTTTTACTAAGCAGATACGACTGATTTGATAAAAATCATCCAAATCTGCAAATGCTAAATGATTTTGCAGCGCGCCTATGAGATCCAAGTATTCGCGAATCGAGCATGGCACTCGGTATTCGCGCATGGTTTGGAAATAATCAACCAACATAGATTTAGCCTTTACGACGAGACATGAATGCTAGTTTTTGTAGCAACTCGACGTCTTGTTCATTTTTGACCATGGCACCATACAATGGCGGAATCGCTGTTTCTTTGCTGCGTAATGTTGCGGGGTCAACATCATCGGCGAGTAAAAGCTTCAACCAATCGACCAATTCTGATGTTGAAGGCTTTTTCTTTAAGCCTGGCACTTTACGCAAATCAAAGAACACATCCATGGCTTCTGCCAATAGAGATTTTTTAATATCTGGGTAATGCACATCGACAATGCGTTGCATGGTGTCTTTATCTGGAAAGTCGATGTAATGGAAGAAACAACGACGCAAGAATGCATCCGGTAATTCTTTTTCGTTGTTACTGGTAATAATGATAATAGGACGATGTTTTGCCACGATGCGCTCTTGCGTTTCGTAAACAAAAAACTCCATTTTATCCAGTTCTAACAATAGATCATTGGGGAATTCGATATCGGCTTTGTCGATTTCATCAATCAAAAGTACCGGCGGCTTATCACCTGTAAACGCTTCCCATAACTTACCTTTTTTAATGTAGTTTGAGATGTCTTTTACACTTTCGTTGCCTAATTGAGAATCACGTAAACGCGAAACGGCATCGTATTCATATAGACCTTGGTGCGCCTTGGTTGTTGATTTAATGTGCCATTGAATTAAAGGCGTGCCTAAGGCTTCTGCCAACTGTTCAGCCAACATGGTTTTACCTGTGCCAGGTTCACCTTTAATCAATAATGGACGCTGCAGCGTGATAGCGGCGTTAACGGCCATTTGTAGCTCGGACGTGGCGACGTATTCTTCTGTACCAGTAAACTTCATATTTTTGCTCAATTTAGCGATATTAATGTACCGAATGGTAACTCAGGATAAGGGATTTTACACCCTTGTACATGGCTTGATTTTACGCTTTCGCTAGCAAAATAGATCAATTTTCGTGTTTGTTTTTGATACAAAAAAGCCCAACGAATAGACATGGGCTTTAAGAAGGAGGCTGTAATAAAGGACTAAACCCCGATATCTTCATTCCAAAGTATGGGTTTATCTTGAATAAAATCCTTCATCAGTCGAATACAGGTTTCGTCTTGTAATACCTCGAGTTCGACCCCTTTATTGGTCAACCAGGCTTCTTCTCCCATAAAAGTTTGGTTTTCAGCAATGATTACTTTAGGAATCCCATATAAAGCAATAGCGCCGGAACACATGGAGCATGGGCTTAATGTGGTATAGAGCGTCGACGCCTGATAAATGCTTGCACTCAGCCTGCCTGCGTTTTCAAGTGCGTCCATTTCACCATGTAATACACAGCTTTGCTTTTGGATACGACGATTGTGCCCACGGCCAATAATTTCACCGTTATGAACCAGTACCGATCCAATCGGAATGCCGCCTTCTTGTAACCCCAGCTTGGCCTCATCAATGGCCGCTTGCATGAATGTATCCATATTTACTCTTTTTTATCGTTGTCGATCAGCGCGTCAACATCAATATCATCCAATTCGCTTTCTAAATTAGCCAATGCGGCATCAATAGAATTATCGTCTTCATCTTCCGCTGTGTCAGCTTCACTTGCTTGAGAGCCTAAGTCAAATTCATCGCTTGCCGGTTCTTCATCAATCGCCTCATCTAATTGCGGGATATTCTCTTCATCTTCATCGCTTAAACTATCCAGTACGCTATCGAGTTCATCAATTGCACTGGCGGTTTCTTGCTTGTCTTGATCAATTTCAGGGTTGTTATCGATATCAAAATTTTCATCAAAATCAGGGATATCATCTTCAACAGGGGCTGCTTGAGCCGTTGGCTCTGGCTCTTCTATATCTAAGTCACCTATATCGCCAAGATCATCCATTTCTGGCATTGATTCATTTTCATCAGGCACATCATTTACATTAATGGCCATCTCATCTTCACCGTCACCACTTAGGTCGAAGTCTTCATCAAAATCTTCATCGTCTAAACCATCGTTTAAACTGACCTCTGGTTTATCCGTGCTCTCTTTAGCTGTGTCATTTTGAGTCGTCGCGACCTTCTTATTCATGATTTTGCGATAAACCAAAAAGCCACCCACACCCAGTACTAAAATAGAAACGGGTATCACAGCGTATAACCAGTAAGGTATGGGCTCTAATATTTCTTCTGGCTCCTCTTCTGTGACATCTTCACTCACAACCTCCTCAACAGGTGCAGCGGGCTCTTCTTTGGGAGGTTCCTCCTCTTGAGCTTTCATTTTTTCTTCTAAGTTAGGCACCGCAGGTTCAGTCGGTTCTTCTTCCGGTGTAGGTGCTTCTTCTACGACATCTTCTTGCGCATCACTTTCAGGTTCTTTTTGTGCCTCTTTATCCTGAGGCTCTTTTTCGGCTTCAGGTTCTTGTGGTGGTGCCTCTGGTTTTTGGCTTTCTGCTAAATACTCATGTGTAAAATCAGCGGGAATAGGAAACATGAGTTTAATAGGATCTGGTTTCACCCGAAATTCTTGGTTTTTGCCCATGCTGCCTTTTATGTTCATGGCGATTTCATATTCACCAGGGCCTTTGTCCGGAGCAATAACGGCTTCCCACACCCCCTCTTCAATCCAAGGCATAGCTTGAATAATAGAGGATTGATCAGGCCCTTTTAATTTGGCAATGACTCGCGTTTTGGCGACCTCCACATCAGCCACCTGCGGGATGACTCGAACTGCGTAGGCTTCTGTTTTGCCTACCTCAATTTTACGAATTTCAAAACCAATTGGCTGGCGTACCTGTATGTATTCTTTACGCATACGCTTAAAAGTTTTGCCGTCTACTTCAATTTTTAACTCGTATTGCCCTTCTTTTGATAATCGCGAGATACTTTCTTTATAACGACCATCCGTGGGGATTTTTGCAGGATCGCTGATCATTTTAGTGCCACTGCGACCCGATTCAGCTGTCATGGTCATTTCAAATGTCATGAGTTTTAAGAAATCAGGATCACTGATGACTTTGCCACTTTCGTGCAGGTAAACTTCAAAATCCACTTGTTGCCCAGGAAAAAGTGAGTTGGGTAAATTTTTAATTTCCATTTTCAAATCACTCACAACCGTGACACGATTATCAGGATCTAATTCGGCTTCTATTTTCCATTTCCCCGCCTCTGGTTTCGTAATGGTCACTAGATCATAAACGGACTCACCAAACCAACGGGCATTCTCCATAGGTTTAATTTGACTGACCACCGTCCCTGACGGCGATGTCAATTGCATGGGGTTCGAGCCTTTTTTACGAAAAACGAGGGCGGTAAATTCTTCAACACTGGCATCAATGTCAAACGTATTATCGTTCGCAAGTGGCACTTGTTCTGCTACTTCTGGCGCCGCTTTTTCAAATGCTTTTAAAAATGCTTTAACAAGCTCTTCTGGGGTATTAACGACAACACTGCTGCCACTGGTTTCTAGCGCTAACTTATCGAGTAATACTTTATCGGCGTTACTCGATAACCCAATACTGTGTATTTTAATGCCTAAGTCCTGATACTGTTTCAAAATCGTTGTGGCAATACGCTGTCTTTCTGCGCTGTTTTTGGCTTGTTGCTGTGGGTCATTATCAGCGGCGATATCAACTAAGCCATCTGTTAATAAAATAACATGCTGCTCATATTCGCCATCGCGTTCAAGCTGCCATGTGGCCTGCTCCATTGCTTGGCCAATATTTGTTCTTAAACCATGAGAGTTTATTTTTTGAGCGCTTTTTTTTGCGTCTTCTCGCCATTTTTTATTCACAACGGCAGGGGGAATCAGCATGTTCACCCACTGACCAAACGTCCATACGCCGGCTTTTGCCCCTTCTGGAATCATTTCAACAATTAAATTTAGGGCGGGTATCCGCAAGTTATCTGGGTCGTTTTGCTTCATTGAGCCCGATATATCAATAATAACGCGAACATCTGTGGCTTTACTGGTGGGGATAATTGTACTTTTAGCATTTTGCGGAAGGTTTAAACCTTCAATTTTTTGAGGCGATTTTAAATTGGCGGCTGGAGTCGATGGTTTCGTATTATCAGGGGTAGTTTTTGGTGCCGCCTGAGCGGAAGGCCCTGGCGTTATGTTTTCATCAGCCGCTATCGCAGGTGTACTCACAATAAGATTTAAAACAAAACCGACAATCATCAATGGCTGTTTAATTTGGTAAATCATTGTCGGCTTATCCTAAGTACTTATCCTTGGTGTCAAAAGAGATGCCAAACTACATCTGGCTCTCCAGTACACGACGACCCTTTTCAGTAATGTGCCAGCGCACACCATTTTTACCGCTGACTTTCCCTGCTAAGCTGCGAGACACCAATACACTGAGTGTTTGTAGCATTGTGGCTTCATCGTTGTTCGATTCACGACATAAACCCGCAAGAGATCTAAATATATATCGGCCAGTTGACAGCATTTTTAAGGCTTTTGAACTGGTTACGTCTAAATCTTCACTGTAATCCATGATCGCAGGCTCTTCATCTGGCTCAAGATCCTGCTCTGTTTCTGTATCAATAAGTGGCAGTAATTCATTCTTAATAATGCGCAAATCATGATGCACGCTGTCTGACTGCTCTTTAGCATGACGCGCTGCATCTAAAATACGATCTGACATATTTGTAATGAAAAAACGGCTAGCAATTGAAGATATTAAACAAAAGCCAGTGAAGATTAATAACCTAGATGGGTCGCCTTGTGTCTCTAATATCAGCTCACTATTTACTAAGTCTAGAATAACGGGAACCAAAAAGGCTGCGCCAATACCCACCACCAAACAACGGGGTAAGCTGGTTGCATCCGGATCATGATCTCCGTACATATAGTAATTAACTAGGCCACCAAAAATGCCCGCTAACAGCATAACGGTTGCCAATATGAAAATATGATTAGCCATTTCTACCTCTCGTCCATTAGAGCTGGCTCTAATGATTTAACAGCCCAGTAAGCTTTTATTAAGCCCACACTGGGATTCTCCTATTACTGTGATTCTTACAGTACTGCTAAACCTGCATCCCTTTTATAAACCTAGACGGATTTTTCAAATGCGCAAAAAAACAATGACTTATGAATCATTCATACAAAATAGACAAAAAATGCCAATTAATGTTTAGTATTTTCATTATGAGCTCAGCTAGCGCTATAGATAAAACACGTAAGTAGCTATAATTAAGCTCGAGACAAATGGAGTTTTTATGGATTTTCCCGCTTTAAATCATTGGCAACAATTGGCCTTTTGCGCCTCACTATGTGAACGCAGCATGCCTAATTTTCAACTTTTTTGTGAAATCGAACATAAAGAAGACGACTTCAAACAAAGCCGTAAAATTCTGAATAAGGTTTGGGAGTTTCTACGTGGCCAACTCACCAGCCTAAAGAACATGGAGAATCAAATCGATACATTAAACGACTTAATTCCAGACCCCGATGCCTATGAACATTTTGGTGTTTATCCCGCAATGGACGCCATGGTTAATTTACAAAGCTGCCTACAAGCCGTACTGGATAGCAGCATCTTAGATGCTGAAAATATCCAAACAATGACCCACGAACGCTTATCAGAAGTACTTGATATGCAAGGTATTATTCAAGCAGAAAGCGAATTATGGTTAAGGCAGTATGATTTTGAACACGCCTTGTATGAATTGCTTACTAGCCAGACAAGCCACGCAGATATGGTTAAAAAACTACTGCCATTAAGTAAAGATCAAGGTGTGAGTCAAATCGGTATTTGTTTAGATGATTAAAGTGTTTTTACTGCTACTAGGGTTGAATATAGCCTTGGTGGCACATGCAGATAATGACCATTCTGGTCACAGTGATGACTTATTGCTGCTACTTAAAGATAAAATCGAACTGCAAACGTTAGTTAAAAACTACCCTTCATTGTCAGAGCAAGAACAAGCATTAAATAGCGCTAGGCAAAGGATATTGTTTAAGCGCTCTCTTTCACGCTTAAAACACTATGTGGCAACACCAGAAAGCCAATATCCGAATATGTCTATGTACCATGAAAGCTTAAAAAGCCGAGCCGTATTAATGCAAGGTTTTTCAGCGTTAATGCTCGACGCACAATGTCTACAAGACAATACATGCCAAGCCCACTAGCTCTGCTTTTTTTACAAACATTTACGGTTCTGCCCCTACGAAGCCTTTCAGCTCTGCTATCTTTAACCTAGTAAATACTTTTAGGATATGGGTTAAATGGGCAAGTTAGGCGTGATCATTTTGTTGCTGCTTTCACTAAGCGCCCAAAGTAACCCAGATATTCAAATAAGCCATTCGTTAGATAGCATGTTCTCTGATATTGAGCTGCTTTCTAATCACCACCTAGGTGATTATGAAAACCTAATAGGGACTCATATTAGTCCTTATATTGATATATTAAATATGAGCCAGCTTATTTTAGGTCGTCACTGGAAGCGTGCCAGCATCCAGCAAAAACAACGCTTTCTTAAATGCTTTAAACGCCAATTTAGAACCACTCAAGCCCAAACCCTTCTTGAATGGCAGCCAACCTCTTGGCACGAGATAAAAAAAGACTTTAACGAGAACCGAACAAAGGCGGCAATCGTTATGGCGTTAGCACAACCGCAAGAAACCCGAGAATTTACTTTACGTGTGCACTTAGTTAACGATAAGTGGCTAATTTATGATGCGGCCTACCTAGGCATTAGCTTACTAAAAAACTTTAAAGATGATTATGCCGTCAAAATTAACAGCCAAGGGTTAAACAAAACCTTGGCTCAAGTTTGTCAGCAATACCCTGAGGTTATTAAGACATTAACCATTGCAGGTACACAATGGCCACCCTTTATTGCACGTAGCCTCCCAGGGCAAGGCGTCAGCGTTGAAATCGTCAGCGCCGTTCTCAGCCGTGCAGGCTATAAGGTCGATATGGCGTTCGCCTCATGGAAAAAAGTAATGCGCGGAATGAAACAAGGTGAATATGACATCAGCGTTGCTGCGTGGAAAAGCCCACAAAGAGAGCAGTACTTAATATTCAGTGAACCCTATTTATACAACCAATTAATTGGAGTCAAGCATCAAGCGTCCTCTTTTAAACTGAGCACATTAGAGGAAGCGCTTTCACAATCATTATCATTAGGGTTAATTGATGACTACGCCTATAGCCCTCAGATTCAAAAATATCACAATAGACGCTATGTCAAACAATATCGTACGCTTTTTCGCAGTATCGCTGCAAAAAACTTAGATTTTGCTTTACTTGATCGAAGCGTTGCTCAGTATTATTTAGAGCGAACGCCAACACTCAAAAATAGTTTGCAAGTGACCACTACCAGTCTAGAGGTTAAACCACTGCACATCAGCATGATTAAGCAACACCCTGCGGCACAAGAAGTGATAAGTGACTTTAATCGTTATCTTAAAATATATTTAAAAAGTCGTGATTATCAGGCGCTATTAATTCAATACGGTATTGATAACACCCACTAAAACTGACTCAAAAAACGCCAACTAATTCACAGTGATGAGCATCATCGTTATATCGTTTACGCACAAGCCACCTTTTTTTTTGCATCCACAAAGCATTCTATCTAGTTTTATAAGATAACTAATTGAGCCTTTAAAAATATGAAAAAGTATTTGCCCGTCATGTTGATTAGCTTGTTCCTAATACCCTCAGCAAATAGCTCTGCGGTACAAGTTATTCCTAAAGGTTATCAACAACCACAAAGCAATAACAACAATCAGGCATCTGATACTCAGCTATCTGCACAACAACTTAGCTCTCATTTTAAAACAGCAATGACTGAGTATCGGTCTGAGCTAAGACATTATTGGCCTGACGCTGAAGTCAGCAGCAAAACACGCTTGGTTATTTACAGCGACGACTACCAAAAAAAGCGGGCCATTGACTTTAAAGCAAATGAAATACAAATCACGATGCCAAGTATTCACACGGGAAAAGTACTCAACTATCGTGAGATGCAACAAAATTTAAAAACAACCCTCGTTGAATTACTTGGCATGAATCTAGAAAGTGCGATTAATAAAGATCCAATTAATCAAAAAATGGAGTTACTTTCGGGCATTCGATACGCACAAGACCTTGGAGGGTTAGGCCAAGATTTACTGTTATCTGAATTATTTAAAGATGAAAGACCGTCTATCAAGTCCATTGAGCGCATGGCGAAAAAATTAACAAAGTCTGCTTATATTCGCTACCCAGCGGTTGCTTCATTAAACTTAGCGTTTGCGTTCAATGATCGCACTACCTATATTATTGCATTGCCTGAAAAACGTATTCGTATGAAAGCAAAACGCTACAAGTCTTTCATTTATGATTATGCTCAAAACTATAACTTACCACCGTCGTTAATATTTGCCGTTATTCATGCGGAAAGTTCATTTAACCCATTAGCACGCTCGCAAATTCCAGCATTTGGGTTAATGCAAATTGTGCCGCACTCTGCAGGCAAAGATGCAACCAATATGCTCTTTAGTAAAAGCAGAGTACTTTCGCCTAGCTATTTATATAACCCAAAACAAAATGTTCAAGTAGGGGCCGCTTACTTACACATTTTATATTATCGATACTTACAAGATATTGAGAATCCGAAATCAAGATTGTACTGTGCGATAGCGGCCTATAATGCAGGAACAAGCAGTGTCATGCGCACACTCACCGGACAATCTAGTATTAGCGGTTCTATTAATCGTATCAACGAAATGGCGGCGAATGATGTGCTGCGCACACTAGTTAGGCAAATGCCGAGCTCCGAAACTCGGGACTACGTCAATAAAGTGTTAAGTCTACAGAAAACATATGGCCAACTTTAAGCGATTGTTATTGATATTGACTACTGCCCTATTGGGTTGTAGCGAAAATGATGAGACAGAGTTTTTCGCTAACATTCCCGAAAAAGAGCGTCAGCAATTCGCTTATCAAGATATCCATCAGCTATCTCTTACATTATCTAAATTAACGAAGGACATTGATGAAACGGGGTTTAGTCCCATTTTGAAGTGTGCCTTCCACTTAGAAGATAATCAGCACGGGCCTTGGCCTCAAGCTTGGGTGGCGTTTAATATTAGTGTATTGGTATCCAATGTCGAAATTACATCTATTAAAAGAGCCGGTGTGTTACAAGGGCATTCTATGGATATTCAATTTCAGCATGAGCTCCCTAAATTTGGGGTAAAACCAGAGAGTATAAAAATTAATATTAAGCCCATCGCGTGGATGCCCAGCTACCCTCTCATCATTATTAATAACGAAACTGTGGCTCAGTAAAGTCATTTATTCTGTCAATTTGAGCCATTGGTGAATAGTAAGCATCATTGATATGCTCATGTAACGATAATAACAATACGGATGCCACCATGAATGCTGACACTGTTACCTCGTTAGAAAATATAATTCGCCAACGTCGATCTATCCGGGGCTACAAACCTGATTCTATCCCTCAGAAACTCATTGAACAGATTCTACAAACCGCGCAGCTTAGCCCTTCAAATTGTAATGTACAGCCTTGGCAAGTGTTATTGGCCACGGGGGATGCGTGCCAGTCATTAAAACAAAACATGCATAATGCTTTCATGCGCGGGCAAAACATGAACCCTGATTTTTCAGCGTTACCCAAATTTGAAGGGGTCATGCGCACACGCCAAGTTGAGTGTGCCCAAGCGCTATACGGCGCAATGGACATCGAGCGTAATGATAAAATTGCACGCATGAAAGCCACCGCCCGCAATTACGAATTCTTTGATGCGCCTCATGTACTCTTTATTGCCATGAAGAAAGATTTCAGCCCATCTATCGCGGTTGATGTAGGTATGTACGCACAAACGCTCATGCTGCTTTTTACGGCTCATGGCATTGGTTGCTGCGCTCAAGCCAGCACGGCTTATTACCCAGATATTGTACGAGACTTTTTTGAAATGGATGACGAGCTAGGCATTTTATTTGGAATGAGTTTTGGTTATGAGGACGCCAGCGTCAAAGCAAATACAGCCCGCACCAACAGAGCGCCGTTAAGTGACGTTCTCACCATCAAGCAATAAGACAGAACAAACCACTACACTTTTACTTTAAGCCAACGGGTAAGCAGTTGGTGCAGCAAAGCCTTCTTATAGGGCTTTGCTAAAAAGTCATTCATGCCCGCTTGTAAGCACTGATTCTTAACGTCATAAAGTGCATTAGCTGTTAACGCGACAATTGGGGTAACTTTGTTTAACCCTTCTTCTTCACGCAGTGCTTTTGTCGCTTGGTAGCCATCCATATTAGGCATTTGTAAGTCCATTAAAATCAAGTCGTACTGATTTTGTCGCGCCAAATGTACCGCCTGTACGCCATCTTCTGCTAAGTCGCAGTACAAGCCAAAATCCTTTAGCATCTTTAAAGCTACTTTTTGATTTACAACGTTATCTTCAACTAACAGTACCCGGGACATGAAGCTTTCGAGCTCTAGTTCTTCGGGAACAATAGGACGCACATCCATTTTTTTACTCGCAAGCTCCCAAGTGAACTGACAAATAAACCTTGAACCTTGCTCCGTTGCACTTTGAACAATCAAAGCACCATTCATTTTTTCAACTAATTGCTTTGATATTGCTAGCCCTAAACCAGTGCCACCGTATTGACGTGAAATTGAGGCATCTTCTTGCTGAAATGCATCAAATATCCGTTCAATATTGTCTTCGCTAATCCCCTTACCGGAATCGCTGACGATGATACAGAATTTTATTTGATCATTAATCCGCTCAACATCACCAATACTTAAACCCACATATCCCTTTTTAGTAAACTTAACGGCATTACCCAATAGGTTGACGAGAATTTGATGCAGTCGAGTTTCATCTGCCTTCACGTATAGGTTTTCTACCGCTGAAATATCCACTTCAAATTTCAATTCTTTACTCGAAACCACGGTTTTAAAACTATCGACAATTCTGCGTAGACTGTGGTGTAAATCAAAAAACTTTTGATCTAACTCTATACTGCCTTGCTCTATTTTAGAAAAATCTAAAATATCATTAATCAAGCCTAATAAGTGATCACCCGATGACAGTGCAATCTCAACATACTCTTCTTGCTCTTTCGACATCAACGTTGACTGCATCAACTGCAACATCCCCAAAACACCATTCATGGGAGTACGCAGTTCGTGAGTCATAACCGCTAAAAACTCACTTTTTGCTTTATTTGCTTGCTCGGACGCTTCACGTTCTTTAATCAAGCTTTCGACATAGTGCTGCTGAACTTCTTCGGATTTTTGCAGTTCTTTTGCAAGCGTGTTGACGCCTTCTTGTAGTTGCTTCACTTCACCGGTCGCTGTCTCTGCGGTACGAGCACTGTAATCTCCTTGTGCCATACGCTCTACGATCACAGACAACCTTGAAATTGGCGTTGCCAATCGCGCCCCACTCAACCATGCGACTAAACCACAAATTCCCATGGCAACAGTAGCAATTAAAAAGGCATTTAAGATGATTTCATTTTGGCGATGCTCGACAAAGCTAGTAGAAAGCCCGACTCGAACCTGACCCAATATTTTTTCTTGTTTTTGCTTCGCGAACCAATCGTCATCGTCTGCTAAAACATCATATTGAATAATGTCAGCCTGATACCAGCGCAATAGACCTTTTTCAGCTCGGGCTGGATTTTGGCTGAATTTCATATCGCTTTGGCTGAATAACAATCCGCCAGCAATGTCTTCTATTTCGATAAACTCAACATCTTTATCATCAAGCAAAACACGGGTTAAAGGCGATATGATGGAAGGGTTACCGGTTAAAACAAAATAGTCAGCCGTGGATGCTAACTGTACCGCGATTAGCTGTCCTTTATTATCAAGCTCGTGTTTAACGTCTTGAATCCGCACATTGATAAAGTAACCGCTTAAAACAAATGACAAGATTAATGCAGGTCCTAAACCCAAAATCAATGTTCGGGTGTAGAGGCTCCAGCCTTTACCTTTCATCGGTGCGCTCCTTAATTTTTTGAATTAAGGAGTCAGTATCATCTGCCATGATATTCAATGATCGCGCCACTTGTGCATTCACGCTCACATTAAAATATGGATTATTTAATACGGATGTTGTGACTAAATCACCACGAATCCAACTGGATGCCGCTAAGAGCGTTTCTTCAATACCTGAATACGTACTGGCAACCGCTCCAGCTCGCACATACCCTTTATCAGGGCCAATCAACGCTTTACTTGAACGATACAGTCGCATCAAAATGCTACGGATCGTCGTCGTGTTATATAAAGCATCATCATTAACGCCCAATACTAGATCAACGTCAGCGAGTATCTTTAACGCATGGCGGTCCCAGTCTAACGGATCTTTTAATTCAGCCCAGTGCAAGTTAAGGCCAATACGTTTCGCAGCTTGATCAAGTTTTGCCTTATCTACTTTAAACTGGCTCGAATAGAACACGCCAACCTGTTTAGCTTGGGGCACCAGTGCATGAATGAGAGACAGTTGCTTGAGCATATCTGGGGCATTTTCAAGGGTTGTAAAGGGTTGTGAGTATTCTTCACTTATTTTGATACGAGCGGATTCAGGTAGAAATAGAGCAAGCACAGGCCCTTTAAGCGCCTTAAACTCTGATAACAGCTTATTGAGTGCATTGGGCCCTAAGGTAAGCCACTTATCGACACTTGATTCATCAAGGGCGCTTAATTGCGAAACACTGATGACTTGAATATTATCGGTTGGTAATTGAGTGTCTAATTGCTGTTTAAAAGCAGAAATTTGTTCACTTGGCGCATCCACAACTAAGCCTACCGTACTCCCTAAAGCCAATAGGGGCGACAGCATAATGCTCAAGAACATTATTATTTTTAAGATATGGCTCACTGAGCGTCCCATGCTCTAATTTACAACTCCCAATTATCCGATCCTTGATTCAATAGTAGTAGAGTATTATGCCTAATACTTAATTAATGCGCTCGCTCTAATCTCTTAGAATCAGATTTTGGTGCAAATTTGCGGTTTAAATAACGAATTATGTCCTCAGACTCATAAAGCCAGCGACTACCCGAGTCACTTTCAATACGTAAGCAAGGCACTTGGGCTCGGCCACCGCCTGCTAATAATTCTTTTTGGTAGGTATGACAACGGTTAAGGTTTTTAACTGTGACTGGCACATTTAAGTGCTTAAGGTGACGTTGAAGTCGATTACTGAAGGGACGTTGCTGACAATCGTAAAGCGTCATACAGCACGCCTGACGATCCACTTTCTTTTGCTCGACTGAGCTGCGCTTTATTGAGGGTGTTATAACTGAAGAGCAAGATGCCAAAAATTTTCGGTACCAATACATAAAAACGCCAAGCCAGCTTCATAGGTTTGGCGCTATTCTACTGTTCAAAACTGAAAATACTAGCCCATTTAGACAGAATTAAACCAGTATTATTCGATTCAGTGCAAATACCACCAGCGAACCAATACAAAGACAATAAAATGTGACCCATCGAGCCATCAAACAGCGCCTACATACCTTTTTTGCTTTCACTTATAAGCCTCCTTTGAGTCTTATAAGTGTAGTCACATTTTAATGAATCATTTTATTACGAGAAAAACCAGGAATGTTGCTCCAATCTTCCCAGTGCATCCAGACTGCAAATGCTTTACCTACGATGTTTTCATCCGGCACAAAGCCCCAGAATCGACTATCACCAGAATTATCACGGTTATCGCCCATCATAAAATAATGACCTTGCGGCACAATCCAATCGCCATCCCCTCGACTTGGGATACCTACATACTGCTGAACGGGGTAATCGAACTCTTTATACGTTTTGATGCGCGGGGCATTCTGCGGAAGCGAGCCAATAAGCTCACGAGGCACTTGCTCGCCATTAATATAAAGTTGCTTGTTACTGTAACGAATGTGATCACCAGGTAAGCCAATAACACGCTTGATAAAGTACCTAGGGTCATGAGGTGGTATAAACACCATCACATCACCGCGCTTAGGGTCATCAACTTCAATCACTTTTGTGCCAATTACTGGCAAACGAAAACCATAAGAAAACTTATTAACCAAAATAAAATCGCCTTTGATTAACGTAGGCTCCATCGAACCGGATGGGATTTGAAATGGCTCAATTAAAAAAGACCTCAACACCAACACTAAGGCTAAAACAGGGAAAAACCCTTTACTGTTTTCAATTACCCAAGGCTCTTTATTAACCAATGCTAATTGTTCGCCTGAACCACCTTGCTGCTCAACTTGATCAGCCAGCGCAAAACGCTTTTTAGAAAAATACACTTTATCAGCTAAAGCCACTAAGCCTGTGACAAAGGTAGCCAAGACTAAAATCAGAGGAAAATCGATATCCATGAAACTCTCATTGTTATATTAGGTATATGCAAAAAACAGGGCCATTCTACCAATCTGGCGCAGAATCTCACCTATAAATATTTTGCGCTAGATTAGTATCTAAGACCGCGTATTGCTTGTGCGAGTTCCACAGCGTATCCATCTGTCATACCTGCTATATAATCCACGACCCGCAAATACGCGCGGTACTTGTCCCAACCGACCTGTGGGGCATGCCTGCCAATGAGATCCAAAATACGCTGCGACTTATAACTCACCTCACTTCCAGATAACACCTCATCAATCGCGGTGAGAAAGGCTTCCAGCAAGCTACCAAGCGTGGTGTAAGCCCCTATTTCGATAAGTGCTTTTTTCGGGTCTTTGAAGATTTTATCTCTAGCCAAGCCCTTTGCGTGAGCAATGCATTGCGCCACCTTAGGATCGGCCAACGAAATTAAATCGCCACTGAGCTGGCCATTCAATAGCACACTCTCTTGTGCCACAAACGCATGAGCAACGGAATTCACCATAATCTCAATGGCTTTACCGCGTAAAATAGCCAAACGTCTACGGGCAGGGTCCTCAGACGTGGTTTTATAATAAGAAGCAGGCACGTCATCGCCAATTAATGTTAATAAAAGCCCTTCTACTTCGGTGTATTGCAGCAGATTCATTTCAACGCCATCTTCTAAATCAATAATGGCGTAACAAATGTCATCGGCGGCCTCCATCAAATACACAAGAGGGTGGCGGCAATAACGGTCATCATCCAGCTTAATTAGACCGACCTCTTCGGCTATTTCATTTAGAAACGTCAGTTCTGATTGGTAAACCCCAAATTTTTCACCTTTGAGCGGGTCTTGATAGCCACTGTGCCATGGGTACTTTAAAAAACTGCCCAAAGTCGCATAAGTTAAACGCATCCCACCATCAAATCGATGATATTCAAGCTGTGTTAATATTCTTAGCCCTTGTGCGTTACCCTCAAAGGTTTGGAAGTCTTTGACTTGCTCTGCACTGAGGCCGGATAAATAAGCCGCGTTTTTGCTATCACGAAACCAATGCCTTATGGCGTCTTCTCCTGTGTGACCAAAAGGAGGATTACCAATGTCATGTGCCAAACAAGCGGCCTGAACAATTGCCCCCAAGTCGGCAGGACTAATGTGAGATGGCAGGCTCGACTGCAACATCTCACCCACCTGAGCGCCTAAACTGCGCCCAACACAGCTCACTTCTAAACTATGGGTCAAACGACTGTGAATATGATCATTATCATTTAATGGGTGAACTTGTGTCTTACGCTCTAAGCGCCTAAAACTACTAGAAAAAATAACCCTATCGTGATCTTTATGAAAAGGTGTCCGTGATTCATTTAGCTCTGACTCATCCAGCACACCAAAACGCTTTGCGTTTAATAACGTAGTCCAATCCACTGCTCACCTCTATTGTTGTGTATTCGTTTCAAAGTACCCGTGATTACTTAATCCTAAATGGGTGGGCTTCAAAGGTACCTAATAAACGATATTCGGACGCATAGAATTTCAACTCTTCGATCGCTTGCTGCATGGCCTCAGACTCAACATGCTGTGCTACATCAATATGAAACTGACTACTCTTTAAGGTTGCACTGTTTAAATAACTTTCAATTTTAATTAAGTTCAAACCGTTAGTCGCAAAGCCCCCTAATGCCTTATAAAGCGCGGCGGGGATATTTCTTAATGTAAATAAAATAGAGGTTATATATTCAACGTCAGGTCGATATACCGGTAATTCAGGGTTTTTCATCAAAACAATGAATCGCGTGGTGTTGCCCGTAATATCTTCAAATTGACGCTCAATAATTTCAAGATTATAGAGCTGTGCAGCCAATTCAGATGCCAACACACTGCCCGTTAAATCACCGCTTTGCGACAACAGTTTTGCCGCCCCAGCGGTATCAAACTCAGCACGGGACTCAAGCCCAAGTTTAATAATTTTATCATGGCACTGTGCCAAGGCCTGAGGATGGGACGTAACCCAGCTAGGACTTGCACCCGGTAACGCCATCAGACAATGGGATACTGGCTGAAAATGTTCCGCCACAATATTCAAGTGTGTTTTAGGTATCTGGCGATAAATTTCCTCTACACGTCCCGCACTCGAATTTTCTAGTGGAATCATCGCCCAACGGGCATCACCCGACTCAACCGCCGCAATAGCCTGCACAAAACGATCATAAGGAACCGCTTGTGCCTCAGGATTCACATGCGTGCAAGCCAAATGACTATAGGCACCAAGCTGCCCTTGAAATGCTATTTTGTACATGCCCACCCCTTTTTTATAACTTAATTAAATACTAACAGCTTTTGTTAAATTCGATATGTGTTCTAGCTCTTCTATACTCATATAAAATCCAACTAAATATTCCTATGCTAAAAAAAATTGCAACAGACAAACTGAAACCCGGCATGTATGTGGCTAATATCGCACAGCACGGCCTAAGTTTGCATGAACATGAGCGTGAAGGCCGTATTCCGGATCAAGAAACCATAAAGATGCTCATCAAACGCGGCATTAAAGAGCTCTACATCGACACCGAAAAAGGCAACGACAGCTCAGACGCCATCACGAAAGAGGCCAGTGAAAAAAAGCTTGATACACAAATCATCGATATAGCCAACAAAGCAAAGACCGAACGCGACACCAAATCAACCAGCATTGATAAAGAGCTCGAAAAAGCAGCAAAACTTCACACTGAAGCACTTAGCCTTGTAAACAGCGCGATGACGTCTGCCAAATCAGGGCATGCGGTTGATGTATCACCTTTCGAGGACATGGCAGACAACTTTATGAATTCTGTCGTGCGCAATCAAAATGCGCTGGCTTGCCTGTCCCGCATTCGTCAAAAAGACAATTACTTGATGGAACACAGCGTTAATGTCGCGGTGCTTATGTCCATACTAGGCAAACACCTAGAGCTAGAACGTGGCTATCTTCATCAATGCGTAACAGGCGCGCTACTGCATGATATTGGAAAAATATTAATCCCGGATGCCGTCCTGCATAAACCCGATAAGCTAACGGATGATGAATACAACATCATGAAAAAGCACGCGGCTTTCAGCCAGAAAATACTACAGAGGAATGCACGATTCTCACAAGTATCCATCAATGTGGCGGCTCAGCATCATGAGAGAATGGACGGAGGGGGTTATCCTCTAGGATTAACAGGAGAAGAGATCTCACCTGAGGCAAGAATGGCATCCGTGGCCGATATCTACGACGCTATTACCGCTGACAGGGTTTATCACAAAGGCATGACCCCATCTAATGCACTTAAACGAATGATGGAATGGTGTGGACCACACTTAGACACTCAATATGTCCATAGCTTTATTAAAGCCATTGGCGTTTATCCCGTGGGATCATTTGTGAAACTTAGTAACGATACAGCTGGCGTGGTCATAGAAGAAAACAGCGACAGCCTAAAGCCTGTGGTTAAGGTAATCTACAACCTCAAAACAAACGCCTATACCCAAGTTGTCGTACGGGATTTAAGCCAAGACACCTCAAAGGATAAGATTACTCAAGTATTAGACCCTCATGATTTTGGCATAAGCCTAAAAGATTTCATGATCTAACCCCCCTTTAGAGCTATGTCCTTCTAAGTCATTGTATTTACTTTAAAAAAAATTAAAAAAAAGGTTGACCAAACAGGCATTCGTCAATAATATTCGCCCCGCAGTCAAGGCAACGCCGAGACAGCACTGTAGTTCCTCGATAGCTCAGTTGGTAGAGCAGTAGACTGTTAATCTATTGGTCACTGGTTCGAGTCCAGTTCGAGGAGCCACTTTCGGAGCATAGCGCAGCCTGGTAGCGCATCTGGTTTGGGACCAGAGGGTCGGGAGT
>JAWUXY010000105.1:0-8655 GCA_034111105.1 Bermanella sp. | reverse complement strand
TATGCCCATAAGAAACTGGAAAACGGCCTTGAACCGATTTATGATCATGTTCGAAGACCGTTTGAAAGATTACATTTAAAACTGGCGGTTACACAGAATGGCTTACATCCTCAAATTTTATTAAAAGCTGCCCTACATCATGCCAGTATAACTTGCCAACCCAGAGCAGATGCGCAACCTTACTTAAACAATGGTAAATTGCTCGAAGTATTACCTCAATATCAGTTAGAAATACTCGGTATTTATGCTGTATATCATTCACGTAAGCGCATGCCACAGGCATTACGGTTATTATTGGATATGCTATAAAAAATAGAAAGAATAAAACATTAATATTAATCTTTTTTGTCACTATTCATTCAAACCTCAACCTATTTTATTACTTCCACTAAATACGCCATTAAAAACTCATTGGCTAGCTTTTCCTATAACCATACACATAGCATTTTCTTTCCAATAAAAAACATTAATAAAATTGAAATAATCATCACACATCCCACAATTCAAAATTTAAGGTCTATCACTTTATTAAACTCAATTGTAGAATGACAAACAATTGTTCACTTGACTGCAACTTTATTAGGTCGCGGCACGTATAGGTATATGAGTACATGTCCTTGGATAACCATGAGTTAACAGATTTATTGGCACACTGCGCATTACGTGATCAAAAAGCACTAGAAACGTTATACAAAAAAACCGCCGCTTATCTTAATACTGTGGCTTATCGTATTCTCGGCTCAAGTGATAGTAGCAATGATGTGTTGCAAGAATCCTTTATACAAATTTGGGAGAATGCTGCAAGCTATACTCAGGCTCAAGGAAACCCAACCACCTGGATGACGAGCATTGTTCGATATCGTGCTATCGACAAACTAAGACATGAAAAACGTCATCAAAATCGTCCCCACCATGAAGAAGAATCGGACATTTTACTAAACACGCCCTGTGACGATACACAGGAAGAGGTTTTTAGCCGCTTTCGCTTAAATGAACAACTCCAAGAGTGTCTAAGTGCCATGAATCATAAATTCAAACAAAGTATTGAGTTAGCCTATTTATACGGTTACTCACGTGAAGAATTGGCAGATACATTAGGGGCAAATGTTAATACAGTGAAATCTTGGTTAAAGCGCGGTGGCGTGAAACTAAAAAACTGCATGGAAGGCAGAAGTGAGGGTTCAAACAATGATTAACCCAGATGATCAAAACGCACTCGCCCTTGAATATGTGCTCGGTACATTAAGAGGCGAAGAACGCAAAGCGTTTGCGAAACAATTACCCACCAATGACAGCTTAAAAGAAGCCGTACACTATTGGGAAAACATACTCATGCCCGCCCCTGACAGCGTGCCATTATTAGCACCCAAAGCCAGTACATTGAAAAAAATTCAAGCCGCTATTAACCCTGCGCATTCTGCAAAAAAAGAAAAACCCATCAGCATATGGGAAAAACTTCTGCCTTGGAAAATCATCACCAGTGCCGCTTTTGCCATGTTATTAGTGGTTAGTGGTGTATTACTTAACAATACACTTAACCCAGAGGTACATCATAATACCGACTATGTAGCGATACTTGTGGATGACAGTGATAATCCAATTTTAACCGCGCTTACTACCCGCCATAATGGTACTCTTTGGTTAAAATGGGAGAAATGGCAGTCAATGGACAACCACAGCATGCAACTGTGGGCTAAATCTCGTCGTGATGGCCAAATCAGACCGCTATTGGTATTTGGCAACAATAAGCTTAAACACATCGTATTAGACGAAGCCACATTACGTTTAATTCATGATTCTTCTCACTTAATCATTACGCAAGAAGAAGTGGGAGGCTCATCACTTGATGAACCCAGTGACATGATTATTGCGAAAGGTGTTTGTATTCGTCTAGCTGAAACAAAAGACAGCGCATGATGCCAAGCAACCATTATGGCTCGCCAATCATTATTACACTGCTCGTAATGCTAACGATGACGCACGTTAAAGCTACGACGCTTAACGTGCAAGATGAGCAATTACAAGCCTGCTTGCAAGAGCTTGCCGACACTCATAAATGGCAACACACAAACAACGTACTAAAACTAAAATGCCACAGCAAAGGAATTCGATCATTACGTGGCTTAGAGAAATTTAAACACTTAGAAGTACTCTCGCTTTACAACAACAAACTTAAACACATTGATATTGATCTGGCGCAATTATCAAATTTAAAAATATTAAACATCGCCCGCAATAACTTAACTCATTTAACGGTTAGCCATTTATCCAAGCTTAATAAGTTGTATGTATTTGATAACCAGCTAAAAACCTTAACACTATCAAATTTAGTAACACTTAAACAATTTAAAGCCAACAACAATAAAATTGAACACTTCACTTACTCTAACCTCCCACAGCTAGAGAAAATATATATTTTCAACAATCAACTAGAAACCATTAATATTTATGACGTACCCTCATTACACTACATGGACTGTCGACAAAACCCAATGCCAGATTCGCTCTACGACGAAATGGACCAACAAGATAATGTCACCTTCCTTCACGACGGTAACGCCGAAGATTGGTAATCCACTCACTTTCGTTCTTGGGTTGATTGCAATTATCGTTACACTCTTAAGTACATCACAGCCTGTTCTCGCACTTGAATATGAATATGGCAACCACACACTTGAATTCAGTTCCCGTAGCCGTATCGCACACATTAACGCGGATAAGAATGCCCGTGCTGCATCCGTTTTATTGCGTTTAAATGCCACAAGTGAATGGAATACACAATTTTCGACCTTATTCGAAATTGATCATGTGACACTGGGCTGGAAAGACAAATTTAGTAATGGCGAGCACTTTAATGGCAAACCCGTTATACCCGATACAGCTGGAAACGATTTGAATCAAGCATTACTGCGTTACACACCCGTAAACACCCTCACATTCACATTGGGGCGTGAAGCCGTTAATTTTGGCAATGAACGCTTCGTGGGCACAAATGGCTTTTGGCAAAACGAGCAAACTCTTGATACTACAGGCTTTAAGTATGAGTTTGGCTCTGCATCTAGTGTGGTGTATCGCTACGTTGATAATGCTAATCGCATCAATGGCCAAGATGCAGGTAAAAAATTAAGCCCATCAGATTCTAACTTTGTAGCAAACAACGGCGTACGCCCCGCTCCCTTTCTTGGAGACCATGACCATAATACTCATCTATTATTTGCTGAATTAAACGAATCGGATTTTTCAAAAATACACGCTTATTATTTTCACATGGACATCAAAGATGCCAAAGCACTGTCTAACCAAACCTTAGGCATACGTTACGAATATAAAGGGCGCTGGCATAAACTGCGCACACTTGCTCATGGTGAATTTGCATTACAACAGCGCACCGAGGTTAATAATAATGCTAATTTACAATACCACGACATAGGGGTAGGCATGGGTTATCGAACGAATGAAATGTCAGTCAATTACCAACGGCTAGCTGAAAACGACGGCATTAGCTTTGTAACACCTTTGGCTTCATTACATGATAAAAATGGTTGGGCAGATAAGTTTTTAGCCACACCCAATACAGGCTTACGCGATTATAAACTGCACTATATATGGCGAAAAAACCCGCTTAAAATCGATGCCCGCTACCATGTATTTCATACGGATAATAGCGACTCAAAAATTGGGGAAGAACTCGATATTGACCTTATATTGAAACTCAACCGCGGCAATACCATATTACTTCGCTATGCCGACTTTATTGCCCATACTGATAATCATTCCGATGATCAACGCGTATTTTTGATGTACACCCATAATTTATAATCACAATCTGCGTAAAAACAAAAAAGGCACTGTATTCATACAGTGCCTTTTATATATTAAGACTCTTTAAAGGATATTAAGCCCCCTGCAATCGTACTGGCCGAATTTGTACTAAGCTGCCAATTACAAATGCAAGCAACAAAATCAATGTAAAGCCAAGGCTTTGCCAGTCAAATTCATCATCGGTTTGTTGTACCGGTTGCTGTTCAAGTTTTTGCCCTTCTACCATTTCCTCTGCACTGTTAGTTTGTGCTTGCTCGGCTAAATCTTGTGCCACTGCCGAATCACTGGCGGCGAGTAAAGCGCCTAAACCAAAGCCTTGTGCTTTATCAGCCATATAATCATTAAAGGTTTGATTATCGGTCAATACTTTGTGATCACGTTTAACTTCAAGATATGTTTCAACCAATTGTTTAATGGTATCGTCATCTGTTTGCCAATATTCTTTGCGTTCGGCTTCTAACATGCGTTCAATCATTTGCGCTAAGTTAGTGGGGTTCGATTTTTCAAAGAATTCACGCATATCCATATCGTATTTATCTTTCACATAAATGTCTGCGAATTCTTGCCACTGGCTATCCGTAATACCATCCGGATGCATGACGGTCCAGCCCCAAAAGTTATTCATGCGGTCAAGCATTTGTAGCGCACCCGCGTAGCCTTCTTTCTGTACTTCTTCAATCCAACGGGGGTGAAAACTACGATTGCGTAATTCACGTGCCATAAAACGATCAAAGTTTTCACTTTTCACATGATTTTTTTCACGTAAATTAGCGATGTACATTTTTGGACTTTTACCATCAAGATTACGAATGGCTAACGACATGCCCCCAAAATATTGAAAAGGGTCATCACTGGTAATCATGCCGTATAAGTTAGAAGAGCGACTAAACAAGACAGCGTCAGTCCCTGACAGGGCTTTGCCATATAAGCCAGACACTTTATCGCTCCAACGCTTTGCATCACTACCAAAAGCATAACCCATACGCTTTAGGTATAAATCAGATAGTTTAGAGTCAGTCTCCCAAGTATCACTGGCCAAGCTTGTATCTGCTAACCCACTGCCATAGGCGCCTGTCTCATTAGAAAAAATACGCACACTTGATAAGTACTCAGCGTCTGCTTCGGTTTGACCTTCTGCCAGTAACGCTGCTTTTAAAATTTCACTGTTTTTATAAATCGAATTGTTATCTTCTTTTAACTCAGCCACTTGTTTAATGGCTTTTGCTAACATCAGCATGACGTTAGGGAACGCATCTCGGTATAATCCTGTTGCCGACATGACTACATCCACACGTGGACGTTTTAGCTCACTGTAAGGGATAATTTCGGTGCCGCGTAAAAAGCCGTTTTCATCCCACTTAGGCTTAACCCCCATGGCCGCTAATACTTGGCTTTCGAGTACACCATGATGGCGCATGGTTTCAAGTGACCAAAGGGAAAATGCCAGTTTATTTGGGTATTGGCCTTTTTCAGCATAATGGTTAGCAATTAAGTCTTCGACTAGCTTTTTACCCACCTGCCATGCTGCTTTTGATGGCACTTTAGCTGGATTGAACCCCAATAAGTTTTTGCCTGTTGGCACCGCATCATGAGAGCGTATCGGATCGCCACCATAACCCACGTCGATAAACTCACCATTAAGAGCGGATAGCAAACTTGGCATTTCTTGCTGATCACGTATGCGCTTAGCGAAATCATCGGCTTGTGTAAGGTATTGCGCTAATTTATCGGGTACATCAAGGGCTTGTTGTTCAACTAATGTGGCCCACAATAATTTAAACCCTGGTGTATCATCAAGCTGCACAACGTTGTTGTCTTCCATTTTTTGTGAGAACACACCTGGCTGATTACTCAGTTTAATATCCGTTATGTTTTCATACGCACTGGCCTGAACTTTAAATTCAGAACCCAACATTTGTGAGACAGTTGTCATAAGATGAATATTATTAAGCGTATCGCCAAAGGTATGCATACCTAAAGGTTGTGACTCCGCTGCTAGCTCATGCATGTAGTCATGGAGTACATCCATAAACCCGCCAAAGTTTTCACGCATTTGTGCTTCGGTAAAACCAACATCTTCAAAAATATTTAATTTTGCCGCTAAATCAATAATATTCGTTTCAACCACTTGCTTAGTCTTACCATTCGCTAGCAACATGTGCTCTTCTAATAATTCTTCTAGCTCGGCCATATCGCCGTAATAACCCGCTTCTGCAAAGCCTGGTGTCATATGTGAAATCATAGTGGCACGGCCACGGCGCTTGCCTTGCATGGCTTCGCCTACGTTATCCATAATGTATGGGTAAACAACAGGGACATTACCCACTGTTAGCTGTGGCGCGTCGTACATAGATAGCCCACGCTCTTTACCCGGTAACCATTCCTGTGATCCATGCGTACCAAGATTAATAAACGCATCCACGCCAAACTTTTGCTTAGCGTATAAATAAACCGCCAAGTAAAAGTGATTTATGGGGGCATTTGTATTGTGATATAGAGCTTTATGTTTATCCGCTTCATCGCTGCGTGAGGGTTGCGGCATAACAATTAAGTTACCTAATTTCATTTGAGGAATCACAAATGCAGGCTCACCATTAACCATGCGCACATACTGGTGCTTAGTTGGGTCGCCCCAGTGCGCTAAAATATCGTCGCGTAGGGTTTGTGGTAATGTATTCAACCATTTACTGTAATCTTTTACTGGCAAGTAATCGCTTAGGCCTTTATCCATTAAGGACTCTAAACCTTGCTTTGAATAAAACGGACGTAATATCTCTCCCACTTCTTCGATTAAAACCTCAGGGGATTTTAAATTAACGTTATAACCCTCTGCTTTCATGGCTGAAGCAATATTAAAAATGGAGTCTGGAATATTTAAAAACGCCGCGCCCATGTTTTTATCCCCTGGCGGGTAGTTCCAAATAAACATGGATAATTTTTTATCTGCGTTCGCTTTTATACTCAATTGGCCTTGCTTAATCGCACGCTGTGCAATGGCATCAATATGATCAAGCATAGGCTGAGCGGTGCGAGTCGTCGGGTCGGTTGTTGCAATCATAGTTGGGTCAATAATACCGGCGCTTTCTGGCATCATTAAAAAATAAGGTGACATCATGGCACTAATACCAGCATGATCTGCATCAAATGAAGCACGGTCCCCTTCGCGATAAATCAAACCATGTAATACGGGTACGTTTAGTTCAGCAAAATTTTCTTTATTCTTTTGCGCTTCATGCAACATACGATAATTAATTAAGCTGTTTACTTTACCTTTAATTAAAGAGGTAAACGCTTCATTATCAGAGCCTTCAAAAAAAACAGCAAAACCGCTACCGCCTTGTTTTTCAAGGGCCGCTAACGTGGCATCTACGACGTTTGTTTGTTCGCTTTCGATTGCACTTCTGTGAAATAAAACAGCCACCTTATTGTCACTGCTGTTTTTAGTATCTAACCACTTATAAAATGAGGTTTTATCCCCTGTTAATAATGTCGGGAATTCAGGATGATAAAATCCATTTTGCGGTAAAATAATTGCTGTCTGATAGGGTTGCTGCGTATTAAATAAGTGAGTATTGATGTACGCAAACATGTTTTCAAAATTCACTCGTAAACCATTCGACAAATACATATCGATGGCTTGTTTATGCTCTACTGAAATGTCTTTATTTAAGCCTTTAAATTGATTAAAACCATTGGCTAATGTTCTCACATTCTTACATTGTGATAACGCTCTAGGATAAGCGCCGTACATACCCGCTGCGGCTTCCTCACTTACCGCTTGCATGAGCACTAGTTGATAATTACATAGTGTTTTCAAACCTTTATCTTTGGCAAATTTACCTGCACTCATCGCATCGAGAGTTAAGCCATTTTTTTTAGCCGATTCGATTAAAATTGTACTTTTTGCTTTTGATAAATGGTTATCACCTAAAAACAAAATTTGGCTGTTTTGTGCGTGACTAGTGGCCACTATCAGTAGCCAGCCCAATAGGGCTAAGCAATAACGTTTAATCATTGTTACTTCCTTTTCCATCTTTATTTTGCGGTACATACACCATAGAGCCATCTTTCATTTGATAGGCGGTACCCGCTTTCTGGCCATTACCACTGCCAATGTCACCGTTGGATTTAAACTGTTTTATCTCATTACCTGCTTTCACAATGATTTCCATGTTGGGTTCACCTTCATTTTTAATAACGGTGACATTTTCGCTGCTAAACGGATTAAGCGGGTTTTGTGCAATAGAGATAATCAATGCAGCAATAATTACTAAAAATACATCAACTAAATTCACCGCGGTTGTGATTGGGTCTAGATCATCATCGTCTGTTAAAAACTTCATGATTAAGCCTCTTTAACAGCTTTCAATGAAACGCTAGATGATTGCGAATTTTCTAAGGTTTGCTTCATATCCACTAGATCTTGAGCCAACCAACGCTTTTTAATCGACACAGCAATAAACGTTAAAGAGGCCGCGGCAAGCGCAAAAATAACCCCTGCAAATGCAAGGGATAAATTTTCAGAGATTCCTTGAATATTACCGTCCGCTAAACTTTTAAGTGCTGGCCCCATAGGAATCATGGTGGCAATTAAACCCAACATTGGGGCGACTTTTGTGACTAGTTTCAAAAACTCTAAGCGCTTAAATGCAAACAGTTCTAGCTCGTCAAAATCCCTTGTCTGCGTAGCCGCTTGATATTGGTGTAATTCAAAACCACGATTTAACGCCACAGCCTGCCCTGCTCTGCGCTGCCAAGCCTGCATCGCTACTTGTCCCAAGCTGTAAAATCCAAAAAAGAAAACAAACAAAATGGCCAATAGCACAGGCGCCA
>JAWUXY010000104.1:0-12356 GCA_034111105.1 Bermanella sp. | reverse complement strand
GGTTTAAATAATGTGGTTGAAGTGGTTGAGAGCATGGTGGGTGTGCTTTCAGGTGAATCCCCATCAGAGCCCTATAGTTTTAGCACTCGAGGTTTTACTCGTAATTCGATTGGTGTTTTATACGACGGTGTGTCGATGGGGGTATCCACATTAAATATGCGACCGCAATCATCATTTAATCTTGATCGCATTGAAGTTGTAAAAGGGGCCAGCGTGCTAAATGCTAACGACGGCTCGGCTGGCGGCACGGTTAATATTATTACTAAGATATATTATATTAAACCCACTTATCATTATCCCTTTTATATTCAGACTTATTACTTTAAGTTATTATCGAGTAGTTGGATAAAAATCAATTACCATCGACATCATTTGATGATGTTTCGTAAACTCTAATTAGCGTCTATATTTAATTTATTGCCAACCCAAAAAGAAGAGTATGCATGTTTTTTGTTGATGCTATTAATTTAAAGTGGTGTTTATTATTTTTAACATTAAGTTCGTTTAACTTACATGCGGCAAAAATTGAATTTATTACTCATAATACTAGTGATTTTGTTTTTACTGATAAAAACATCGAAACTCGTGGAATTAGGCACACGGGCAGACGAGCTTTTTACGTAGAGCTAGTTCATGCAATGATGAAAATTACGGGTCATAAACCAAGAAGTATTATTGAGTTGCCTTTAGTAAGAGCGTTGAAAGAAGTTACGGAACGAAAAAATATGGCACTATTTAGTGTCGCTAGAACAAGTTATCGAGAAGGTGCCGTAAAATGGGTAGGGCCATTGCATACTGATACTATTCGGTTTTATGAAGCTTCAATGTTCCCTCAGAACATACAGACACTTGACGATGCTAGAAAAGTTGGCCGAATATGTGTGATCAGAGGTGGGAATCATGCGGACTATCTGAATGAACATGAATTTGCAAATGTAAAACCTAATAAGCGATACGAAGCTTGTATGGGGATGTTGGCAAGAGGAAGAGTAAACTTAGCTGTTTTGGCAGAAACGACATTTGAATCAGTTATTAGAGGCGCAACAATCAGGCAGTCAATGTTTAAACCATCACTTATTTTATACAAAACTGAAGGATATATAGCCTTTTCTAAAAATATATCCGATATAGAAGTTAATAAATGGCAGCAAGCACTAGACAAACTAAAAGAAACGGGTGTTTACGACAAACTTGTGCGCCAATACTTATGTATTGAATGTACAGATGAGTGACTTGTAAATCTATGGCAATATTTTTATTTTAGGCTTATAAAACCATAGTTGCACTTAAGCAACTATGGTTCTTCGCTCTGCTATTTAGTATTGCCTAAGTATCTTCGGAAGTGCTCTCTTGGTTTTTTTTCTTTTGGGGAATGAACTCCAAAAACCAAAAGAACCACAATAGATTTATTAACACAAACCAGTTCCCGGTTCCTTGAAAAAAGTCAATAACTTCTGGTAACTTATAAAAGCCAATAAAGCCCAAAAAACCTAACCACCAATATTTATTCATTAAAAATCCCCTTGATTTTGTCGTTAGCTAAAACTCAATAATTTAGCTAACTATTAGTTGATGCTAGCGGCTATTGTCGGATCACTTGTCGTTAGATAAACCATGGCTAACGTCCAGTTTCCTATCTTTGTTAACATTAAGTCAGTGATTTCTTCAGCTAGCCATAAGCGGAAGTTAGCTTTTGGGTTAAAAACGGCCAATCAGGGATCCTAAAGTTGTCGTTTTTACATAAAACTCATATCCATTCACAACTGAGATCATGCCTAAAACTTTACACGGAGTTAGGTCTCGAATCTTCAAAGCGGACGTTGGAATCATTTAAATTTCCAACGAATTTAGAGTATTAAATCTAAGGCGATTCCGCCCCCATAGTGCCTTTACATCATTAAATTTATGTCTGCTGTATAATCGAAAAGCTGAATTACCTCAGGTAAGGAAACCTAATATCAGGAATGCGCACTAATAACATTAGTACTAAAAACTACGTCGTTTGAGGTTTTTAGCTTCAATGTCACTTTTATCACAGAGGATAAGTCAGTATTTGATAATTATCCTCCGTGATTTTTGCATGTTTTACTCGAAAGGGGACACTGCGAAACAACCAGATTACGTTAAGGGCTTCCTAATAACAGACGTGCCGTAGATAAAACACCTATTTTTTGATAAAAAATATTGTAAAAACGTCATTCAGTCTGAATGCTATTTTAACTACTAATATAATTTAATGAGTCGAAATACAATGCGTAATTAGCGCAAAAGCAAAAGCCAGCATTTGCCGAACAAACAATTGATGTACATACACGATACGGCCGTTTTAATGCGCAGTCTTATAATGTGGGTATCAATGCATCTAAGGATCAAGAGCACGCTTATCGTTTAGATGTTAATCGTAATAGCAGTGACGGATGGGTAGACGATACCGATTCGCAATCGTTGAATGTATCGGCGTCCTACGCTTACAGGCCGATAGCTAATATGGATGTTTTACTTTACAGCAGTTATACCGATGATAATTTACCCGCCTATTGGGGCACACCGCTGGTGCCTTTAAGTGATGCTAAAAACCCAAGTGGTGATGTCGTTAGCACCGATGATGACCGTGTAGTGGATCTTGCCACTCGATATAACAACTACAACGTTACGGACAGCATCATTGATTCAAATAGTTACTGGTTAAGGTTTGATGCCAATTGGGCTGTTAATCAACAAACAGATTTTAAGGCCAGTATTTATCAATTTACCGCTGAACGTCTTTGGCAAAATGCTGAAACATATACATACGATGCAAGCAGTCAGCGTGTGCAACGAGATCGCCTTTTAATTAAACACCAACGTTATGTGCGGGGTTTAAATTTGGCACTGATTCGTCGTTTTGATGCCTGGCAAAAGCCGCAAAAATTAGCACTCAATGTTATTACCAGTACGAATGACTTTACTCGTAATGTTGGTATTAGTACGAACGATGAGCTTGCACGCAATGTAGGTGAAGGGGATTCAAACGTTGTTGATGATGTTGATTTATTTGAACCCAGTGCTGGCAATTTTGGCGATGTCGATCACAGACAAGATAAACAGACAGTGATTACCGATGCCTTGGTGATTCAATATTCAATTGACCTTACCTCACAGTGGACCGTTCATAGCCATGTAAGATTTGAACGCATTTATTTTGATCAGTTGTATATTGGTTTTGACGATGCTGTTAGAGCGCGCTCATCATTAGATAAACAATTTAATCAACAGCGTTACTTTTTAGGAACAACATTTAAAGTAATAGAAGGCACAATTTTTTATGTAAATGTTGCTCAGCAGCAAGACCCTATCGATGATGGGCTCACGTATTTTTATGATATTCAACATTTAGCACCGTCGAGTATTACGCAGTATGAGGTAGGGTTAAAATCCATTTATAATAAAGCCACTGAGTTATCGCTGGCGGTTTACCATATTAATAAAGATCAACATTACCAAATCAATGCCAATGATGCCGTGTCTAAAAGCAGTTTGAATTCACAAGGGTTTGAGTTTGCAATGAAGCATGATGTTTCGAGCATTTAAGGTTTGGCGGAAATTATGCGTATGTAGATGCCGAATACGATGGTTACTATGATCCTGTTGTTGGGCTTAAAGTAGGGGACAAAACACCTGTAAACGTACCAAAGCATATGCTGAGTACGTGGCTGAGTGTTAACAATATTTTTGCGATGCCCATTGAATGGGGTATGGGTTATAACTATGTTTCTAGTCGATACGCGAATACGGTGAATACCATTGAGCTTAGATCGTATGAACTACTTAATGCTTTTATGGCTTATGAAGGGGAGCAGTTTAGAGCCGCGATTAGCGTGCGAAACATGACGGATGAAGTATACGCGCCCTGGAGTGATGTTTATTACCCTAATCAAGTGGCACTGGGCTCGCCTCGGATGATTGAGGCAAGCTTAAGATTACACTTTTAACTTACTCGGGCCTTGGTGCGTAAGCAAATACGTCGCTTAGCATTTGAGACTGGTGGAAGCCTTTTTCTTCTAGCCCGCTTAGTACGCTGTAAACAAAGTTCGGGCTACCACAAGCGATGGCTTTAATATTCGAAAGGTTCCCTAGTTTTGTATGCATTAAGTCTTCAACCGTATGCTCGGTGAAAAACTCACACTCAGGTGATTCGGGTGTCATGGCATGATAATAAATCAAACCCTTATCAGACCATTCTTTTGCAAGAGTCGAATAAAACCCGCTGGCATCACGGTTGATCCAGTATAAATGAATGGCGCTGTGCTGATGTTTAAGCTGTTCTTCAATCATGGCTTTTGCTTGCGCGAATCCAGTGCCGGCTACAATAAATACGAGGGGGTCATGTAAGTTAAATTGATCCGCTTCGGTTTTAAGCCAAACATCGCCTTTAGGTAAACGGGCACGTACCGTGGGGTTCGTTTGCAAGTGTTTCAAAATAGTTTGGCTTGATTGATTGTCATCACTGACACCAAGATGCAATTCAACGCGACGGTCATTGGGTGCGCTTGCGATTGTAAAAGGGTATTCCCCGCCTTCAATCAGCAATTCTAAATATTGGCCTGCATGGTAGCTAACAGGTTTACCTGCTGGGGCTAACAATTCAATCTTGTAAACACTACCGCTTAAGGCTTCAACATTTTGCACTTGAAAAGCAACATGCTGCAAAGCAATTTCTCCGGGTCCTAGCACCTTGTCTAGCTCCAAAATTAGGTCGCTGTGCGGTTTTGATACACAGCAAAGCAATGGGTTAACGTCTGGATGATCTGCAGTCTTCTTTCCCTCTGGTGTATTAACAACCCCAGCGAGTAATGTGGCTTTGCAGATTTCACAATTGCCATTGGTGCAACTCTTACGGATCTTGATACCTGCACGTGTGGCGGCATCAAGAACGCTTTCATCCTCATGGGCTTCAAATGTAAGCCCCTTGGGTTGAATGATAATTTGATGCTTCATATTAGAGTTTAGGACTCTTCATCAAAAATACTCAGTTCATCCCACATATCGTCTACTTTTTGTTTGACCGCTTCGTCCATGACAATGGGTGTGCCCCATTCGCGATCCGTTTCACCGGGCCATTTATTGGTCGCATCTAGGCCCATTTTACTGCCAAGACCAGAAACCGGAGACGCAAAATCCAAATAATCGATGGGTGTATTGTCGATTAATGTGGTGTCTCGGGTTGGATCCATTCGAGTGGTAATGGCCCAAATGACATCGTTCCAGTCCCGTGCGTTCACATCATCGTCGGTTACTATGACAAATTTGGTGTACATGAACTGACGCAAGAAAGACCACACACCTAGCATCACCCGTTTTGCATGACCCGGGTATTGCTTCTTAATGGTGACAATTGCCATGCGATAGCTGCAACCTTCAGGTGGCAAATAGAAATCAGTGATTTCAGGAAATTGCTTTTGCAAAATCGGTACAAATACTTCGTTTAGCGCAACGCCTAAAATGGCAGGCTCATCTGGTGGACGGCCAGTATAGGTGCTGTGATAAATGGGGTCTTTTCTATGGGTAATGCGTTCTACGGTGAAAACCGGGAATTGGTCCACTTCGTTGTAGTAACCGGTGTGGGCACCAAATGGGCCTTCGTCGGCCATATCATCTGGGTACAGATAACCTTCTAATATGTATTCCGCGCTAGCAGGGACCATTAAATCGTTACCAATGGATTTAACCACCTCTGTGCGAGAATCACGTAATAGCCCTGCAAAGGCGTATTCAGAAAGCGTGTCGGGCACGGGTGTGACAGCGCCTAATATAGTGGCGGGATCAGCGCCCAGCGCTACAGATACAGGATACGGCTGACCTGGGTTTTGCTGTTGGAACTCACGAAAATCTAATGCCCCACCACGGTGGCTCAGCCAGCGCATAATGAGTTTATTTTTTGCGATAACCTGCTGGCGATAAATTCCCAAATTATGACGATCTTTATTTGGGCCTTTAGTGATGACCAATGGCCAAGTCACGAGCGGTGCGGCGTCTCCTGGCCAGCAGTGTTGAATCGGCAATTTGCCTAAATCAACGTCATCGCCTTCAAGTATGATTTCTTGGCAAGGGGCTTTTTTAACCACTTTAGCGCTTAGACTTAATACTTTTTTAAAGATAGGTAGCTTCGACCATGCGTCTTTTAGGCCTTTTGGAGGCTCTGGCTCTTTTAAAAAGGCCAGTAACTTGCCCACTTCACGCAATGCTTCAACGCTGGATTCACCCATGCCCATGGCCACACGCTTAGGTGTGCCAAATAAGTTAGCAAGAACGGGAACATCAGAACCCACAGGGTTTTCAAATAACAGGGCAGGGCCACCGGCACGTAACGTACGGTCGCAGATTTCAGTCATTTCCAGTTTAGGGTCCACCGGCATGCTAATACGTTTTAGCTCGCCTTGTTTTTCTAGCTGATTAATGAAGTCGCGTAAGTCTTTATATTTCATATTTGATCGTGAGATGTAAGAAGGGAGACGTAAGACGCTAATTTTATGCTTCTACTTTTCTTCGATTACGCCACAAAAACCTTATAAATAAAGGGGAAAAAACACTTCCCACGTTGTAATGTAAAGAAGTGCAGTTTACTTTAATTTAGCTGAAAAAGAAAAAGCAGCCGAAGCTGCTTTCTCACAAAAACTAGAATTACGACGGGAGGTGTGTGGTGCGAGCAAAATGCTTTGGCGTCTCACATCTCTCGTCAGGCATCTCACTCTTAGCCTTTCATAGTAAGGAAGAATTCTTCGTTAGTTTTTGAGCCTTTTAAGCGATCGATCATAAATTCAACCGCTGATAGATCTTCCATCTCGGCGATGATCTTACGCAGAATCCACAAACGTTGCAGTTCAGCTTCAGGCATCATTTGATCTTCACGACGCGTACCTGATTTACGGATATTCATTGCAGGGTAAATACGCTTCTCAGCGGCCTTACGATCAAGGTGCAACTCTTGGTTACCCGTACCTTTGAATTCTTCGTAGATAACTTCGTCCATTTTAGAACCTGTATCCACAAGTGCCGTTGCGATGATGGTTAATGAACCACCTTCTTCAACATTACGCGCTGCACCAAAGAAACGTTTTGGCTTTTCGAGTGCGTGAGCATCAACACCACCGGTTAATACTTTACCAGATGAAGGAATTACGGTGTTGTAAGCACGCGCTAGACGTGTGATCGAGTCTAATAAAATAACCACATCGCGTTTGTGTTCAACTAGGCGCTTGGCTTTTTCGATGACCATTTCAGCCACTTGCACGTGACGCGCTGGTGGCTCATCGAACGTAGAGGCAACCACTTCGCCGCGTACACTACGCTGCATTTCGGTTACTTCTTCAGGACGTTCATCAATCAACAGAACGATCATTTCGCATTCTGGATTGTTGTGCGTAATCGCTTGAGCAATGGTTTGCAGTAGCATGGTTTTACCGGCTTTAGGCGGTGCTACGATCAGGCCACGTTGACCTTTACCAATTGGTGCGATCAAGTCGATGATGCGGCTTGATAAGTCTTCAGTACTGCCGGTGCCTTGTTCTAACGTGAAGCGCTCATTAGGGAAAAGCGGTGTTAAATTTTCGAACAAGATTTTGCTTTTTGATTTTTCTGGTGCTTCGCCGTTAACTTCATTGACTTTAAGTAGAGCAAAGTAACGTTCACCGTCTTTAGGTGGACGGATCTTGCCAGATAAGAAGTCACCTTTACGCATGTTAAAACGACGTATTTGGCTAGGGCTTACATAGATGTCGTCTGGGCCTGCCAGGTAAGAGCTGTCAGCAGAGCGTAAAAAGCCAAAGCCATCTTGTAATATCTCAAGTACACCATCACCGTAAATGTCTTCGCCGCCTTTGGCGTGACGTTTTAGGATGGAGAAAATAAGATCTTGTTTACGTGAGCGACTCACGTTTTCCATGCTCATGCCTTCTGCAATTTCTAGCAGTTGAGCAACTGATTTTTTCTTGAGTTCTGTAAGATTCATATGGATCTGAGAGTTCTGTGTGAAGATTAAATGAGGGAATTACTTTTTTTTGAATTAGATTTGAGCGGAACCGCCCGATACTTGCTTTGAACTAACTATAGTCCCTTTTATTTTTTGAGTCCAGAAACTAGCCAAAAAACACTCAATAAATAAAAACCCAGCACAATGCTGGGTTTTTCATGCATCGATTTAGATGGTGCTATCAATGAATGCAGTTAGCTGAGACTTAGACAACGCACCTACTTTAGTGCCTTCAATTTGACCGCCTTTGAAGATCATAAGTGTTGGGATACCACGGATACCAAACTTAGGGGGTGTTGCTTCGTTCTGGTCGATATTCAATTTAGCGACTTTCAGTTTGCCAGCGTACTCTTCAGAAATTTCTTCAAGTACAGGTGCAATCATTTTACAAGGACCACACCATTCAGCCCAGTAGTCCACAAGGACTGGTACGTCAGACTGTAAAACGTCAGCATCAAAAGAATCGTCAGTAAGGGTAATAATGTTTTCGCTCATGGACTAAATACTCGTTCAGTGTCACAGGAATGTGCAATTTTCAATTGGGCCAATCATAGCATCTCGAACCCTTGGTTCAAGTAATTACTGTTTTGCGCCATAGTTAGAATTTGACTAATAAATGCCCAAAAAAGGCATATGTGGTTTCTATATGGGTGCAATGATGATGTTTATCAACGGGTGTTGCGGGGTTTCGCTGGCATCTTAGGCGTAAGCGTGCAAAATACCCATTTGCTCCTATCAATAAGATACAGTGGTTTATGGAACACAGTGTTCAGTCCCAGCAAGTGTTAGCGGCCGTCGATCTAGGCTCTAACAGCTTTCACATGGTTATGGCGCGCTTAATTAATGGTCAGCTACAAATCATTGATCAACGTGGCGAAAAAGTACAATTAGCCGCAGGATTAGACCCTGTGCACGGCATAGCAGAAGACGCGCAAGAACGCGCTTTAGCTTGCCTTGAACGGTTTGGGCAGCATTTAAGAGGCTTGAATCCTTATCTGGTGACGATCCTTGGCACTAATACATTACGCGCGGCCCCAAATAGCTCAGGCTTCATGCAAAAAGCGAAAAAAGTCTTGGGTTTCCCCATTGAAGTTATTTCCGGTATTGAAGAAGCCCGCTTGGTGTATTTGGGTGTGGCTCATACGCTGGCAGACGATGATGGCAAACGTTTGGTGATCGATATTGGCGGCGGCAGCACCGAATTTATTATTGGTGAACGCTTTGCGCCATTAAGAATGGAAAGTCTCAGCTTAGGTTGCGTTACTTTTACTGATCGCTTTTTTGCCCAAGGTCATTTAACCGAAGCGGCATTCTCTTATGCCATTGCGGCTGCTAAGCGCGAATTATTCCAGATCAAAGCCATGTATCGCAGAATTGGCTGGCAAAATGTTGTTGGCAGCTCAGGTACTATGAGAGCGACCAGCCGAGTGTTGGTTAATTATGGATTGGCGGAAGAAGGCATTAATTTAAAAGCACTCGTTGCTTTAAAAAAGATGCTGGTGCAAAAAAAGCATATCGATAAATTAGAGTTACAGGGTGTTAAAGATCAGCGTTTGCAAGTTTTCCCGGCAGGCTTGGCCATATTAATTGCGATCTTTGAAGTATTAGAGATAGAACACCTAACCTACAGTGACGGCGCCCTACGAGAAGGTGCATTGTACGATTTAATAGGTCGTGTGAATCATGAGGATGTGCGTGAAAAAACCGTAGCGGCTATGCAATCTCGATTTGTGGTGGATACAGGCCAAGCACAAAGTGTAAAAAATACGGCGCTTTATTTATATGAGCAAGTCGCTGAACGCTGGAAAATTAATGAACCCGTTTGTAAAGACTGGCTGCGTTGGGCCGCTAATTTACATGAAGTCGGTTTGGCCATCGCCCACAGTGCTTATCATAAACACAGCGGGTACTTGGTACAGTATTGTGATATGCCCGGCTTTAGTAAACAAAATCAAGAAACACTCGCCATTTTATTAAAGGGGCATCGTAAAAAGCTCCCTATTCAAGATGTAGAGCCAATGACAAAGCGAGGGGCCAAAACGCATATGCGGCTTTGTATCTTATTGCGTTTAGCGGTGTTATTGCATTTTGGTCGTGGCATCGATGAAGTGGTTGATCCGACGATTAAAGCATTCAAATTCTCGATTAAGCTAACGTTTCCGCAAGGTTATCTTGAAAAAAATCCCATGACAGTAATGGACCTTGAACGTGAGAAAGTACTACTAGAAGAAGGCATGTTTGATTTTACTTTTCAATAAGTGGCATCAATAAATAACCAATAAAAAAAGCCCTATAAAATTATTTTATAGGGCTTTTTTTATTGCTAAGTTTGTTTTATGTTTAAAGGGTTGTGAGTAATTAAACCGCTAACGTATCGAGCAATAGCTGTTGTGCGTTAATTTTTTCTTCACCCTGTTTTGGCTCTAACTTAATGTAGGTGCCATCGCGCTGTAAGATCCAGCTTTGACAGTTGTCACTTAAATATAATTCGAGGTCGCCTTTCATACGCTTTGCCCACTTTTCATTATCAATGGGGAAGCACGTTTCTACGCGATTTAATAAATTACGTTCCATCCAATCGGCACTGGCACCAAATATTTTGGATGCGCCATTATTCTCAAAATAATACACACGGGTGTGTTCTAAAAAGCGGCCAATAATGCTGCGTATTCTTATGTTTTCGCTGACGCCAGGAATACCGGGTACCAATCGGCACATGCCGCGAACAATACAATCAATCTCAACACCGGCTTGGCTGGCTTGGTAAAGCGCTTTGATAATTTTTGGTTCAGTTAATGAATTTACTTTTACAATGATGCGCGCGGGTTTGCCATGTTTCGCGTTATCGGCTTCTTTTGCAATCAGTGCAAGTAAGCTTTTATGCAGTGTGAACGGGGCATGATAGATTTTTTTAATACTCAGGGCCTTGCCCATGCCAGTTAATTGCTGGAATACCTTGTGTATGTCTTCGGTAATGTCTTTGTTACAGGTGATTAAACTGTAATCTGTGTATAAGCGTGCATTTCCCGCATGGTAGTTACCTGTTCCTAGGTGTACGTAACGGCGTAACTTTTTATTTTCGCGGCGCACAATCATTAACATTTTTGCGTGCGTTTTATACCCTACGACGCCATACACCACGACGGCACCCGCTTCTTGTAAGCGGTTGGCTAGGTGCAGGTTTTCCTCTTCGTCAAAGCGTGCGCGTAACTCGATGACCACGGTGACTTCTTTACCTTTGCGTGCGGCATCAACTAACGCATCGACGATTTCACTGGTGGCACCTGTGCGGTATAAGGTTTGTTTGATAGCCAGCACATCTGGGTCTTTTGCCGCTGTGCGCACAAGATCCACAACTGGGGTGAAACTTTGAAACGGATGAAGAATCAGCTGGTCATTTTTGCGAATGGCTTCAAAAAAATCTTTTTTACCTTGCAAACCCTTAGGGATGCTAGGCGTGAATGACGGGTAGCGTAATTCAGGGCGATCAGCGCCAGCCGCCACGGCCATTAAACGATGCACGTTTACCAAGCCGTTGACTCGGTATAAGTCTTGTTCGGTTAAATTAAATTTATCGAGCAAAAATTGCCAAAGTGGCGGCGGGCAATTGTGCGCAACTTCTAGGCGCACAGCATCGCCAAAATCACGTTCATGTAATTCACCTTCTAAGGCGCTGGCTAAATCGGCTACGTCTTCTTTATCAAAGGTTAAATCGGCATTACGAGTTAAGCGGAACTGGTAACAACCTTTTACTTTCATGCCGGGAAATAATTCGTCAGCAAATTCGTGAATCATGCTGGATAAAAATACGTAGTTATCGCCGCCCTCGCAAATCTCATCCGGTAGGCGCAATATGCGCGGTAATGAACGGGGTGCGGGAATCAATGCTAGCCCGGTGTTACGACCAAAGGCATCTTTACCGTCAAGCTCAACAATAAAGTTTAAAGACTTATTAACCAAACGTGGAAAAGGATGCGCAGGGTCTAAACCAATAGGGCTAATAACGGGCTGAATTTCTTCATTGAAATACTTTTTCACCCAGTTTTTTTGTTTGGTTGTCCAGTCGGCGCGACGAATAAAGCGAATATCCTCTTCTTCTAATTTAGGAAAAAGCTTTTCGTTTAAAATAATGTACTGGCGTTCAACGGTGTGACTCACCAGATGATAGATTTGTTCAAGTACATCCGCCGGAGGGGAGCCGTCTGGCCCTGGAATCTCTCGGCTAAAGGCGAGTTGTTTTTTTAGCTCGGCAACGCGGACTTCAAAAAATTCATCAAGGTTGCTGGAAAAAATACATAAGAACATTAAACGATTCAATAATGGGTGGGCATCATCTAGCGCTTGCTCA
>JAWUXY010000103.1:0-8994 GCA_034111105.1 Bermanella sp. | reverse complement strand
TTCAGCGAACTTCTTGAACAAGCCAAAAAAGAGAATAAAGGCATTGCCATCGCCATTGCCGATATCGACTTTTTTAAGCAATACAATGATCACTATGGCCACCTGGCCGGTGATGAGTGTTTAATTCAAGTGGCGCAAGCGTTACTGACCATGAAGCGCCACCCGCTCGACAGCTGCATTCGTTTTGGCGGCGAAGAATTTATCCTCATTAAATACGATATCAACTCAGATGCGTGCTTAGCTTGGGGTGAAAAAATTAAGAACACAATTTATGAGCTTAATATTCCGCACGCCAATTCAAGTATTGATAATCGCATCACCATTAGTGCCGGTGTTATTCACTGGCATCCAACCTCTGCTTTTACCCGTACACAATTAATGAAGTTAGCCGATGATGCTCTGTATAAAGCAAAAGCTAGCGGACGAAACAAAGTAGACGTGCACTTTAGCCAAGTTGATTAGTCTCAAAATAAAATCTTAGATGAAACTAATTATCATTCTTGGCATCATAGTGCTCCTACCATATTCCAATAAATTTAGGATTACCCAATGCTGCGCAAGCTTGCTTATGGCTCTCTTATCATCATCGTAGCCGCCGTTCTTTGGCGCTACTACACGGATAGCCAATCAAATCCGCGTCCGCGTGGCGATACGCAAGTGGTGTTATTTGAGGTCAAAGAAAGCAATATAACCGAATCTCTTGAAGCACTGGGCAGCGCACGCGCCGCCGAATCTGTGATTTTAACCGCCAGTGTCACCGAAAAAGTCAGTAAAATTGCTTTCGAGCAAGGACAGTCGGTTAAAAAAGGACAAACTCTATTAACCCTCGCCAACGACGAGGAATTAGCGCAACTGAATGTGGCTCAAATCGAATTAGCCGATCAACAGCGTGAATACAAACGTATTGAAAACCTTGTTAAACAAAAATCCGTATCCGCTTCTGAACTAGACCGCCTGCAATCATCCATCGATACCGCTCACGCGCGCATTGCCCAAGTGCAAGCCACGTTAAAAGACCGCGTTATTAAAGCGCCATTTGATGGCTTACTGGGTTTACGCAATGTCAGTGTGGGTACCTTGCTTAAGCCAGGCGATGAAATCACCACCTTAGATTCCGTCATCAACTTACAAATGGATTTTGATCTCGCTGAAATATACCTACCGCGAATCAAAGTGGGCCAAAGCATTAATGCGTTTAGTGTCGCCTACCCTGAGCGCACGTTTAAAGGTGAAATTGTCACCTTGGATTCCCGTGTGAACTCTGATACTCGCAGCATAAAAGTACGCGCTAACATTGAAAATAAAGAAGCCCTATTACGCCCAGGCATGTTACTGACGCTGGATCTAATTGACCAACAACGCACCACTAAAATGTTGCCAGAAGAAGCGGTGTTTATGCGCGCCAACAAACACTTAGTTTATAAAGTAAACCCTGATATGACCGTCACTGAACACGCCATTGAAATTGGCATTCGCCAGCATGGCAAGGTCGAAGTATTAAGTGGCTTAGAGGTAGGTGACAAAATTGTGTTACAGGGATTATTAAAAGTGAAACCCGGTAGCAAGGTCATCGAACAAACTGAAGAATGGCGCAAGGGTGACGTATGATCATTACCGATCTTTCTGTTAAGCGCCCCGTTTTAGCCTCGGTTATTAATCTATTGATTTTAGCCTTTGGCTTATTGGCATTTGATAAATTGCCCCTACGTGAATATCCCGATATTGATGCGCCTGTTGTCAGTATTAGCACCAATTACACAGGTGCAGCCGCGGCCATTGTTGAGCAACGCATTACTCAAGTTTTGGAAGATCGCATTTCTGGTATCGAAGGTATTAAAAATATTATTTCATCCAGCGAAGACGGCCGCTCGGATATCTCCATCGAGTTTAATGTCAGTCGTGATATCGATGCCGCCGCCAATGATGTACGTGACCGCGTTTCTCGTGTTTTAAATAACCTACCCGACGATGCCGAACCGCCAGAGGTGACCAAAGCCGGTGCCGATGATGACACCATCATGTGGTTCAACCTTGTGAGCGATCGCATGGGCTTATTAGAGCTCACCGATTATGCCAACCGTTATTTAATTGATCGCTTTAGCGTCATTGATGGCGTGGCCCGTGTACGAGTAGGCGGCGGTTTAGATTATGCATTAAGAGTCTGGATCGACCGCAAAGCGCTCGCCGCTCGTAAACTCACCATTAGCGATATTGAAGATGCACTTCGTCGTGAAAACATTGAACTGCCCGCTGGCAGCATCGAATCAGAACAACGCCAATTCACCGTGCGCTTAGAGCGCGCGTATCCAACCCCTGAACAAGTCGGCCAATTAGTGATTCGTGCTAATACCGATTACCCCGTGCGCTTAAAAGATGTGGCACGCGTTGAGCTTGCCGCAGAAGAACATCGTAAATCCTTTCGTGGTAATGGCATCCCCATGGTGGGCGTTGGCATCACCAAACAAAGCCCAGCCAACACCTTAGATGTGGCCCGTAAAGCACGCGCACTGCTGGATAAAATAAACCCAGAACTACCAGAAGGCATGGAATTACTGCGCAGTTATGACAGCTCGGTGTTCATCGAGAAATCCATCGAAGAGGTCTATCAAACCCTATTTATTGCCATGGCATTAGTCATCTTAGTGATTTATGTTTTCTTGGGGAATATACGTGCGACCTTGATCCCTGCCATCACTGTGCCTGTGTCACTCATGGGCACCTTTGTTATTTTATACATGCTTGGCTTTACCATTAACTTGTTAACGCTATTAGCATTGATTCTCGCAATTGGTATGGTGGTGGATGATGCCATCGTTATGTTAGAAAACATTCATCGTCGTATTGACCAGGGGGAACCCCCATTGGTGGCGGCATACCTTGGTGCCCGCCAAGTGTCATTTGCCATATTAGCGACCACGGCTGTGTTAATTTCAGTGTTTTTACCCATCATCTTTTTAGAAGGTGACCTAGGTAAACTCTTTACTGAATTTGCCATCGCCATGTCGGCCGCCGTTGGTTTTTCATCACTGGTCGCATTGTCACTGTCGCCTATGATGTGTTCGCGTTTATTGCACGCCAATGAAAAACCCAATGTTCTCACGCAAAAAACAGACAAACTGTTAGATAAACTGCGCGAACAATATAAAGACTATTTATCCCACGCGTTAAACGCGCCCAAGCGAACACTCATTCTGTTAGCACTGGCGTTGTTAAGCTGTGCTTGGCTGTTTAATAACATTCCAACCGAATTCACCCCCAAAGAAGACCGCGGCGCGTTTTTCGTTTTAGTCTCGGCACCTGAGGGCTCAAGTTATGATTATTCAAAAGCCTATATGGATGAAATTGAAACACGCTTAATGCCATTAGTGGACGAAGGCATCGTGAATCGGTTATTGGTGCGCACGCCGCGCAGTTTTGGTTCAACCTCTGATTATTCGGGTGGCTTTGTCATTGTTGTACTCAACGACTGGAGTGAGCGACCACCCGCCACAGAGGTCATTGGCCGCATTAACAAAAGCTTAAGTGACTTAGCAGGCGTGCGGGCATTTGCCATCATGCGTCAAGCCTTAGGTGGCGGCCTTGGTAAACCGGTTCAATTTGTGATTGGGGGCAGCAATTATGAGCAGCTCGCACAATGGCGCGACATCATGCTGAAAAAAGCAGCCGAGAATCCAAAACTGATTGGTCTTGATCACGACTACAAAGAAACCAAGCCACAAGTATTAATTAACATTGATACACAGCGCGCGGCGGATTTAGGCGTGAGCGCCGAAGAAATCGGCAACACCTTAGCGGCCTTACAAGGCTCTCGTCGTGTCACTACCTTTTTAGATCGTGGTGAAGAATACGATGTCATTTTAGAAGGTGAGCGTGACTTACAAAACACCCCGCTGGACATGAAAAACATTTATGTGCGCAGTCGTTATAACGATGCACTCATTCCGTTGGCAAATTTGGTAACGATCTCTGAACGCGCCGACGCCAACACACTCAATCGTTACAACCGTATTCGGGCCATCACACTTGAAGCCAACCTTGCCGACGGTTACACCTTGGGTGAGGCATTAGATTACTTAAATGATTTGGCTAAAACACATTTACCTGCCGAAGCGGTTATTAGCTACAAAGGTCAATCACAAGACTTAGAAAGCAGTGGTCAATCCATTTACTTTATCTTTGCATTGGCGTTGGTCGTTGTGTTCTTAGTATTGGCAGCACAGTTTGAAAGTTATATTCACCCATTGGTGATCATGCTGACGGTGCCCATGGCCATGATCGGCGCGTTAGCGGGTTTATATGTGTTCGGCCAGTCGCTGAACATTTATTCGCAGATCGGCTTAATCATGCTGGTGGGACTCACCGCTAAAAACGGGATCTTAATTGTTGAATTTTGTAACCAATTACGCGATGAAGGCATCGAGTTTGAACACGCCATTATTGAAGCCGCCACCATTCGCTTACGCCCCATTTTAATGACGGCCATCACCACCGCATTTGGTGCCGTGCCATTGATATTGTCCTTTGGTGCTGGGGCTGAAACCCGTACCGTCATTGGGATTGTGGTACTCACTGGCATACTGGCTTCAACGGTATTTACACTGGTTATTGTGCCCGTCATGTATCGTTTATTAGCCCGTAACACCCAGTCACCATTGGCAATGGAGACGGAACTTAATCGACAGCTCGACGCTCATAACAAAGATTAACCAACAAAGTGTGATGCTATGCCCCACAAAACAGCTGAAATTCAGCGGTTTGTGGGCTAACATCACACACTTAATACAGACTCGTGTGACACCTTATGTTTAAAACCGGTATCCAATGGCTAATGATTATATTGATTGCAACGCAATCGGTATGGTCTATGGCGGATGCCCACAGCACACATCAGTCAGGCATTGAACATTTAGAGTTTGAGCATCAGCACGATGCTGATCACGCCGACAAAAAGGCGCCGGACAACCGCCATAATCAAACAGAGTTCGACTGTCACCATTGCTGTCATTGCCATGGTGCCCATTCTAGTTTTATTACTTCGTTTTACTCTTCATCTTCGTTATTTGGGCAAAGCCCACAGCATTCTTTTGCTAACCATTTAGTGCTAACTAAGCAGCCTGCGGTTTTATTCCGCCCTCCTAGAACCTAACGTTTTCTCAATATTATTTTATTTTTTAATATCGAATTCGATAGGACATACCATGTTTGCCTTTTTATACCCAAATTTTATGCCCCGCATTTTGCGAGCGGCACTATTAGCCATAAGCTTAAGTTTATTGCCAAGCATCACTTACGCCAGTGGCGATCATGATCACGACCACGAAGACGTCCCTCCAGCACATGAAGAAAAAGAGCATGAGGAAGACGAGCATGAGCACGAAGAACGTGCCCATGGTGAAGATGATCACGATGAAAGTGACCATGAAGACCATAATCATGACTCTGTTAAAAAAGAAGACAGCCATGATCACGGTCATGCAGAAAGTGTCACCATTGACGATGCCACAGCACAACACGCGAACATCGTAACCGCCAAAGCCACGTCAGGTGAGATCGCGCAAACCCAGCGCGTGTTTGGTAAGGTGGTCAATGATGCCAGCCAGATCAGTCACATCGGCGCACGTTTTGATGGCACCATCATTCAAGTCAATGTGAGTGTGGGCGACAATGTTAAAAAAGGAGCCAAACTTGCCCGAATTGAATCCAACCAGAGCTTACACCCTTATTATGTAACCGCACCGTTTGATGGCAAAATCATCGGACGTCACGCCAACCCAGGGGAACTCACTCAAGACCAACCTCTTTTTACACTCTTTAATGACGATATTTTATGGGCTGAATTTAAAGTTTTCCCCAATCAAATGCGCCTCATTAAAAAGAACCAGCGTGTCATTATCGACAACGAAGTTTTTAGCATTGCTCATATTATTCCAAACACCACCAATGCGCCTTACGAGCTGGCTCGCGTGCGCTTAGATAATCATGAGCATGGTTGGCGTGCTGGCGTCACATTAAAAGCCGATGTGATCACACAAACCAAAAGCGTTAACGTGCGTATTCCTAATCGTGCCATGCAACAGGTTGAAGGCAAAACCGTTGTCTTCACCAAACAAGGCCATGAATATATCGCATCCCCCGTGACGCTTGGTTTACAAGACTCACAATTTAGTGAGGTCATAAGTGGCTTAAATGCAGGTGATGCGTTTGTTGTTGATAATAGTTATTTAATCAAAGCTGACTTTGAAAAAGCCGGCGCAGAACACGTTCACTAGGAGAGAAACATGATCGAATCGATTTTACGTTTCTCCATAGAGCGACGCGTACTTATTATGATGCTTGCCGTGTTCATTGCGGTAACAGGTATTTATCACTACCAAAAACTGCCCATTGATGCCGTGCCCGATATCACCAATGTGCAAGTACAAATTAACACACAGGCACAAGGCTATTCGCCGTTAGAAGTGGAACAGCGCATAACCTTTAACGTTGAAACCGCTTTTGCAGGCTTACCTAAATTAGCCTATAGCCGTTCACTTTCACGTTATGGTTTGTCGCAAGTCACCTTAGTATTTGAAGAAGGCACCGATATTTATTTTGCCCGTAACTTAATCGATCAGCGTTTAAGTTCGGTGAATCAACAATTGCCAAACGGCATCGAAGCCACCATGGGACCAATCGCCACTGGCTTGGGTGAAATTTTCATGTACAGCATTCAGGCCGAAAAAAGTGCCGTACAAAAAGATGGCTCACCCTACGACATTACCGCTTTGCGTGAAATTCAAGACTGGATTATTAAACCCCAACTAGCACTGGTCAAAGGCATCATCGAGGTTAACGCCATTGGTGGCTATGCAAAACAATATCACGTCACCCCATGGCCAGAAAAAATGCTCAGCTTACAAGTGAGCATGGCTGACATTCATAATGCCTTAATCAACAGCAACCAAAACCAAGGGGCCGGTTTTATTGAAACCAACGGCCAGCAGTTATTGGTGCGCATTCCCGGACAACTGCAAACCACTCAAGACATTGGCAATGTGATTATTAAAACATTTGATGCAAGCCCAGTGTTTATTCGGGATGTGGCGGATATTGCAATCGGTAAAGAATTACGCACGGGTGCGGCAACTCAAAATGGGCAAGAAACGGTTATCGCCACCGCGATGATGTTAGCCGGCGAAAACTCACGGGAGGTCGCCATTAATGCCACCAAACGTTTAAGTGACATTCAAACAAGCTTACCCAAAGGTGTAACATTGGATGTGGTTTATAACCGCACAACATTGGTTGAAAAAGCCATTTCAACCGTGCAAAAAAACCTCATCGAAGGCGCCTTATTGGTCATCGCAGTTTTATTTTTATTACTGGGTAATATTCGCGCGGCATTGATTACCGCCGCGGTGATCCCACTTGCCATGCTTGGTACCATTACCGGCATGGTACGCACTGGCGTGTCGGCTAACTTAATGAGTTTAGGCGCACTGGATTTTGGTTTGATCGTCGATGGTGCCGTCATCATTGTTGAGAATGCCACTCGCCGATTGTCGCAAGCACAATCTCAATTTAAACAGGGCAACCAAAATTTAAGTAAAAAAGAACGTTTAAGCATCGTATTTGATGCCACCAACGAAGTCATTCGCCCAAGCTTATTTGGTGTGTTAATTATTACCCTTGTATACATCCCGTTATTTTCATTAACCGGTGTTGAGGGAAAAATGTTTCACCCTATGGCCGCCACCGTTGTCATGGCATTACTCATTGCATTGGTTTTATCTCTGACCTTAGTTCCCGCCATGGTGGCGCTGTTTATGACTGGCCCTATTAATGAAAAAGAAAGCGTGGTCATTGTAAAAAGCAAACAAGGCTACAAAAAAGCATTGCAATGGGCGTTAGACTTTCCGCGTTTAGTGATTACCGCGGCGATGTCCTTGGTGTTTTTCTGTGTGTACCTTTCTACAACGCTGGGTTCGGAATTTATACCACAACTAAAAGAAGGCGATATCGCCTTGCACGCCATGCGCACACCCGGCACAGGTATCGAGCAAGCGGTTGCGATGCAAACCCAGCTTGAAACAGAGATCCTTAAAATCGATGAAGTGAAAACCGTGTTCTCAAAAATCGGCACCGCTGAAGTCGCGACCGACCCTATGCCGCCTAACGTGGCGGATACCTTTGTGATGTTAAAACCGCAAAATGAGTGGCCAAATCAAACCCTAACGCAAAATGATGTGAGCGAAAAAATTCAACAAGCCATTGCCCACTTGCCGGGGAATAATTATGAATTTACTCAACCTATTCAAATGCGCTTTAACGAACTTATTTCAGGCGTGCGATCTGATTTAGCCATAAAAATTTATGGGGACGATTTAGATGTGCTACTGCAACAAGCACAAGTGGTATTAGCACACATTCAAACCTTACCCGGTGCAGCGGATACGCGCATCGAACAAGTCAGCGGTTTACCCATGCTGAGTATTATGCCTGATAAACAAGCATTGGCCGAATACGGTTTAAATTTAACGGACATTCAAACCATATTAGCCACCGCTATTTCAGGTGAACAAGCGGGTTTGATTTTCGAAGGGGATAGACGCTTTGATATCGTCATGCGCTTACCTGAAATATTACGCAACGATGTGAACGAATTAAATGCGTTGCCAATTATTTTGGCCAACGGCGAATACGTGCCACTTAACCAAGTGGCTAAGATTGAACTCAGCCCGCAGCCCAATCAAATTAGCCGCGAACAAGGCAAACGCCGCATTATTGTAAGCAGCAATATTCGTGGAGTGGATCTTGGCTCGTTTGTGCAAAGTGCCAAACAAACCATTTCTCAAAATGTGGATATGCCCGCCTGTTATTGGTTGGAATACGCTGGCACATTTGAACAATTACAATCCGCAAGCAAGCGCTTAAGCATTGTGGTGCCATTGACCTTGTTATTGATTTTAGGGTTGCTCATCATGGCGTTTAACTCGGTAAAAGATGCATTGATTA
>JAWUXY010000102.1:0-28400 GCA_034111105.1 Bermanella sp. | reverse complement strand
GTAACATAACTGTCACTAAAACTTGAAAAACAAAAAGGTGAACACTATGAAAAAGCCCCTAATTGCCGCAGCTATCTCTATGGCCTTCATTTCTGGCGCACAAGCCGAAAGTCAGTTTTATGGCAAAATGAATGTGTCAGTTGATTATAATGATGAGTCTGAAAAAGGCAGCGTTAGTAGCCATGCCAGCCGCTTGGGTATTAAAGGTTCTGAAGACCTAGGTTCTTCAAAAGTCGTGTATCAAGCTGAATATGAAACAGACATCGATGGCGATGGGACTGTTTTCAAGCAGCGTGATTCTTATGTTGGTTTGCATTATGCCGGTATGGGTACTGTGAAAATGGGTGTGATGGATACGCCACTTAAAAAGTCTCAAGGCAAGTTTGATTTATTTAATGATGTATTTGACATGAAGAATGTCATAGTTGGCGATAATCGTGCTGCTAACTCTTTAAACTATACCACTGAAGAAATGGGTGCTGTTCAAGTGTCTGCATCTGTTGTTTTTGCTGAAGATGGCAGCAGTGATGGCTATTCTGCGAATGCTATATTTAATGCTGACTCTTTATATGCGGCAGTTGCTTACGATACAAAAGTAGGTAATGAATCTACGGTTCGCGCGACCGGTATTTACAGCATGGGTGATTTATCCTTTGGTGCTTTGTTAAATCAGATTGATAGCGATGATGTAGCAGGTGACGAAGATGAATTAGGGTTCGGTGTGAATGCCGCAATGAAAGCGGGCGCCAACACTTATAAGGTTCAGTACTTATCAGGTGACCAAAAAGCAAATGACGCTGAAAGTATCACACTAGGTGCAGATCATAAGCTTGCTAAGACTACCAAAGCTTACTTGTATGTGAATCAGTTCGAAACAGATACTAGTGATTCAGAAGTAACAATTGCGCTAGGTCTAGAACATAAGTTCTAATTTCAGCCTATAGTAAAAAATTAGCCCCTTATTGGGGCTTTTTTTGTTTCTGGTATAAGCTGTTGCATTGAGTTTGGGCAAGTCCCTTGGTTTAATGGCCACGCTTATACATTAGGAAGTTTTTATGAAGATTGCCGGATTGATTTTGGCTGCTTTTTGTACGCTCTCATTATTTGTGGGGAATGCGGCGGCTGATGAGAAAGACCCCTGGGAGCCTTGGAATCGACAAGTGTTCGAGTTCAATGAAACCGTAGATTACTACAGTGCAAAACCGTTGGCTCAGGCTTATCGAAATGTGACGCCACAAGTGGTAGATGATGCCATTACCAACGTATTTAGTAACTTAGGTGAGCCCTTGGTGGTTGTGAGTGATCTTGCCCAGGGCAAATTGTTACAAGCCTTGTCTGATACCGGACGCTTTATCGTTAATAGTACTGTTGGCGTACTCGGTATTTTTGATGTGGCTCGTCACATGGGCATGCCAAAGCATGATGAAGACATGGGCCAAGTGCTGGCCACTTGGGGAATAGAGTCTGGCCCGTATTTGATGTTGCCGATTCTCGGCCCCAGCACAATAAGAGATGCCACGGGGTTTGTGGTGGATACTTGGGGTTTAAATGCGATTGATCCTCAGGCACAAGCACTTGAGAATGATCAAGTTTATTACACCAGTGTATTTGCAGAATACTTAGATTTAAGAGCGGATTTGGTACCTGCAGAGGGCATCATAAGCGGTGACCGCTATTCTTTTATTCGAAGCTTATATTTTCAGCGTCGTGAGTTCTTGAATAACGATGGGCAGGTAAAAGACGATTTTGGCGATGACTTCGAAGAATACGAAGACGAATTTTAACTAAATTGACGCCAGTATTCACTGGCGCCAATTATTTGATGACGTGCTAGCTTAATAACTCGATAATTTCAGCCCCGTAATAATTTAAGCCGTTATCGGCCATGTGTCGCTTAATGCTGACACATGCGTTGAGTGGGGCAAATTGATTTTGATACGAAGGCAGGTACGCAACCGCTTCATCATCAATGTTCAAGCTTTCTTTGGTTTCGATGCACATGCCGGTACCACTTAGGTCGATGCAGATACATTCAATAGTCCGATCCCCTAAAGTTAGGGTTAACGGTGATTCAACACGCATGCGTATGAAGTCACGTTTTTCTTCGTAGGCTTTGGCTAGGTTCATTGTTTTTATTCCTCTTCCAGGGGCCGCTGTGTGTGGTCACTGTGTCAAACTTCAGTAATTCGTGCAACTGTCTAATAAGTATGCAAAACCTGTGACAATTTTCACACAAAATCATGAGGTTTGTATAATTAATGCCTGACCTTGTTTTCGCCTTTTGCTGTGTCTTGCTAACAGGCTATTTGCCATGTAAGGTGGCCCAGCAAAAACAATAACAAGTCTGCGCAGGCATCCATGAGTGTGGTAAGTGGTCGAGTATTAGTCATTGATGATGAAGCTATTGTTCGAGAAAGCATTGTAGCTTATCTCGAAGACAGTGGTTTTGATGTCATAGAAGCGGAAAATGGTCACGAAGGGGTCGCCTGTTTTAACAGTCAACTGCCTGATATTGTCTTATGTGATCTGCGTATGCCGAACATGGATGGCTTGTCTGTTTTAAAGCAAATCAATAAAACCCATCCTAATACCCCTTTTATCGTCGTGTCTGGCGCGGGTGTCATGGCAGATGTGGTACAAGCATTACGCCTTGGTGCCAGTGATTATCTGATTAAGCCTATTCTCGATATGGAAGTGTTAGAGCACAGTATCGTTCGCAACCTTAAGCAACGACGTCTTATCGAACAAAACATTGCGTATCGTGCGCAGCTAGAAAGCAATAATCGAGAGCTAGCCACCCGTTTAGAAGAACTCAGGCTAGATCAGCAAGCCGGTCGAGAAGTGCAAAAGCGCATGCTGCCTGAAAATCAGGCGCAAATGACCGGTATTGAGTTCAATTATCATATAATCCCAAGCCTGTATTTAAGTGGCGACTTCGTTGATTATTTCCCTATTAGCAGCGACAAAATTGTATTTTATGTTGCTGATGTCAGCGGTCATGGGGCGTCTTCGGCGTTTATCACCGTATTGCTTAAAAATCTGAGTAATCGTTTAAGACGCAATTTGAAGCGTCAATCCAGTGATGATTTACTCAGCCCGCATAAAGTAATTAATCGAATAAACAAAGAGTTAGTAGATGCTCAATTGGGTAAGCATGTTAGCTTATTCTGGGGCATGATTGATTTGCCATCTATGACACTTTCTTATAGTGTGGCGGGCCAATTTCCAATGCCCATCTTAAGTAATGAATTTGGTGTACACTACTTAGAGGGGCGCTCACAACCTGCAGGGTTGTTTGCAGCAGCGCAGTACGAAACGTATGAGGTTGAACTGGGTCAATCGTTTGAATTGGTGGCCGTATCCGATGGCATACTTGAAGTCTTGCCATATACCTCATTAGCTGAGAAAGAAGCCTGTTTATTAGAATGGGTAACGCAGGGTCAATTGACCATAGAAAACTTGGAATCCTTGCTTAAATTAGATACTGGCAATGAGATACCAGATGACATTACATTGCTAACATTGTCTAGGACAGAATGACTATGAATACGGGAAAAATTCTCGTTGCTCAAAGCCAGGGTATATACATAATTAAATTCGTCGGTGATGTACGTTTAAGCTTATGCAGCACGCTTGATCAGTACACCGATCAGATGTTTGAAAGTGACGAGTTTAAAACCGTGATTATTGATTTAACTGAAACCCAGTGCATCGATAGTACATCCCTAGGTCAGCTTGCAAAGATCTCTATTCTTTACAAAGAAAAGTATGGTCAATTACCTACTATTGTTTCTACCCAAGATGACATCAATCGAATCCTATTAAGTATGGGGTTTGACCAAGTATTTTATATCGTAAAAGAATTGGTATCCCATGTGGAATACCTTGATGAATTACCACTTAAATCCGTTACTGAAGCAGAAATGAAAAAACGCGTATTAGAGGCTCATAAGTTACTAATGGATATGAACCAAAATAACCGCGATGCATTTCAGGATTTAGTGAAAAGCTTAGAAGAAAACTAATTAATTTATGACAACTCAAGAATCTTTAGCACAAAAAGCCACAGTATTAGGCGGTGGCAGTTTTGGAACTGCTATTGCCAACATATTAGCTGCAAATGGTTTTCAAGTGAGTTTGTGGATGCGCAACCCTCAAGCGGTTGCTGATATCAATAACACTCATGAAAATAAGCAATACTTGCCAGGCGTTAAGTTACACGAAGGCATTAATGCAACAGATGATTTAGCCCACGCCATTCAAGGCAGCCAAGTTTTATTTTATGCGATACCGAGTAAGTCCTTCCGTGAAATTGTTGAGCGCACATTAGGCTTGGTTGATAAAGAACAAATTCTCATCAGTACCACTAAAGGTATCGAGCCCGATGGTTTCAATTTGATGAGTGATATTTTGCGCGGTGTGTTTCCTACTAATCCGGTAGGGGTAATTAGCGGGCCTAACTTAGCGAAAGAAATTGCTCAGGGCCAATTAGCGGCGACGGTGATTGCGAGTAAAGATAAACGTGTGCGTGACTTTATCCAGCAAAGTTTGAGTTGTAAGTTTTTTAGAATTTACGTAAATGCCGATATGTATGGCGTAGAGTTGGGTGGGGCGTTAAAAAATATTTATGCCATTATTACCGGCATGGCAGCGGCTTTGGGTTTTGGTGAAAATACAAAAGCCATGTTAATTACGCGTAGCCTTGCAGAAATGAGCCGTTTTGCGGTTTCACAAGGTGCAAACCCGATGACCTTCTTAGGGCTTGCTGGTGTGGGTGACTTAGTTGCCACCTGTGTATCGCCGTTAAGTCGTAACTACCGTGTGGGTTATGCGGTAGGCAAAGGTGAAAGCTTAGAGCAAGCAACCGAATCACTCGGCGAAGTCGCCGAAGGTATTAATACGTTGCGTTACGTACGTAATGAAGCTAATGAAATGGGCATCTACATGCCATTGGTGAATGCATTGTATGCTGTTTTGTTTGAAGGTGTGAAAGTAGACGAAGTGGCTAACACCTTGATGACAGGCGATCATAATACGGACGTAGAATTTTCTTTACCAAGAGGGGCATAGCATGGATAAGCAGTGGAAGGACAATATAAAATCAGAATCATTCTGGTTGCGCAGTGTATTTATGGTGCTATTTTTTGTTGTATATCGCATTGTTGATATTCTTGTACTGCTTGTTGCCATCAGTCAGTGGTTTTATGTTTTATTGACGGGTGATGCCAATCAAGGTCTGAGTAATTTTGCCAAAGGTTTAAGTTTGTATGTGGCACAAATTATTGATTACTTAAGCTATAACAACGAAGAAAAGCCGTATCCGTTTACAGATTGGCCTGTAGAAAAAACAACAACAAGGTCACCGCGTAAAACAACTCGTAAGATCTCGCCTAAAACAAAGAAAGCATCTGATCAAAGCGATGCATAAACTTTGGGTTATGCGTCATGGACAAGCGCAATCAATGGCTAAAACAGATGAGCTGCGTCCTCTTACCGATGAAGGGCGCAGGCAAGTCTCAGTCAATGCTCAAGCTATTGTAGATGAAGCATTTACCCATGTATTTGTTAGCCCTTATTTACGCGCTCAGCAAACCTGGGAAATACTGCAAACTCAATCTATTAGTTCTCAGCGGTATGAAACAGTCGATTGGATTACACCTGACGTGCCTACTCAGCCTGCTTTAGATCAACTACTCTGTATTAAAGGTGATAACTTAAATATTTTACTGGTTTGTCATCAAACGTTTGCAGGGCGCTTAACGACGCATTTATGTGATGGCAGCACCCGGGGTCGATATATTGAAACAGCGGCCATTGTCTCGATTACGTCAGAGGTATTTGCAGGTCAATGTGGAATGTTGCAAGGCATTTTGTCCTCTTATTAGTTTTTCTTTTTTCTCCCTACCTTCAGGCTCAAGTGGGCCCAGGTTTGTTATGGCGAATTCATAAGCCGCAACTGCCGCCTTCTTATTTATTCGGCACCATACATATAGATGATAAACGTGTTAAAGATTTAGATAAGCAAATTATTCATCGCTTTAATGAAGCTAAAACATTATGTCTTGAAATCCTACCCGATCGAGAAACACAAGTAGGCATTGGCCGTGCTATGTTACTACCAGAAGGCCAGTTTCTTGATGAAATTTTAGGTGATCGCCTATTTAATCGCTTAAGTTTAGAATTGAATCGGCGCGGTATGACGCCTCTTGAAGCGGTTTATTTAAAACCTTGGGCTGCCATGATTGTAATGAGTCGTCCGCAAAGCCAAGGCGGCTACGCCTTAGATGAACAACTATATCACTGGGGCGTACACCAATATAAGCAATTATGTGCACTTGAAACCTTACAGGAGCAGTTATCTGTTTTTGATAACTTGAATCGTAATGACCAGATAACATTGTTAAAGGATTCGTTAAATTTTTTGCCGGTTGTGCAAGATTTAAATGAAAAACTGGTGCAAGCGTATTTAAAAGGCGACCTAGATGAAATTTATCGACGCAGCATGGAATTGCAAAGTAAAGGTGATGAATTGGCCAGCCGCCTAATGGATTCATTAATTAATCAGCGTAACCTTAAAATGCTTGAACGCATGTTGCCAGAATTAGAAAAAGGTCGAGCATTTATTGCCGTTGGCGCGTTACATTTGCCAGGTGACGAAGGTTTACTTAATTTATTGCGCGGACAAGGTTATGCTGTCACGCCACCGGATTTAAAAATGAGCCCTTGGTAATGGATACAGCTAATTTACACTTTTGTCATGCAAATGGATTTCCAGCAAGAAGCTATGACGTAATGCTGAATCGTTTGTCCGGTAACTTTGATGTTCATTTTTTAGATATGCATGGTCATCAAGATCACTATCCAATATCAAATAATTGGGTACACCTAGTTGATGAATTAATAGACGACATTAAAAAACAACATAGTAAATCAGTCATTGCCATTGGCCATAGTATGGGTGGCGTTTTAATCTATTTAGCCGCTCGTAAACAACCCGAATTATTTGAACATATTATATTGCTTGATCCGCCGTTATTAGATGGCGTTACATCATGGGTGATAGGTTTAGCAAAGCGGTTCCAGTTTATTGATCGCATTACACCTGCAGGGCGAACGCAAGGGCGCTTAGAGCTATTTGATAACCACGGTCATGCGTTTGAATACTTCTCAAGTAAGTCATTATTTAAACAAGCCGATCCAAGGTGCGTGAATGATTATATTCGTCACGGGACAGAATCGGTTAATGATGGTTTGAAGTTAAAATATTCGGTCGATACAGAAGTCGCTATATACCGCACATTGCCTAACAATATTTCTCTTTATAACGCCCCGTTTAATGTACCAACAACATTGCTGTATGGTGAAACAAGTGATGTTGTACGGCCCGCGTTGATTAAAAAAATTAAACGAAAAAATGTGATGAATGTAATGCAAGTGCAGGGTGGGCACTTATTCCCGCTCGAGTTTCCTGAAGAAACAGCAGATCATATTCAAGCCATTATTGAGGCGTTATGAATCCTTCGATTAAGTTACACATAAAAGGGATCGACATCCATTGTTTGCAATGGGGCAACCCAAGTGGGCCAAAAGTCTTGGCGCTGCATGGTTGGTTAGACAATGCAGAAAGTTTTTCACAGTTAGGGCCGTTGTTGGAAACGTGTCATGTGGTGGCGGTTGATTTACCGGGCCACGGTTTAAGCGGCCATTGGCCTGATCATCAACATTATCATTTGTGGGCGGGTGTTGAAGATGTTGAGCATATTTTAGACGCACTCCAGTGGAAGCACTGCCATGTTATTGGTCATTCAATGGGAGCGGCCATGGCCACATTATATGCCGGCACGTTTCCTCATCGTTTACACAGTCTGACACTGATCGAAGCCATTGGTCCTATGGCTGGTGATATTAAAACAGCGCCGGAGCGATTGGCGCAGGCTATTGTCAGTATGAAAAAACACAATACAGAGCAAAAGTCACGGCATGATACCCAGGGATTTATTCACGCTAGAATGAACGGCCCATTAAAATTATCGGCTCCTTCTGCTGAGAAAATTGTTGAGCGTGGCCTAACAAAAACAGAACAGGGTTACGCATGGGCAAATGATAAACGCTTGCGTTACACCTCAATGATGCGGTTGCCTGAAGAGGTGATTACACGTTTTATTGCAAGTATCACGTCTCCTGTGTTGGGTGTTTTTGCAACAGATGGTTTATTTACAGAAAAAAAAGTGAATGAACGTTGGAGGAATATTTCAGCGAAGCATGAATTACATTGGTTAGATGGCGGTCATCATCTGCATTTAGATGGTGATGTTACCGCTATTGCATCCATTATTGAGGCATTTTTTGCATCAAATTGTCATTAACCTCAAACCGTTCATGGCTTGAGTGAAAATTCATCATTGGCAATAATGACCGATTTCGTCCAGACTGTTTTCATCGAAGATGGAAAAAATTATGACGTTAGAAGAAATTATTGCTCACCGTAAAACCTTAGCAAAAACACATGTTACCAAAGCGGTATTCCCAGATGCGACTAACCACCACGATACGTTATTTGGTGGCACCGCATTGCAATGGATGGATGAAGTGTCTTTTATTACGGCGACACGCTTTAGTCGTCAACGTATCGTGACAGTCAGCTCAGATAAAATTGATTTTAAACATGCAGTACCAGCGGGTTCGGTCGTTGAACTGATTGCACAAGTGATTCATGTAGGTCGCACCAGTTTAAAAGTGCGCGTAGATATGTACGTTGAAAGTTTATATCAAGATGGCTGTGAGAAAGCTATTACGGGTGTGTTTAGCTTTGTCGCCATTGATGAAAATAAAAAGCCAACCCCCGTTTTGCCGCAAGACTTTATTGAGCTGTGTATTGCGAATAATTCAGCGGCACCCCAAACTTAGTTAAAAGGGCGCGTCACTTTCAAAGTGTAGGCGTTGGTTGGTAATAGGGTGGTTGATAGTGAGTCGTTTTGCATGTAAATGTAAGCGGCTGCTCATATTGAGCGCGTCACCTTTGGCGTAAAAGTAATCACCTATGATAGGGCGGCCTATGCTAGCAAGGTGCACTCTAAGTTGGTGGCTGCGGCCCGTGTGTGGAATCAATAGCACACGACTGCGTGTAGTAGACGACGTAATACAATGCCAATGTGTTTGTGATGGCTTACCTTCTGAGTGTACTTCTTGTCTTGGTCGATTTGGCCAATCACAGCGCAGAGGCAAATCAATGTGGCCTTTCATCAAAGGTAATTGACCAAATACCTCGGCTTCGTATACTTTAAATGTGGTACGAAATTGAAATTGTTTGGCTAGGTGAGACAGCGCTTTTTGATTCAATGCGATCACCATGATGCCAGATGTGCCTTGGTCTAAGCGATGTACAACGCCTAAAAATGGAAAGTCAGATTTTAAACGATGGGTAACACTATCGTTTAAGCTACCTGGCTGTGACAACAAACCACTGGGTTTGTTGATCACAAGTAAATGTTTATCCTGATATAAAATCTGCATTGAGCAATATGCCAAGAAAATTATGTGAGCACTGTCAGCGACCGCTAGCAGTTTGTATTTGCCCGTATTTAGTTCATTTACAGGCGCCATGTCGTCTACTGATTCTACAGCACCCGAGTGAGCAAAAACAGGCACTGGCAACGGTTCCTTTATTGCAGCTTTGTATTGATCCATTGGATGTGCTTGTAGGTGAAGAGTTTGAACATTGTCATCAGGTGCAAACCCTTTTGAATGAGCCGCAATCATGCCGTGTTCTATTCCCTTCAAATGAAAGCGTACAGTGGGATGTGTCTCAACCGCTTACCAAAGCCGAAGAGATTAAAACGCTGATTATCATTGATGGCACTTGGCGTAAAGCGAAGCGCATTTGGCATATGAATCCATGGCTTGCGCAGCTACCGTGTGTATCGTTATCCAATGTGCCGAAAAGCCAGTATCAGATTCGATCTAGTAGCATTGACGGTGGCGTATCCACGTTAGAGGCGGTGATGCACGGTTGTCATTATTTAGCGGGTGGCAAGGGGTATGAGGGGCTGCTTAATCCATTTAATGCGATGATTGATATGCAGATAAAAAAAATGGGCGAAGATGTTTTCTTGGCCCATTATTCAAAGCAGCAAGACGATTAAATTATTGGCCAGCTACTTGTGTGTTTTCGCTTTTACGGTTCAAACCTAACATGTCATCTTTAAATGAGCGACCCACTGGGTTTTCACCAATCCAAATTGACAGCATAGCGCGATAATAATCTTTACCAGGGATAAGCCCTTTGATTTGATTATTGATTGTGACCTGTGTGCCTTTACCTGGAATGTAATCGAAAATGGCCTCTTCACCGCGGTGCATTTTACCGTCAAAGTAGCTCAGCATTTGTTCAATCTCACTGCTTAATGCTTTGTGTTGTTTTTTTGTCACATTCATGACGAGCGCTTCTTGTAGTGCGTTAGCGATACGGCGTGCGCCAACTCGCTTCATCATGACATGGAATACCATGCGCTTATGGGTATCGCTGTCTAATATTTCTTGGGCATTTGTCGATGGTTTTTCTAAATAAAGAGCACCCACATAGGTTTCTATCAACAGATAAAGCTCGCGTAATGAGGCGCCATTTAGATGCAGTTCCGGTCGCTCTGAATTGGCAGGAACCACTTCGCTTAGGTTGATATCGGCCACCTCATATGCATTAGCGTTATGCATAAGCAAGCTAGATGTAACTAGGAGTAATATAGCGCTAATGAGTCTCATAGGTAGGCTCTTATTTTTATTAGTGTGAGGGACTTATATCATTTAAGCGTGACGTGATTCAATTCTATTTTGTGAATAGGGTAACGTTTTGTGTAAACAAAGGTATGCCCAAATTGCACTTAAAACAATAAGTGTCTAATTAGGCCAAATTTGCCAATAATGTCGTGATAAGCCCCGCGGTGTTTTAAATATGGCATCAATATGGTGCTGTGAAATAGCAGGGGATTTGGGCATAATGCGCGGCTACTAAGAGGTCGTGTATGCAGGTTAAAAATTTTTATTGGTACGTTTTAAATAAACCTTTACCAGCAGGTGAGGCATTAGACGAAAAGCTCTCTACCAAACCGTTTGAGCCTTGTTTGTCTCAGCAATTGTCATCCCAGGGCTGGGTGAGCGCTGTTGACTCAGGGGAGCGAGTGTATGAAGCCCATGGTGCTCAACTGTTAATGCTCAAACAAGAAAAACGCTTGTTGCCTGCATCGGTAGTCAATGAGCATTTGCAGGTTAAGGTAGAAGAGTTTGAACAGGCCGAAGGGTATAAGCCTAGTCGTAAGATTCGCCAGCAAATGAAAGACGATTTGACTCAAACGTTATTGCCAAAAGCATTTACTAAGTCGAGTCGTTTACCGATTCTGGTTTTTCCTCGACAGGGTTGGTTGATGGTGTTGTCGGGCAGTGCGAAAAGTGCAGATGACGCAACCGCATTCTTACGTGAAACATTGGATGGTTTACCTGTGTCGCTGGTGAACTCTGACAATTCACCGAGTCATGTGATGACGTCGTGGCTTCAAAACCCGCTTTCGTTACCACAAGACTGGGCTCTAGGTGAAGAAGTCGAGCTGCAAGACGCAGAAGGTGCTTTAGTTCGAGCACGCAATCAAGATCTATTAACCGATGAATTAAACGTGCACATGGATGCAGGTAAAATTGTTAGTAAGTTAGCGTTGGTATGGCGTGAAAACGTGAGTTTTATACTGCAAGACGACCTTTCAATTAAGCGCATTAAGCTGTTACTTGAGCAAGAGGAAGCGCCAGACAGTTCTGAGGGCCACGAGGCACGGTTTGCTCATGAGTTCGCACTAAGCTGCAACTGGTTAGTCCCGTTTTGCCAAGCGTTACTTGAAACCATGGGGGGGCTGGATAAAGCCCTTCTGGCTAGTCAGGATAGAGCCTTTTCAGTGGCAGACAAATACTGACAATCCTTTGTGTAATGATGGCAAGCTGGCTAAAGCTTGCTAAGTTTTACTAAGGCAAGACAAAATAAGGTCAGGAAGTTCGATAGTCGGCTTTGTTTTGTCTTTGTCTTACCGCGTGTTTTGTTTTCCTTTTTGGTACTGTTACAGTGTGGCTTTTAATAAAGCTATCTTCATATGTTTGCACTCGCTCATCGATATTCCCTTGCTGTTTGGCCTTTGTGCTTGGCTGTTTTCACTTTGTTGTTAGTGACCCTTAACCCGTGGTTAAAATCTTGGCTGCGATACGACGAAGGCGCGGTGTTTCAAGGCGAGTTTTGGCGCTTACTGAGCGCTCACTTTGTGCATTTAGGCTGGATACACGGTTTGCTCAATGCAGCCGGCTTTGTCTTGATTGCGCTTATCAATCCTGCAGGGAGAGCTTGGTTATGGCTGACCTTTTATAGTGTGTGCAGTGTCTTAATTTCTGTTTATATCGTTATAGATGGCATGACCTATTATTACGTTGGTGCATCGGGTGTGCTGCATGGTTTGTTTGTATTGGCGGCCTACTTTAGTCAAAGTTTGGCCTTATGGCGCCGGTATGCGTTGATCGCTTTGGTGGTGGGCAAGCTATTTTGGGAGCAAAGTGTTTATTACCAAGATAATGGGCTAGGTGAGGCCATTGGTGGATTTGTCTATATTGATGCCCATTTGATAGGCGGCTTATTTGGTCTGGCTATTTTATTAGGCTTTTTAGTGAAAAATAATCTGAAATTTCCCGCGTACGACTAATTCTGCTTCTACACTTTTGTAGTGATCCTATTGGTACGATCACTATGGGGAAGTAATGAGATTCTGTTGTGGTGTGGTTAGCTTTTATTGGAGCATGCTTGCTTATGCTGGCGAGTGGGAATATGAAGTTGATCCTTATTACAGCAATATTGCTTATTACCAAACACTCGACAAATCACCCATCCCTGAGTTAGGTGAGCGCACCGAAGCTGAGGTTTATTCTAATTTGTTTTTCAGCTCTTACCTTCCTAGATTCATCTTATTAGAAGCCAGTTTGAATCCAATGCCTGCTTTTGGTGTGCTTTTAAAAAGCGACGAAGCCGAAGATGTTTATGATGATATGACGGTGACCCGAAAACTAAACTTAGTTGAAGTGGTGACGGCTGGTTTTGAAGAGCCTTATGCGGTGTCTTTGTTTTTAGGTAATATGGTTAAATATCGTACTAAAAATACACCTGTATCTGAAGACTCTCAAAGCAAAGGGTTTATGGGTTATTTGGCGAGTTATGGTCATTTACACATCCGAAAAAACGAATTGGTACAGGATCGCTGGGGTGAGTTTGAATGGAAGATCAAGGGGGATCAAATTACGCAAGGGCGCTTGCTAAGCTGGTCGTTTCGAGTGGGCACAAAAGTACATGACAATCCCTTTGTCACAGATGAATATTATGTGGCATTGAAGCGTGAGCGAATTGAAGAATATGGTGATATATATTCGTGGATTAAAAACGGGGGAATTGAATTTAAATATCGCGTGAGCCAGCGTACTGGCAAAACCATTGGCCAGCAAATTATTATCGATAAAAAAATTCCATTAATCGATTTGGGCTGGGTAATATCATTAGGCATTGGTTTTGTTCGAGAGACTCAAGAAAAATATTCAGGGCCATTAAGCTTAGAGCATTCCAATACCGCATTTGTGTTACGTCCTAGTATCTCTTTTTAAAATCATTATTAATCTTTACGAGCGCTAATTTGTGTTGGCCAATTATTGTGCACCAACATAAACCGTTTTGATTCAGCTAAGTTGTCAGCGTCTCCTTGCATGCCTGCAAGCATAAGAGCAAATGGGTAGGGTGAACCTGCAAAATGTTGATCAATAATGTGTTTCGCATTGTCATTGCTTAGCAGCGCAATATCGTTACTTTCATTGTGTTGGTAGTGTCCGAGCCAGTGTGATTTGGGCAAAATAACCCAGTGCGTTATATCGTCAGTTTGTTTAAATAGGGTTTGAATATGTTGGTAATGTAACCAGTAAGCATGTTCGATATTGGGGTTGATATCAGTGTGATATCGCACGTTAGATGTCGGCCAAGGTTCAAATAAATAGCCTTTCATTATGAGCGCCTGTAACGGCTCTAGAGGCAGGCCTCGTTTAAGCAATTCAGCTTGTGTGGCGCTATGATGTAAAAAAGGGATTTGTTTATTAGTCAGTTTGTTTAGTTTTAAATCAAGCCGGTCATGGCTTTGTGGCCCTAACCAATCTTGCAACGCCTCACCTGAACTATGGGGTTGTTTGAGATAAAATTTTACGGCTAGCTCTACGTGGTAATCACAGTTATGTTGATTGTCTCGGGCTAAAATATCAAGTTCACCAATGGTTTGTTTGGCGTCGATGATCTGGATGTGGTGATCCAATAGTTGCCAGTGCGGGCTGTGTTGAAAGAAGAACTGCCAAAGGCACTCAAAATAGCTGCCGAGCAAAACGCGATTGTGATTGGCTAGATATTCTTCTAGTGGTTGAGGGTTTTCATCTAAAATACTAAGCCAATTGAGCAACTCTTGGCTAGGCTCAATAGTAAGGATGGGTGTATTTGTAATGGCCATCTGTTCGCTAAATAAACACCATGCAAGGTGGCGTACGGATGGAGAATTATACTTTATCGGCAATTTCTACAGTCCAAATTTAGGCTAGTTTGTGGTATAAACAGCTCATATTCACGTAAGGTTTGTGGTATTCAAATGGATGAATTTCGTAATATTGGCATCATCGGCCGACTAAACAGCGCAAAGGTGATCGAAACGATTAAGCGTTTGCGTCGCTTCTTAGCGGATGAAGGTATCAATATCATTCTCGAAGAGCAAATAGCCTCCGTCATGATGGGCCATGGTTTACAGGTTTGCAGCCCTAAAATGATGGGCGAAATTTGTGACTTAGTGATTGTAGTGGGCGGTGATGGCAGCTTATTGGGTGCGGCACGTGCGCTGGTTAAATCAAATGTGCCTATTCTCGGTGTGAACCGTGGACGCTTAGGGTTTTTAACCGACATTAATCCTGACAACCTTGAAGAAAAGGTGCAGGAAGTATTAGAAGGGAAGTACATTACCGAACGCCGCTTTATGTTAGAAGCTGAAGTGAAGCGTAATGGTGAGCCAATTGGTTATGGTGAAGCGCTTAACGATGTGATCTTACACCCAGGTAAATCAGCGCGAATGATTGCATTTGATTTAGCCATAGAAGGTCAATTTGTATATCACCAGCGCAGTGACGGTATGATCGTTAGTACGCCAACGGGTTCTACGGCGTATGCTTTAAGTGGTGGCGGCCCTATTATGCACCCCAAATTAGATGCGGTGGCATTGGTGCCAATGTTCCCTCACACGCTTAGTTCACGTCCAATCGTGATTGACGCGAACAGTGAAGTCAAAATCACCATTAGTGAAGACATTGACGTGTATCCGCAGATCAGCTGTGATGGACAAGTTCATATTACAGCGGCGCCTGGGGATACGGTGACCATTCGCAAGATGGCGCACAAAGCGCGCTTGATTCACCCGCTTGATCATGACTTTTATGAAACGTGCCGTACTAAATTAGGCTGGGCTACCCAGTACGGAGAAGCCTAATATGGCCTCGGTACAAGGCTATGACTTAATTGGCGATGTTCATGGCTGTGGCGTAACGCTCTGTCACTTGCTTGAACAAATGAGCTACCGCAAGGTTAATGGCGTATACCAACATCCCAAAGGTCGCAAAGTGGTATTTATTGGCGATATTGTGGATCGTGGCCCGAATATTCGCTTAGCACTCAATGTCGTGCGTGACATGGTCGAAGGGGGGCATGCTCATTTGATCATGGGTAATCATGAGTACAATGTATTGGCGTTTTGTACGCCATCGCGGCCAGGTAGTGAGCACCCATTTCTGCGTGAACACACCTCAAGAAACACCTTTATTGTTGAAGAAACCATGCGCCAGTTTGAGCCGTACCCACAAGAGTGGCGTGAGTATTTGTCGTGGTTTTTAACATTGCCATTATACGAAGAGTTTGAACATTTTCGTGCGGTGCACGCTTGCTGGGATCATCAGTTGATCAGTGAGATGAAGGGGCGTTACGACCGTAATTACATGGATGAAGAGTTTTTGCACGCATCCATGGATCGTCATTCATTTGAAGGTCAGCTGGTGGATCGGTTGACACGAGGCACAGCTTTAAAGCTGCCCGATGGTCGTAGCATTACCGCGAAAGATGGCTTTGTTCGTCACTTTTTCCGAACTAAATTTTGGGAAGACGAGCCAGAAGTGTATGACGAAATAGTGTTTCAGCCTGACCCCTTACCTGAAGACATTGCGGAAAAAGCCATCACAAAAGCAGACCGTAAAGAACTTTTATATTATGGCCCAGACGAAAAGCCATTATTTATCGGTCACTATTGGATGAAAGGTATTCCTGGTCCCATTACCCATAACATTGCATGCTTGGATTATAGTGCTGTGAAGTATGGACGTTTGGTGGCGTATCGTATGGATGATGAAACTTGTTTGGACCCAGATAAATTTTGCTGGACCCGCGTAGAAAGAAAAGAAGATTAACGCCCATGCCGTTTGCCTGTCATTGTGATGATCAACACCCTATAGAACCTTTGTTGCATGAATTAAATCAACAAGGTATTGGCTACGAAGTTAAACAAGTAAACGGCACGAGTGAACTCTGGCTAGACGACCCACAGTTTATTGAGCCCGTTATTAAAGCTTATAATGCTTATAAAAACGCACAAAATCAGCAAAAACAGCACGCTCTCAGTATTCAAAATTTAAAGCAATTACCCATCACGACCACTTTGATTGTGATCAGTTTAGCGGTGGCATTACTGACCCAGTTAGGTGAGCAGTTTCTCGACTTTTTTTTCATCGCACAAATGCAGTATTACCCCCGAGGTTGGATTTCTTATACCGGTATTGCAAATTTATGGCACAGCATTAGCCCTATATTTTTGCATTTTGGTATTGAGCATTTAGTGTTCAATAGCCTATCGTTTTGGTATTTAGGGTCTATTTTAGAGCGAAAACTTTCTTTTATTAGTTATTTAACATTGGTCGTGTGTATTGCTTTGGTCAGTAATTACAGCCAGTTATTTGTGTCAGGCCCCTTGTTTGGTGGGCTTTCTGGCGTGGTATACGGCCTTATTGGTTTTGCTTTTGTGTTTCAAACTTTTTACCGTCCGTTATTCATCCCTAACGGACTGTTTTATTTGGCTATTGGCTGGATCTTATTAGGTCTTACGCCTTTTTTTGCACTTATTGGCCTAGGCAATATGGCTAACACGGCTCATATTAGCGGCCTTATTTGTGGTGCGGTTTTATTTCTCCCATTTTATTTATTTGTTAAAAAAGAGAATGTATGAACATTGAAGATTTAATTGCGTCCATGACGCCTGCGATTTATAACAATATGAAACAAGCCTTAGAATTAGGTCGTTGGGGTGATGGTCGCGCGGTGACCCCCGAGCAAAAAGAAAATAGCTTAGAAGCACTTATTCGATATGAGCATCTACATAACATTCCTGAAGTCGAGCGTGTAGGGTATGTGGATACGACAAATAAACGTAAGAAAAAAATCGCAGATGATGGCGAGCAACCTATTAAAATAATCGAATAATAAGAATAAGCCTGAGCACATATAATTTATGAAGTACCAAGGTCACCTTAGAAAAATGGGTATATCGGCTGAGACCGAAGATGCCCAGTATCAAATACGTTTAGACGATCAGCTTATTCCACTCAATGAAAAGCTTGGCCAGCCGATACGTATAGAGTACTTAGGCGATATTCATTGCCAAGCTTGTGGACGCCAAAGTAAAAAAAGCTTTGCGCAAGGATATTGTTATCCGTGCTTTAGTCGCTTAGCGCAATGTGATACTTGTATTATGAGCCCAGAGAAGTGTCATTTTGATAAAGGCACTTGTAGAGAGCCAAGCTGGGGCGAAGAATTTTGTATGCAAGATCATATTGTTTATCTTGCAAACTCATCTGGTATTAAAGTAGGCATTACTCGGCATAGCCAAATTCCAACTCGTTGGCTGGATCAGGGTGCCATGCAAGCTATACCAATTGCACGTGTGGCCACTCGACAGTTATCCGGTTTATTAGAGGTGATTTTTAAGCAACATGTGTCTGATAAAACTAATTGGCGCACATTATTAAAACAAGATGCACTCGACTTAGATTTAGCCGCTAAGCGAGATGAGTTATTTGAAATATGTCATGAAGAGATTGAAGAGCTACAAGGCCATTATGGCTTGCAAGCCGTACAATTAATTTATGACGCGGATCAGCATACATTTAAATACCCAGTGAACCACTATCCAACTAAAGTCAGTAGTTTTAATTTAGATAAAGACCCAGTAGCACAAGGCACGCTAATGGGAATTAAAGGGCAGTATTTAATTTTGGATACAGGCGTCATTAATTTACGCAAATACACGTCTTATTTAGTATCAATCGAATGCTAATAGCGGATTAAGGATAAATCATGAAGAACGTAGAACCTAAAGCCATATATTTAAAAGACTATCAAGCCCCCGCATTTGAGATTGAATCCACACATTTAAATTTTGATTTGTACGATGATCATACTTTGGTGACGTCGTCGCTTAAAATGCGACGAAATTCAAATGCTAGCGGCGCTGATTTATTTTTAAATGGCCAAGAACTCGAATTAGTCTCTGTATCAATAAACGGTAATACACTTGACGCTGAGAATTATGACATCGCAGAAGAAAGTTTAATAATTAATGCGAATGTGGTGCCTGCTGAATTTACGCTGTCGATTGAAACAAAAATTAAGCCACAAGAAAATACAGCGCTTGAAGGCCTTTATAGATCATCGGGCATGTTCTGTACTCAGTGTGAAGCAGAAGGCTTTCGTCGAATTACTTACTTTTTAGATCGCCCCGATGTAATGAGTGTGTATGAGGTACGTATTACTGCGGATAAAAAATCGTATCCAGTATTGTTGTCTAACGGTAATTTAATTCATACCGAAGAGCTAAGCGATGGACGTCATAGTACAACATGGCAGGACCCTCACAAAAAACCATGTTATTTGTTTGCATTAGTCGCTGGTGACTTACAACATATCGAAGATAAGTTTACGACGAAGTCAGGCGAGATTGTGACGTTGCGTATTTTTGTAGAGCCACAAAATATTGATAAGTGCGACTTTGCAATGGGCGCATTAAAACGTTCGATGAAGTGGGATGAAGACGTCTATGGTCGTGAATACGATTTAAATATTTTTAATATCGTTGCCGTTGATGCATTTAATATGGGCGCAATGGAAAACAAAAGCTTAAATATTTTCAACTCTTCTTGCGTATTGGCGAACCCGAAAACCGCAACCGATTCAACGTTTCAGCGAATTGAATCGATTGTTGCCCATGAGTACTTTCATAACTGGTCTGGTAATCGTGTAACGTGTCGAGACTGGTTTCAATTAAGTCTGAAAGAAGGTTTTACCGTTTTTCGTGACTCAGAGTATTCTGCAGATATCGGTTCGCGCACGGTTAAGCGCATCGAAGATGTATCGTTATTACGCACGGCACAATTTGCAGAAGATGCAGGGCCAATGTCGCATCCAATATTACCAGCCTCTTTTATTGAAATTTCTAATTTTTATACACTGACTATTTATGAAAAAGGCGCTGAAGTTGTGCGCATGATTCATAATATTTTAGGCGCTGACGATTTTAGAAAGGGCTCAGACTTGTATTTCGAACGTCATGATGGCCAAGCAGTCACAACAGAGCATTTTGTTAAAGCAATGGAAGATGCCAGCGGGCAAGACCTTAGCCAATTTAGAGTTTGGTATCATCAAGCGGGTACTCCAGAACTGATTGTAACAGATCAGTATGACGCAGCGTCTAAGCAATATGCGCTTACCGTCAAACAATCGTGTCGCGAAACACCAGAGACGGATACTAAAAAACCTTACCATATTCCATTTGCACTAGGGTTGCTTGATGAGAACGGCAATGATTATCCGCTAATATGCAAAGACGATAATTTTAACACGCACACTGGCGTGATTAATTTGAAACAATATGAACAAACATTCACCTTTGAAAATATTGCATCGAAACCGGTACCGTCTTTACTACGGGGTTTTAGTGCGCCGGTTAAGTTGAATTATGATTATCAGTCTGAACAGTTACAATTTTTAATAAAAAATGACAGTGATGGATTCAATCGCTGGGACGCAGGGCAGACACTTGCAACTAATATTATTTTAGATTTATCTCAAGATGTATTAGCAGGTAGAGACTTAATACTAGATGGGGGATTGCTTAGTGTTTATCAATCTTTGTTATCAAGTTTAACAGACGACCTTGCGATGCAAGCTCAAATGTTAAGTCTGCCAAGTCTAGCTTATTTAATTGAACAGCAAGATCAAGCTCAAGTACATGCGCTGTACACGGCGCGTAGTTTTGTGAAGCAAACGTTAGCGGATCAACTGCATGGGGCGTTTAATGAACGGTATCAGCAATGCATCGATTCTAGTGATTATGTGCCATCACCAAGTGCGATTGCTAAACGCACATTGAAAAACCTGTGCTTGCAATATATGACGCAAACCTTAAAACATGATTACTCTGCACTTGCTCAAACGCAATTTGAGCAAGCGAATAATATGACAGACCAATTTTCTGCATTGGGCGCATTAGTGAACAGTCACCACCAAGACTTGGCACAAACAGCACTTCAGAATTTTTATGAGCAATGGCAGCATGATGTGCTGGTTGTGAATATGTGGTTGTCTTTACAGGCGTCTAGTGACCATATGCAAGGTGTTGAGTCGGTTAATGAACTTTTAAGTCATGACGCGTTCGATATAAAGAACCCAAATAAAGTACGTTCGGTAGTGGGTGTGTTTGCTGGCCAAAATTTACGTCATTTTCACGGTGAAGAGGGCGCCGGTTACAACTGGTTATCGGATCGGATTATTGAGCTTGATGCATTGAATCCACAAATAGCGTCTCGTTTAATTGGCCCTATGACTAAATGGAAGCGCATAGGTGAGCCAAATAGCACTCAAATGAAGCAGGCGTTAGAAAAAATTGCAGCACGAGGTAATTTGTCGAAAGATGTCTATGAAGTTGTGACGAAATCTCTAGTAAGCTAGGGACTCGGTACAAATTTACAAAACCAGTGGCGTATTCGGTTGTACGTCACTGGTTTATTTTATATGCTTGGGCAATAACAAAAATAAAAGACTCTAACTGGTACTCCTGTACTGGTTATCCAGCAACAGCTTAGACGACTTGTTCTTGGCTGGGGGAATAATAAAAATGAAAAAATCAGGTCTACTTGTATCCACTATTGTGTTGGCGTGTGGCTTATCGGCTGTCTCCCAAGCACAAGTTAGCAAAAAAGAAGCAGATAAACTGCGCACGACACTCACCCCGCTTGGTGGCGAGCGTGCAGGTAATGCAGATGGTTCTATTCCAGAATGGCGAGGCGGCATTCAATTCCCACCAGCAGGCTATAAACAACCAGGCCAGCATCATGTTGATCCATTTCCAAGTGATCAGCCTTTATTTGAAGTAACGGCTCAAAACATGGCTAAGTATGAAAAACACTTAACCGATGGCCAGAAAGCCCTACTAAAAACGTACCCAAATTCATTTAAGATGCCTATCTACCAATCTCGTCGTACGGCAGCAGCACCACAGTGGGTTTACGATAACACCTATAATAATGCCACCAAGGCATCGTTAGTCGAAGGTGGTAACGGTATTCAAAATGCGATTGGTGGTGCGCCATTTCCAATTCCATCCAGCGGTTTAGAGGTTATCTGGAATCACAATACTCGCTGGCGCGGTGAATACGGTATTCGTCGAGCATCAGAAGTGGCGGTTCAACCAGACGGCTCATACAGCTTAATCACGACCCAAGCGGAAGTGGATTACAACTATTATCACCGCGGTATTACGCCAGCCGAATTAGATAACGTATTGATTTATTATCTCTCATTCACAAAAGCGCCTGCTCGTTTAGCGGGTGGTGCAGTGTTAGCACATGAAACCATGAACCAAGTGACAGAACCTCGTCGTGCTTGGGGTTATAACGCAGGTCAACGCCGTGTACGTAAAGCGCCTAACTTAGCTTACGATACACCAGTAGCCGCAGCTGATGGTCTTCGGACTATCGATGAAACCGATATGTTTAACGGTTCACCTGACCGCTACAACTGGAAAATTGTTGGCAAAAAAGAAGTCTTTATTCCATATAACAATTATCGTGTCGGCTCTCCAGACGTGAAATACGCGTCTTTATTACAACCAGGGCATTTAAACCCTGAATACACGCGCTATGAAAAACATCGTGTATGGGTTGTTGAGGCAACATTGAAGCAAGGCCAGCGTCACATTTATCACAAACGTCGCTTTTATATTGATGAAGACTCTTGGGGCGCAGCTGTCATCGATCAATATGATGAGCGTGGTGAATTATGGCGCGTGAGCATGGCTTACCTTAAAAACTTCTATGAATTACCTGGAACTTGGACCTCTATGGATGTTTTCCATGATGTGCAAGCTCGTCGCTATCATGTTCAAGGCATGGATAACGAAGAGCGCAGTACAATTGACTTTAGTCAGGCTTCTCCGGGTAGTCGATACTTCACTCCGCAAGAGCTTCGTCGCCGCGGTCGTTAATATTGCTTGCAGGTAATCTTGTTTAAAAGGTTATCTGCATCATGAATGTTACGTTTATTTATATTTCAGATTGGAGATTAACTGATGCGTACACTGTTTTCAGTGCACGCCGTGCTGAGATTTGCTGGCCGATTTTTATCCGCTAGTATCTTGGCCTCGGTGGTAGGATTAACTGCAACAACGGCTCATGCTCAATGGCAGGACCCGTTAGATACACCCGCAATGAGCACATTAAAAGCACATAAGTCACTGTTATTAGATATTGTTTCAGTGGGTGAACGTTTGATAGCGGTTGGTGAACGTGGGCATATTATTTTAAGCAATGATCAAGGCCGAACTTGGCGTCAAGCAAAGGTGCCTGTTATTACGACGCTTACAGCTGTTTATTTTGTTAATGAAAATACAGGTTGGGCTGTCGGTCACGACGCTGTGGTACTAAATACGCAAGATGGTGGCCTAACATGGGCAAAACAATTCGATGGCTTTAAAGCAAACGAAATGGTGCTTAACTCAGCAAAGAAAACAAAAGCGTTATATGAAGATGAGTTGAGCAAGGCGATGGTCATGGCCAGTGATGCTCGAATTTCATTAGCAGAAGAGCGTTTAGAAAATGCTACATATGCTTTAGAAGATGCGCAAATCGATTTCGAAGATAAATCAACAAAACCATTACTGGATGTTTGGTTTAAAAATGCGAAAGAAGGTTTTGTGATCGGTGCTTACGGCATGATGTTCAAAACCATTGATGGCGGTAATAGCTGGTTAGCATGGGCTACCCATGTTGAAAACCCAGATCGCTTTCATTTAAACAGCATTACAAAAATTGATGAGCAGCGTTTAATGATGGTAGGTGAAGCTGGTTTGATGCTTCGCACACAAGATGCTGGCGAAACCTGGACTCAAATGCTGAGCCCGTATGATGGTTCTTTCTTTGGTGTGATGAATCTTTCTAACAATGTGCAATTAGCATTTGGTTTGCGTGGCAATTTAGCTCGCTCGGATAACTTCGGTTTGAGCTGGCGCTTAGAAGATACAGATACTCAGCAAACCTTAATGGGTGCAACCGACCATCTTGGTCGCATTGCATATGTGGTTGGTAATGGTGGTGCATTTTTGAAAGGCATTGATTCTGGTCGTAAATGGGAAAGTCAAACAAGAACTGGACGCAGTAACGCATCTTCAATTATTGAAACTCGCTCTGGTGAATTTGTGATGGTGGGAGAAAGTGGTGTTGAAATTTTAGATAAAACCGGTGAACGCCTGTCGGTAGAGATTAAGAGCATCGAGGGGTAATTAATTATGACTAAAGAAACTATGCCGAAATCTGAACCTGAACATTATATTATTACGCCTAATGCAGAGCCTTTTCTTGAAAGAATGTTGTTTGCTCGTCGTGGGTTGTTCTTAATAGTTTTATTACTTTTGACGGGTTTTTTAGCGTATAACGCGTCACAAGTAGGGCTGGATTCTCGCTCTGAGAAATACATTCCACTTAAACACCAATACATTGAAAACCATATGCGTCATGCAAATGATTTAAGCAGTGGTTTGAACAATATAAAAATCGTCGTTGCTAATAAAAATGGCGATATTTTTAATGCACAATACATGGAAATACTTCGCCAAATTAATGATGAAGTGTTTTATATTAAAGGTGCAGACCGCTCAAAACTAAAATCCATGTGGACGCCAAACGTACGCTGGACAGAAGTAACGGAACAAGGTTTTCAAGGTGGGCCAGTTATACCGGCTACTTATGATGGCAGCGAAGACAGTATTGATCAGCTACGTGAGAATATTCTACGTTCAGGCCAAGTAGGTCGTTTAGTCTCGAATGATTTTACATCAACCATGATTGATGTGCCGTTATATGAGATGGACCCTGAAACAGGCCAACCGTTAAACCCCAAAGAACTTGCTAATACACTAGAACAAAAGATTCGGGATAAATTTTCAAGTGAAGATACCTCGATTCATATTATAGGCTTCCCGAAAAAGATGGCTGACTTGATGGCTGGTGCCGTTAACGTTGGCTTGTTTTTCCTTGGTGCGATTTTCATAACCTCAATTTTGCTTTATATGTACTCGCGCTGTATTAAAGGCACATTGATTCCTGTTATTTGTTCGATTATTGCGGTTGTTTGGCAGTTGGGGTTATTAAACCTTATTGGCTTCGGAATCGACCCTTACTCTATGTTGGTGCCATTTTTAGTGTTTGCTATTGGTATTAGTCACGGTGTGCAAATAATTAACGGTATAGCCATTGAAGCTGGTAAAGGCGCTTCAAGAGAAATGGCCGCTCGTCTGGCATTTAGAGGGTTATACGTTCCAGGTATGCTTGCGTTATTATCGGATGCGATTGGTTTCTTAACCTTATTGTTCATTGATATAACCGTAATTAAAGAATTGGCGATTGCTGCGTCAATTGGTGTTGCGGTTATCATTATCACTAACTTGTTATTATTGCCGTTATTAATGTCGTATGTTGGCATTAGTCGCTCAGGTGTTAGTCACGCTCAAAAAGTCGAGAAATCTGAACCTAAGCTTTGGAAATTTGTTGCGAACTTTACCCACAAAAAAGTAGCCGGTACCGCAATTGTCGTGGCTGTAGGTCTAGCCATTCTTGGTGTGATCGGCAGTCAAGATCTAAAAATAGGCGATCTTGATAAAGGCGCGCCAGAACTGCGACAAGATAGCCGCTATAACAAAGATAATGCATTTGTCGTTGATAACTATTCAACCAGCTCAGATGTATTAGTACTGATGGCAGAAACCCCGCGTGAGCAATGTGCAAGCTATGAAGCGCTAGATGCGATAGATCGACTAATGTGGACAATGGAGAACGTTAAAGGCGTTCAATCAGCTGTTTCCGTTGTATCGGTTTCGAAACTTGTTTCTAAAGGTATGAATGAAGGAAGCCTGAAGTGGTCTGCCCTTTCTCGTAACCAAAATATTTTGAACTCAAGCATTCAGCGTGCACCAAGTGGCATGTTGAACCAAGATTGTTCAATGGTTCCTGTGGTTATTTTCTTAAATGACCATAAAGCTGAAACATTAGAGCGTGCCGTTAATACCGCGGCTGAATTTGCAAAAACCTATGAAGGTAATGCAGCGGTTCAATTTAAACTGGCTTCTGGTAATGCAGGGGTTGAGGCGGCAACAAACCAAGTTATTGCAGAAGCTCAAACCTTGATGCTTATTTTTGTATACATTGTTGTTTCGGTACTGTGCTTTATTACCTTCCGTTCAATTCGTGCGATTATTTGTATTATTACGCCATTAGCGCTGACGTCTATTTTGTGTCAGGCATTGATGGCTCAAATGGGCATTGGTGTAAAAGTGGCAACTTTGCCTGTTATCGCATTAGGTGTGGGTATTGGTGTTGATTACGGCATTTATATTTATAGCCGTTTAGAAGCATTACTGATTGAAGGTAAAAACCTACATGAAGCATTCTTCCAAACCCTTAAAACCACAGGTAAAGCCGTAAGCTTTACAGGTTTAACTCTTGCGATTGGTGTGGGTACTTGGATCTGGTCGCCCATTAAATTCCAAGCGGACATGGGTATTTTGCTAACCTTTATGTTCCTATGGAATATGTTTGGTGCTCTATTGCTATTGCCTGCATTGTCTCGCTTTGTATTAAAGCCTGAGCGTATCATTGCTAAGCATCAAGCAAAGCATGGTGATGTGAGCCCAGCTGAAACATTATAATAATTATGGCTCCTTTCAAAAACCGCGCTAGTCGCGGTTTTTTTATGTAGGTACACTTCACGTTACTTTAAAACTAAGTGGTAGAGTCTTTTGTTAGATATTGTTTTTGAACATAAAGATTGGTTAATTGCGGTTAAGCCAGCAGGACTTAACTTTCATAGTGAAGATGGAGAGGCTGGATTTGTGGTCCAACTAGAAAAACAGTTGGGTAAAAAGCTCTGGCCAGTGCATCGTTTAGATAAACTGACATCAGGTCTGTTGGTGTTAGCGAAATCAAAAGAAAGCTGTCGAGTGTTAAGTGAGTTGTTTGCTCAGCGTTTGGTTGAAAAGTATTACTTGGCCGTTTGCCCATCTAGTATGAAAAAAAAGCAGGGCTTAATTAAAGGCGATATGAGTCCAGCTCGACGCGGTGCATTCAAATTGCTTAAAACGCAAGAAAACCCAGCGGTCACGCAGTTTTTGTCTGTTGGTTTAAAGCCTGGTTATCGTCTTTGCTTATTAAAGCCTAAAACCGGTAAGACCCATCAATTAAGGGTTGCCATGAAATCAATAGGCGCGCCGATTATAGGAGATACTGCTTATGGCGGCGCTGAATCAGATCGCTTAAATTTGCATAGCTATGTGCTAGCGTTCGAATATGAGCAGCAAGCGTTTTATTTTAAGCAATTACCAGAATCGTCAGCCGTTTTTGATAGACTAAATTTAGAAACCGTACTAAAAGCACAAAATTGGATTGAACCTTGGTCGGTAACATGGCCCGTTGTTTAAGTTATAGCTTTGAACCTCATTAAATTTTAGGAGACTCGTATGGCATTTCCTCGTCCGGTGGCAATTGTAGCTGCAAACCGTATACCTTTCGCAAAATCCAATACCGCTTATTTTGGCGTGTCGAATCAAACGATGTTGACGGCGGCTATTTCTGGTCTGGTTGAAAAAACAGGATTACAAGGGCACGCCGTAGGCGAGGTGGTTGCTGGCGCAGTCATGAAGCACAGCCGAGACTTTAACTTAGTGCGTGAAGCCGTGTTAGATACATCGCTACTGGCGTCAACACCTTGTACCGACATGCAGCAAGCTTGTGGCACAGGTCTGCAAGCGTTATTCAGTGTGGCCAGTAAGATTGCCCTTGGTCAAATTGAAAGTGGTATTGCAGGTGGCGTGGATACGACATCGGATGCGCCGATTGCGATAAGTGATAAATTTCAAACTATGCTAATGAAGTTAAACAAAGCAAAGAGTACGGGTGAGCGTTTAAAGATTCTAGCCTCCTTTCGCCCTAGTTTCTTAGCCCCAAATCTGCCTCGTAACGGTGAACCAAGAACAGGCTTAAGCATGGGTGGGCACACAGAGTTAACGGCAAAGCGTTGGCAAATTCCTCGTGATCAACAAGATCAGCTGGCGTATGCGAGTCATCAAAATCTGCATAAAGCGTATGAATCTGGTTTTATGGGGGATTTGATTACGCCATTCAATGGTCTAGATAAAGATAATCTTTTGCGCCCAAGTACCAAATTTGAAAAACTAGCAAGCCTTGGCCCTGCATTTGATAAAAATGGCGGCACACTATCAGCAGGTAACAGCTCAGCATTAACCGATGGCGCATCCGCTGTGTTATTAGCAAGCGAAGAGTGGGCAAAAGAGCGTGGTTTACCCGTGCTTGCGTATCTAACGGACTATGAAACCAGTGCGGTTGATTTTATTGGTAAAGATAGCGATTACACAGAAGAGTTATTACTGGCCCCCGCTTATGCAGTGCCTAAAATGTTAGCGCGTAATAATATGTCGCTACAAGATTTTGACTTTTATGAGATTCATGAAGCATTCGCAGCACAAGTGCTGGCGACTTTAAAAGCATGGAATACAGAATCATTTTGCCAAGAGCGCTTGGGTCTTGAAAAAGTACTCGGTGAAATTGATTTTACTAAGTTAAATGTAAACGGTAGCTCGTTAGCAACAGGTCATCCGTTTGCAGCAACCGGGGGACGAATTGTAGGCAATTTGGCCAAGTTACTAGCCGAAAAAGGT
>JAWUXY010000101.1:0-12507 GCA_034111105.1 Bermanella sp. | reverse complement strand
GATATACCGGACTGGGTTTTAAAGCAAACCATAAAAAATGGCGCTTAAAGCGACATTTACCTACCATCAGATTTGTCACACCCGTGTAATCAAAAATCAACCTTTAGCAATACATTCTGCGCCTGCCCACAATACCGCTTGGAAAATAAACTTTAAATAATGAAAATTGTATAGGAGGTCACAAGTACACATTATTCACCTTAAATCATTTCTGCGCCAATGTTAAAGCCTCTTTTAACACATCACATGTTTTTATAATCTCAGTATCAGTTAAGGTTGGATGCACCAAAAACATCAAACTAGTCTCTCCTAGCTCCACTGCATTTTTTAAACCTTTTTTGGGCCGCCAACCAGTATCATCAAAAGCTTTTTCTAAATAAACTTCAGAACAACTGCCCTGAAAACAAGGCACACCTTTAGCACTAATCTCTTCCACTATACGATCACGAGACCAGCCACCCTTTAGGTGCTCAGGCCGAATAAACATATAATGCTTGTATTTAGCATGTTCAATATAACTAGGCACCTCAACCGTACGTACAATAGAAAAAGACTCAACAGCATCATCAAGCCTAGCTGCATTCTTCTGACGCTTCTGCGTCCAATCGGGCATGCGCTTTAATTGAATGCGGCCAATAACCGCTTGCATCTCTGTCATGCGCCAGTTAGTACCAAAACTTTCATGCAACCACCTAAAGCCCGCAGGGTGCTCACGCTCATAAACGGCTTCATAGCTTTTACCGTGATCTTTATAAGACCACATTTTTCGCCACAAAGATTCATCATTAGTCGTCACCATGCCACCTTCACCGCCTGTAGTCATGATTTTATCTTGGCAAAAAGACCAAGCACCAATATGACCGATAGAACCAACCGACTGGCCTTTATACGTTGCACCATGAGCTTGCGCGCAATCTTCGATAACAAAGAAACCATGCTTTTTAGACAGCGCCATAATGCTATCCATATCCGCCGGCATACCTGCTAGATGAACGACAACAACAGCCTTGGTTTTCGGCGTTAAAACTTTTTCTATTTCATCCGCTTCAATATTTTGCGAATTCAAATCAACATCCGCAAACACAGGTGTAGCCCCTACTGTTACAACACTGGATACTGAAGCCAAAAACGTTCTTGGGGTTACAATGACTTCGTCACCGGTTCCAACATCCAAAGCTTTTAAAGCCAAATCTAACGCAAGTGTTCCGTTACCTAATGCAACCGCATATTTAGCATCAGACCAAGCAGCAAACTCTTTTTCGAATTCACGGCATTCTTGGCCCGTCCAATAATTTACTTTATTAGAAAGAACAACATCACGAACAGCATTAGCTTCTTCTTCAGTAAAAGAAGGCCAGGGAGAGAAAGGGGTGTTTAACATGGCTATTTACGCTCTAAAATTTTTGCTGGATTTCCAACAACAACTGTATATGGGGCAACATCTTTAGTTACAACTGCCCCCATTCCAACAACCGCGCCACGACCAATTATTAAAGGTTTATCAAGGGTGCCTTGCTTTAAAATAGCACCCGTTCCTATGTAGGCATGATCGTCTATATGAACGTTGCCATTACAATGTACTCTAGGCGCAAAAGTCACATAGTCGCCAATCACACAATCATGTGCAACATAACTGTATATATTTGCCTGAAACTGTTTACCTATTTTTATATTAGAAGTTAGGTGAGTGAAATTACATAAGATAGAACCTTCATCAATATTTACATTATCCAAAACAACAGTTGATGAAGCTTTGATTGGTAAAATTTTTAAATCATCTTTTGTAACTTTCTGAACTAATGATTCTCGAATTTTACTATTGGCAATTGCAATAATTATAGCCTTCTCTGAATTGGCTAATTCTAGAAATGCATTATATGAATAAACAGAAAGCCCACTGTATTTATTACAAGTGACTCCATCATCAATAAAACATAAGTCAGCATCGGGGTATTGTTTACGAACTAAGGGCATTACTTCGCTGCCAAAGCCACTAGCACCATAAATACCAATAATCATTTCCATAACGAATTCACTTTTGAGTACCTGTAAACTTGCTCATGGTCGCTTCATCATCAGCACTAATTCCATCACGAACTAACACTTTTTTAACGGTCAAAAAAATGATTTTAATATCTAACCAAATAGAATGATTATCGACATACCAAACATCTAATTTAAATTTATCTTCCCAACTAATAGCATTGCGACCATTAATTTGAGCCCAACCGGTAACACCAGGGCGAGCCTCATGGCGGCGGTATTGCTCTTCAGAATATAATGGCAAGTATTCCATCAGCAAAGGGCGTGGGCCAACCAAGCTCATATCACCTTTCAGTACATTCCAAAGTTCAGGTAATTCGTCCAAACTACTCGAGCGTAAAAAGCTACCAAAAGGTGTCATGCGCTCGCCATCAGGCAAAGGCTGCCCACTCGTATCGACAGCATCCAGCATGGTACGGAACTTCATCATTTCAAACGGCTTACCATCTAATCCCGGACGGGTTTGCTGGAAAAATATAGGAGACCCAAGCTTTCGCTTGACTTGAAAAGCTGTCACTACAATCACTGGTAAAAATAAAAGCAGACCGATTACCGATCCAAATGCATCAAGAGAACGTTTAAGCACTGTCACTCCTAAAAAGTTCGTTAAAACCTAATAATATATGAAAAAGAAAAATCACAACACTATATATAAGCTGAAAGAAACATTATTAAGCAAGCACATAGAAAATTAATTTATTAATACCCACCTATATTCAACGCAGCAAGCTTTCGTAAAACTCTGACAAGTGTCTAAGAATATCCTTTCGTTCGAATCTTGAAGCCCACTCTTTTCCGTTCCTACCATGCTCAGCTCGTAATAGTTTATCATCTAAATATTTGGAAATTGCCGCGACTAAAGCTGTGCTGTCCTTAACTGGGATCACTAACGAATTGTAACCATCCTCAGCTGCATCTCTTGTTCCTGTTCCATTAGTTGTGACGACTGGCAACCCCATCGACGCAGCCTCAACTAAAACATTACCGAAACCCTCCCAATGAGCAGGGAGCGTAAAGATATCCATTACAGAATAATACTTTGCTGCGCCTTCAACTTTTCCAGTAAAAATAATTCGAGGATCTTTCTGCATAGTATCAACTTCAAAGGCTTTCAACGGTTGAGCATCTTCTAAAGGGCCAGCTATTAAGAGGTATGTATTAGAGTATTTTTCTCGAATTTTTCTCCAAGCCTCTAATAGTTCAGAAATTCCTTTCCTGGGTACCACGCGTCCAAGAAAACCAACAACCTCTGCATCGATAGGTATACCAAGTTCTTCACGGAATTTCTTCTTGAATTCAGCTGAAAACTCGTCGGGGCTATAATTTTCTAGTTCGACGCCAGAACTACCAGGCCCAAGCACATAGCACTTATTTTCCAGGTAAAGCCCTTGCTCTATCGCAAGATCTTTTAGACTTTGAGTCTCACAAACAATATGTGTAGCGAGTCGTCCGCAGATTCGTTCGATGTATACCTGTAATTTCTCAGCTAGGCCGTCTAGAGATTCATGCCTAAGGCCACGCACATGATAAATACGGAGGGGCACTCGAAACAGCCAAGCTCCAATCATGTACAACAAACCAGCCTTTGGTGTTCCCGCATTTACAATATCTGGTTTAAACCGATAAAGAACTTTCAATACATGAAACAATGACCATAAATCCTTGAGAATACTAATCTCACGCTCCATAGCTACTCGATACACAATGGGATATTCTTCCTCTAAAATAATATCCAGTTCAGGGCCATCCGCAGCGCTAATAGCAACCTCAAACCCTCTTTCAGAGAGGAAGCTAGGCATACCATAAAAAAAAATAACGCTATCCGAAACTGTAACGGCAGAAAGAACCCTAGCTGCACGACCTTTGACCATACTAACTCCACTCATATATTAAGAAACTGAAAAACAATATACACTAAAAATTTTAATGACTATCCAAACACACTATAAAAATTAGTTTTTAAAAAGAACATTAATAATCACACTAAAATATCGAACGCTTTAAACGATTGAGAAAACTTGAAATAAACTTATACTTTCGAAAAAATCGGTATAAACGGCGAACATACCACTCTACATTAATATTAAATTTAGATTCCAACATATTCTCATATGATTTATTAATGTAGCTTCGATACTCTGAAAAATTAGTATTATCTTTACCTAAAACCTCTGAAATTCGATCTGTCAAATTATTCTCGGTTGCATAGTTCTCATATAAACTATTTTGAATTTTCATTCTATCTTGATCAGGAAGTAAAAAATCTTTTAGAAGACTTGAAAAAACTGATGCAGACGGAACCATCCAACCCGTTTGAAGAAACATTGGAAAGTCACGGTAAACTAATAAAGCTGTAGGCCTTTTATGAAACATCGATACAACTGCAATACTACTTGGCGTTGTAACGACTGCACTATACCTTTCAAGTGTTTCTTCGAAACCTTGGTCTACATCATTTTGAAGAATGCCTTTAAACATTATATTTAAATCTGTTAATAATCTATCATCAAAAAAACGAACAGAAAACTTAACGTTCTTATCTACCAACAAAACCAAAACATCTGATATTAACTGAAATAATCTTTCATACTCATCATCATTAAAATATGATGTATTAGCTGTAGTAACCAATACTCTCTGCTCTCTTGGGAGCAGCGATGGTCGCTCACTAGATATCATACGCTTTGGCATATATTCCATAGCTTTTACTCCATTGCAAAAATAGTTCGCTTCATTTTTACCCACACAAATAAAGTAATTTTGAAGGATAGGCTGAAACTGAACTAAGCCGTACTTACGATGCATAATATTGAGAAATGCATTTGAGAAATCGAAAATACCATCACTACAAAGTATGGTACGGACACCTAAACTGTTAAATTTAATGGTTAACATAACATTATGTGGCATCGTATAGTAGGCGCATATAAACGCATAGTATTGACTAAGCTCCGCTAACGGTGACTTATAAAATCTCATTCCACCGAAAACATAGCTAACACCCTCTATATCCTCAAGACCAAGATCTCGGTAATACCACTCTTCTTCGGAGAATAGGATTTTCATCTTAACTCCTCTCGTATCAATAGCTGCTCAAGCGGAAGATCCCCAATCACAGAAACAGGACAAGGCGAACCATAAATACAAACATTAACTGAATATTGATAGTAAGAGTAATCTTTTTTTGCACGGAATGTGTCCGCTACAATGAGTAGAGGAGCGACCATAACAAACGCGATAATCTTGGATCCTTCCTTAAAACGCACGAAAAAAACTTGATATAAAAATACGGGGATGAAAATAGAAAAACTAGCACCAACCCGATTAAAGGGCTTATAGTCCATAGCAAGTAATCGACAAACGACAATAAAAAAAACAATGTTTAATAAAAAATAATCTTCTTTACGAGCAACTTTTAAACTGTAAACAAAAACAGTAATTAAAATAGCAGTAAAGACATAGAAAACGGGGGCGTGAATCGGCAGAGATTTAAATACATATCCCTTATAGGAAAAACCTACAATCTCAACTATAAAACTTAACAGTTCTGCAAAAATTGTGAGCCCAAGCACTGCTGCAACTGCAAGCATTGCAAAGTAAAGTGATTTTGAAGGTTTGAAATAATAGAAAGGAATACACAGTAGATAAACAACACTACTCATATGAATGAATAACGTAAAACTAATTATTAACAAAAACTGAATCACGCGATCTTTGTGTAAATACCGATAACAGCCATAAAAGGCCATAGCTGCCGCCAAAGCCTGCCGCATAATACTCAGACTAGGAAAATAGAATACAATATAGACAAAAAACACGACTATTCCCAGAAATGCTTTGTCACGAGATATAGCTATCAACCCTCTATATAAGAAAAAGTACGTCAATATTGAATAAAGTGCAATTTGAGCTTGAAAATTAAAACCTATAATAGATAGGCCCTGCGCTAGCAAAGAATAAGAGGCCTCAACGGGCACTTCTCGACCCTCAGCTGCATGCTCAAACAAAAACACGTAGTCATCAAAATCGGATCCAACATAATACCGAAAAGCAGACGCCAGAACTAGAAAAAAAAGGAACAAAACCCAGTAATGGCGCCTCGCGAACACTACGCCGAGCAATGCATACAGACTCACAAAAAACCAGATCATAATAAGTTAAAAATTCTTTTAGCTACACGCATTGTCGAATATGAGTCCTTTATTTTATTTAGAAGCTCATCGGATACACGAATCGAACCTCCTTCCTGAAAGCACTTAATCAGGGCATTACATATTTTTTCTTTGGTATTGATACTGTATAGATGAGGTAAGTCATCCTCAGGCAGAAGATGCCGAACTTTATCAAAATTGGCTCCAACATTTATTCCAAGCGCCAAGCCGTATGCCGCAACTGCACCTGGCCAATGTTCACCTACACTATCAAAACAAAAATCTGCTTCTTCCAGTTCATTCAAAAATCTATGAAAAGGCACCGCTGACCGCCAAGTGACGCGAGTTTTCAATATACAAGTATTATTTACTAATTTTTTTGCATGCTCAACATCAACACCTTTTTCATAAAATATTACTTCGACATTATCACCCCCTACTATTTCTAGGAAATTTTCAATACCCTCAATTATCAAGTCAGACCCTTTGTTAAATTCATCATTTCCTTCAGGAAAAGTCCTGTATGCAAACCTGACCGGAACCAGTATTTTAAAAGTTTTCTTATTTATCTCTATATTTTGATGAGTAGATTTAACATATCTATCTACTAATGGGGCTAGTGAAATATCGTAACGTTCCCAATAGAAAATATTATTATTATCGCAATACTCTGCGATTCTCTCACTCACCTCAGTAAACTTTCTAGGAAAGTAAATAACTCCAGCAATAACGTCTAAATTCTTTTTGAAGGCGCGCATAATAAAAGAAATATAGCACTTCCGCAAAAAATGCGGCATTAATTGAAAAATCCCAGCCCGGTTCATATTTTCGGCGAGCGAGATTGGTGTTGAACGGTTAAAACCACACCATGTCTCAATATCGCCACCATGTGGGATAAATATCGTCTTCTGCTTATTGAAATACTTTGCCAATGTAAGATATGTATCATTAAAAATTACAATGTCAGGTGTCCAGTTCTTGGGTAAAAATAACTGCAACACCATAAAATATAGTAAAGAAATTGCTGGTAAAATAAAATTATGTAGAAAAGGCAAGCGAATGATTTTAAACATCGAGCTCTGGGCAGCTGATAGAAGATTGGAAGGATCATGTAATTGATGATTTTTCGAGAAACCGACAACTTGAATAACATCTGCACCCTGTTGAGCTAAATCGTTACTATAATATGTCGGCAGGTTATTCATACTACCTAGAACCAATATTTTTTTCATTTTCAACCCTAAATTTTGTTTAAAAACTAGAAACAATCAACTGATCCTATATACCCAATACCTACCATTATTTTAAATACTTTCCCTTTTTGGGCAAACTTAAACTTGAAATCATTTTCTTTCGAATAACATCTGAAAATAAACAACCTACTGATAACGCCATTATGCCTGCGACAACGAACGAAGTTAACTTAGCTAACATCCCATTAGTCTCAGGGATAATTTCTGACAATAAGAACACCGACAAAAAAATTGGAACATATATTTGCAAGATATCTCGTAAAAACCATTTTACATGTAATCCAGGTACGAGTTTATGATGCACATAAACGACCCAAACAATAAGATATAAGGAGTTAATTCCTAGCCAAGCCCAGCCCGCGCCCACTCCACCGTAATAAGTTGCTGCAGCAATAATGGCAGGTATTAATGTTAGCACCATAATTAAATTACCAATTAGATGATACTTTAAATTACCCAAAGCATATTGAAGATAATAAGGAAATGCTCCGACGGCCAATACACCATAACCTAGTGCATATAAACTTAAAATTGGAGCAGCACTATCAGCAATCTGTTTATCGCCAGTCCAAACGAATAACAATGATTCTGCAAACAATGCAATCGTAATGGAGGTTGAGCCAGCTATTACACTCACCAATTGCGTCGCATTGCGATACACTCTTATCATATTTACATGCATACCTTCCGCATACAAACGAGCCATACGCGGCATAATAACACTGCTAACTGGGGTGCATAGGAACATAATGCCACTAGCTACCAATACCGCCAGCATAAAATAGCCATATTCATCCAGTGGCAATACACCCGAAAGTATTAATTTATCTGTTTGAGTAACTAACACCCAAACAGAAGATGTAAACGCTATCGTCAAGGCAAACTTCAGTACCGGCTTAATTGGCTCAATAGACCAACCGATATCACCACCTAAATCTTTCTTTGCAGGCAATAAAACATTACCTACCAAAAATAACCCCGAAAGCTCGAGCACAGCAACGGCCAACTGGTGCCAGAAAAACACTTCTGGCGTAAACCCATACCAATACATACTTGCAAAAACTGCAATAAAACGAAGTGTTGCAATAATGACGTTAAATACGCTTAACAATACAAGCTTCTCAGAGCCAGTAATTACACCACGATATAAGCCCCCCATCCAACGTAATGCAACGCTCACTGCCATAATTTTAACAGCCAATATCACTTCAGTCATAGATAGCTCATTTACCTGCAACCAATGAAAAGCAATTGCCTCTGCCAGCAACCACAAAGAAAAACCGCCAACAAGCGCAACACTAAGAAAGATCAGGCTAAGGGCACGGAATAACTGTCGATAAGTTAGTGAGGTCATTGAGCCTCCTTTATAGCGTGCAGTCTCACGTCCGATAGTAGGCGTTAATCCCATATCTAACAAACCAAACCAAGCTTGTAGCATAGTAAAAAAACCTACCAATCCATAAGCTTCCGCACCCATATGTTTTATATAGAGAGGTAATATTAGAATTCCGATCATCGCTACGTAAATCTGACTTACATAGTTTGCAAATATATTTTTTTTGAGGTTCATTATTAACTTTTCAATTCTAGGAGAATACCTAACACTACCTTTTTCACTACTTTCTAAACCTGTGAATGTGAGCACTTTTCCATCATAGGCTATAATTCACAATCCCAGCGATCACTTCATCGAAATAAAAATCCACTTATGATTTCTTTAATATATTCCAAAGCGCCGCTCTGATATTTTTATGTAAAATAAGGTCTATATTCTCCCGACATGAGAACTTTCATCACCCCTATTAAACAAAGTAATTGTTGCGATAATAGCAGAATTTTGATAAACATATGAAAAACAGATTAGATATGCAGTAAAAATTTATTAAAAACATTCTACTAAAGCTAAAGCATGTAATTTAAAAACTTAAAACGACTAAATATTTGGTGACAGGTAACTACAAAAAATAATAACTACACCAGCTCTACTTACCCATTAGAGTATGATCCTTTTGACAAAACAAATGAATATGATTTTTCAATCCATCCTGCCCCTCTCAATTCAACTCATTTATCTTTCAGTCCACTATGTTTTGTTTTAACTATCCTCCCCGGATTCCCAATGACCGTACAACCAGCTGGCACAGCTTTAGTAACAACAGCTCCCATACCAATTATTGCCCCTTCCCCTATAACTAAAGGCCTTATACTAGTTCCAGGTCGTATTATAGCCCCTGTACCAACAAAAACATGGTCTTGAATAACTACGTTTCCACTGCATTTAACGCTAGGTGAAAATGTAACATAATCACCTAATATGCAGTCATGCCCAACATAACTATATAAATTCGCATGAAACCCACGACCAATAGTACAATTAGTTGTAATTGTAACAAAAGGGCTCAATATAACGCCTTCGGAAATTGTATTACGGCCCAGCAATACAACGTTATCGGCTACTACATTGGATAGTTTGATGCCATTATTTATTGAAATTTCAGAAATCTTTCTTCTTAAAGCATGATCAGCAACAGCAATAGTTAAATATTTAGAATTATATTCAATACTCAAAAACTCATCAAAAGAAAGAATTTTAACACCATCAACCTCATTTTGAGTTTTATAGTCAGCATCTACAACGAAAACTACGTCTGCTGCTTCTCTATCTGCAATCTTTTGTACCAGTGGCATAACTTCACGTCCATACCCACCGACACCGAACACCCCATGTATAATCTTCATGCCCTTATACTCTCTCAAAATATATTTATGAAGTGTAATTTTTTATCACATTAGTTACTTGATCTACATCCAATTTAGTCATGTAAGCATGCAAGGGCAAGCATAGCACTGTTCTCGACAACTCTTCACTGGTAGGACACAAGGACGTTTTACCATCGTTAAAAATGAAATCCAATGAAGGAGAGAAGTACTGACGAAATTCGATATTATGCTCTTCTAACCCTTTTTCAAGACGTATTCGTTGTTCTATATTTTTTAGTTTAATGGGCATATATGAGCCATTTAAGCTGCTATTACTATGCCATATCGGTAGCTCGACAATATCTTTTAAATCATTACGATAAGCTTCAAACAAACTTGACCTATGTCGGATTACCTTATCTATTTCATCAAGTAAAGTCAGGCCAACTGCACATTGATATTCGTTGAGTTTTCCATTTATACCCGCTTCACTGATATCACCTTTTTCGTCCATCCCAAAATTAATAAGACACCTTGCTCTTTCAAAATCAGATTTTCGCTTAAAAACAATAGCCCCACCCTCAACAGTATGGAATACCTTAGTAGCATGAAAGCTGAGTGTACTGGCATCACCAAAACTAAGTATTGATTTCTCGGCAACATTCACCCCGAAAGCATGAGCAGCATCATAAATAATATTGACATTATTACTTATAGCTATTTTATCGAATTCTTTTACATCGCAAGGATTTCCATAAACGTGAGTTGCAACAACGGTATCAATGTTATTATCATCACAATCTAGGACTTTTCGCACATGGTTTGGACATAAGTTATATGTCGACTTATCTATATTGCCAAATAGTGTTTCAACACCTTGCCACATCAATGAACTCGCCGTAGCAACAAAGCTAAAAGGTGTAGTCAAAGCACACTTCACATTCAGCGTTTTATAAGCAACTTGCAAAGCAAGCGTACCATTAGAGACAAGCAATAAATTTTCAACCCCTAAATAAGCTTCTAATCTTTTAGTTAACTGTTGGTGCAGAGGACCAAAATTTGTATACCATCCACTATCATTGACTTGAGACAAATAGTGAGTCAGCTTTTCCAAATTAGGCTGTAGAGGTTTATTTAGTTTAATTGTCATTTTTATTATAGGCCATTTAAACTCATTAAATACTGCCCATAGCTATTCTTCATCATAGGTCTTGCCAATATTCTTAATTCAGCTGAAGTTAACCACTTCTGATTAAAAGCAATCTCTTCTAAACAAGCAATTTTGTAACCTTGGCGTTTCTCAATAGTTTCAACGAATTGTGCTGCTTCTAATAAACTCTCATGCGTTCCGGTATCTAACCATGCAAAACCACGACCTAGCACCTCAACATTTAATTCGCCTGCCCCAAGATAAGTATTATTAACACAGGTAATTTCTAACTCACCACGATCAGAGGGCTTTACATTTTTAGCGATTTCTACAACGCGGTTGTCATAAAAATACAAGCCGGTTACTGCGTAGTGCGATTTTGGCTTTAGTGGTTTTTCTTCTATTGAAAGTGCCTTGTTATTTTCATCAAACTCAACAACCCCAAAGCGTTCAGGGTCTTTTACTTGGTAACCAAATACCGTTGCGCCTTTACCGTCTTTTGCTTTATTTACTGCTTCACGTAATTTTGGTGTAAAGCCTTGGCCGTAAAAGATATTGTCGCCCAATACTAAGCATACGTCGTCTTTGCCAATAAACTCTTCGCCAATAATAAAGGCTTGGGCTAAACCGTCGGGTGATGGTTGTTCTGCGTAGGTAATGTTTACGCCAAATTGGCTGCCATCTTTCAATAAACGCTTATATCCTGAAATATCATCTGGGGTAGAGATTAATAAAATGTCTCTGATGCCAGCCAACATTAACACCGACAGAGGATAAAAGATCATTGGTTTGTCGTATATAGGCAATAACTGTTTCGATACGCCCATCGTGATGGGGTATAACCGTGTGCCAGAACCACCGGCTAAAAGAATACCTTTCATTCTATGCATCTGCTCCTAAACGTTCACGCTGGTAACTGCCATCTTGTACATGCTTTACCCATTCATTATTTGTTAAATACCATTCAACGGTTTTACGGATTCCCGTTTCAAAACTTTCTTCTGGTTTCCAGCCTAATTCTTTTTCGATTTTACTGGCATCAATGGCGTAGCGCATGTCATGACCTGGGCGATCTTTAACGTTGGTTATTAGGCCTTTGAAGCCACTTGGACTCCCGCCTTCGCGGGAGTGACGATTTAAAGGGACTAATTCTTCTAACAGATCACAAATGGTATGAACCACTTCGATATTTTGTTTCTCGTTATGGCCG
>JAWUXY010000100.1:0-35229 GCA_034111105.1 Bermanella sp. | reverse complement strand
TTGGGTCTTGAAAAAGTACTCGGTGAAATTGATTTTACTAAGTTAAATGTAAACGGTAGCTCGTTAGCAACAGGTCATCCGTTTGCAGCAACCGGGGGACGAATTGTAGGCAATTTGGCCAAGTTACTAGCCGAAAAAGGTTCAGGCAAAGGATTAATTTCTATCTGTGCCGCAGGTGGCCAAGGCGTGGTTGCCTTATTGGAACGTTAAGCGTTCATATGACGTGTGGACCAGCCCTGTGTTATTAAGGGCTGGTTTATTATTTTATTCTCTTTTCTTTATATAATCCTTTCTCCATTAACACAGTAATCTCTTATTCATTTTTCATTGTGTATATTCTTATTTTTAGTAGTGAATTAAATTCGTTAATGTAATAAATAAGTTTTTAAAAAGAATAGCTGTATATTTATGTGAAAATATTTAACCTGGTGTATTTTTAAACATTTGTGGTTTTAAGGTATTGGTTGTTATATATAAATAAATTTATTTGAAAGACCTTGGTACTAAAAAATAAAAAAGCAATGAAAATAATAAAATATAACATTGAACTACGTCACATTTCTTATAGGATGCTGTGCGCCGTATAAAAAATAACAATAACCGGTTCCAAAACTTAATAATAAAATTCTTATACGGCATATGGAATCGTGTCAAAAAAAGGAATACACACAATGAAATTGAAAACACTGGTACTGATGGTCGTTTCGGCTATTGGGTTTAACGTGAATGCGTTGGATTTAAATTTTAATGGTTATGAAGAAATTGATGTTGGAACATCAAAGCCATTAATTTTAACTGATAAATATTATACAAATTCATCAGGTGAGCTTTATGAAATTCGTAATGAATCTATCCATTTACAATATACTTTAACTGACAGTTCACTGATCTCTATAAATGGAGAAGAAGCTTTAGGGTATATGGACGATATAAATAACCAAGAAGGGGTGTATTATAAATGTATAGTATCTGAATGTATAAATAGTATGAAAAGGAAGTACTTTATGGGTAAAAAATATTTTTTATACAATCAGACTCCCGTTCTTCGATCTTGGCAGAATATGATATCTGGGCATGGTGAATCCTTGGTAGTGTCAAAAAATACTCAGGGCGGAGGGCAGTTCATAGTCAATGTTATGGGAGATAATGGTGTTACGTATGATAGCTTTGAAATTAAAGGAAGTCTTAATAGTTTTATAATGGATATTTGGTATATATCTGGTTTAACTGGTATTACGTCTGAAGCAAATTTTAAATTATTAACGGCATCTCATGGTGAGTATGATTTAGTAATGAAGAAGTGGGATGATCAACTAAAGAAACTTACTGATGTTACAATTAATTCATTAGATGGTGTAGATATTAATAGCTTGTATCCTAATGGACTTGCCCCGTTAACTATTTCGGAACCACTTCTTGATGAAAATGGAAATACATTTTATGAAGTTGCTCTTGTTAAATTAACATCTAAAGAAACTGCTGGTATAGATAAAGTTTTAAAGGGCTCGCTCTATGTTGAGGGAAATGAGGCTCATTTTAACGAGGAGTTATCAGAAGTAGTTATATCGCCATTCTTTTTAAGTATAGGTGGATTTACTTCATATCCAGCTTTTTTTAATGATGATACTTCTTTGCTAGTCCCTAATTCAGTATCAATTACAAGAGAAAATAGAACGTTAGATTCATATGTTTATGGTTATGCTAAAGGAGGGAACTTTGCAGTAAAAGAAAATCAAGGAAGTTTTTTTCTGTATTTAGATCGAACTGGTTTTAAGATTACGGTTGAAAATGAAAATCTCGATCCTTATTTGGATTCAATTTTTTCACCTATTGTATCTGTTAGTAGATATAAATATTATGGAATAGAAGCTAATTGTTCGCTTCAAACTACAAATGTTGCTGTAGATGGAGGTGATTACATTCCATTATCAGAAACAGCCCTTCAAATCCCAATCGAATGGGACTCACTAACAGGTGAATGGAAAGGTGCGCAATCATTAACCGGTTTAGAATCACTTTCTGGCTCAAAAGAGTTCGCAAAATTCGATTTAACCGCTGATGTCACAACCGGTACTTGGACGATGAATTGCTCTGGCATAGCCTCTGATATCGAAGGAAATAAAATTGCGTTAAACCCAGCTGAAATTACCATCAACCTTGATGACCAAATTCACGGCGGTGCTAATGTAATCTCGGGTAAAATTTCGATCCCGAACACGTCTGACTATAGTGGCGTAGTTGTCACGATCACCTTAAATGGTCGTCAAATTGAAGTGACCACACAAGAAGATGGTACGTTTGAGTTTGATCGTTTAGTGGCAGGGGATTACTCGGTTCATGTTTACAGTGATCAATATGTGGCGGCTTGTACGAGTCTTACATTAAACACTGATAATACTAACCCGGTATTAAATATTCCAATGTATGCAGGCGATATTAACAATGATGGTGGCGTTGATATTGGTGACTTTAGTCTTTTATCTTCTTTGTTTGGTTTAAATAGTGATGATGAAAACTATAATCCTCTAGCGGATTTAAATCACGATAATGTGATTAATGTACAAGATTTGTCTATTCTTGGTAGTCACTTTGGTACAGACCACTGTGAGGTATCCCCACAATGATTCAAACTGTGATCTTAGCGTTTTCGCTTTTTTTGATTACAAGTTTTGCCCAAGCCCAGCCCAGTGCTGAGCTTGAGGCTCAACCTGTTGGTGAGCATACATGGCTTATTAATCTTAATATTGATGAACTCGAAAATGTATTTGGTTTACAAGCGAAGTTTGTATTGCCTGATAATAATTTGGTGCCTATTAATAAAAAGTTTGAACACCATGAAGCCTGGCCTGAAAAAGGTAAAATTCAATTAAGGAATTTTATTCAAGCAGAGTCGGCGGAATATGCAGTGAGCCTTGTACGCCCAGCGAGTGCGATTACCTTGTCTGGAAATACCTTATCGTTTAACATTAAACTGCTAGAAGCCAAACCAACATTACTGGTGTTAGATACTTTGAAAATATCGGATGAAAACGGTGTGGTCACTCAGTTTGATCTCAATACGTCTCAGCTACTGATCGGCGAAGAAAAAAGCATGCTGATGTACATTATGATCATAGGCGCGGTATTCATGGTTATGATGATATTATTTATGCTTATGCGTAAGACAAAACCAAGTACGCAGCAAGTAATCGCTTAATTGAGATGCCTATATTGGTTTGGAGATTATTAAGCCTAAAATTTAAACTGTGCAACTATTATAGTAGTAACGATTAAATCTAGGCTTAAGCGACTTGTTTGCTTTAATACTTATATCTGTTTAGCGCTGATGGTTATTATTTTTTAGTTTGATGCATTAGCAAAATAGCTCGATTAAGCAGTAGATAAATAACAATACCCAATACGGCGATTAGACCACTGATGGCACCAAATAAATCAGGCGCTTTCATTAATACGGTCATTAATGAGTCTTGATAATAAAAAAACCACTGGTGGTTATCAGGAAAAATCCATTCGTGCAGTGCATAAAATACGTTTACCGGGCCGATTAATATAACCCCCACAACACTGACAGAACTAAACAGCAAAATCCCCACCGCCTGTTGCTTTAAGCTTGGCAGTTTAATATTTTTGTATTTAAAGCCCGCGATTAATAGGCAAGTGAACAGAATCGTTATGGCAGCCGTTAAATAAAAGTAATCAATTAGGTGTGCAACATCTTGCAGGTGTATGACTTCTGCATGGCGTAATAATAGGCTAATGGGCTGACCTTGAGGCGAGTGATAGGTGATGCTATCTAAACCTTCGCCATCGTTGTGAATCGCATCAACAATCTCGCTGAATAAGCGTACTTGTTCTGGTTTATCTGTTTTTTCAAAGCCATTTCGATAACGATTTTGAGGGCCGTATTTGCTTATATGTTGATCAATATTCATAAGCGAATGTAAAGCCGGGTAGGCGAAATTGGTTTGTGCCAATATTGCCCAGCTTAAGAATAATGAACATATTAATAGGCATAGGCTAAACACTGTTGTGCCTAATTTTTTGGTTAAATAATTGCGCGTTAACATAATGAATTTCAGTTTTTAATTTACACATAGCTTTACGGGTTTGTGTAGTGAGGTCAATAGTCTTAATAAATCATATTTTATACCGTTATCTTTGTATGTTTATTATTAACCTAAGTTGTATTTTTCATTGATCATGGCGTGGTCAATGTAATCTGTGAAGGGCATTGTAAAAACAGACTCTAGCCGTCTAAAGGCTTGTCATATCAGGGTTCACAGGTTAGTGTGTGCGCTGTTTTAACATAGATTATTTGAGTTGTTATGGATCACAAGAAATTCACTGCCACTGGTTTTTTACGTGTATTTAATGCCACGGGTTATTCGTTTAATGGTATTAAGCGAGCATGGAGAACAGAAGCCGCTGTTCGACAAGAATTCATCTTAGCGCTTGTTATGGCGCCAGTGGCGCTTTGTATTGCGCAAAGCATCACTCAATTTGCATTGATGTTGCTGTCTCTTTTTATTGTTGTGATTACAGAGTTGCTTAATACTTCTATCGAATATGTGGTCGATCGTATTGGCAGTGAGCGCCATGATTTGTCGGGTGCTGCTAAAGATATTGCCAGTGCCGCAGTATTTTTTAGCTTGACCCAAGTCGTATGTATATGGGGAAGCATCATTGTATTTAATTTAGGTCTATTCAGTTTGCCGTTGTTTTAACGACTAGAAGATACTATCAGCGCAGCTAGGGAGTGGATGTAAATGGCGATGGTGATAAAAATGAGTTTAATTCTGGGCACATTGTTGGGTATTGTTCATCAATGGCCTGCAATGTTGGAGAATGGCTCTGTTAATTGGTTTGCATGGTTAATGAGTTATGCAATTTGTATGGGGGTATTTTACTTTTTAGATAAACGCTCTAAAAAACAAATTGATTATGTTGATGACGACACCCCTATGGGAACGATATCGCCAGCAAAATTGGACGCCTTATATAAACAATCAATTATTGTTGAGCGCAATGCACATAAAGCGAATGCTGTATTTACCCAGCAATTAAATTATGTCAGAAAGCTACTACACAAAACGCAAAGTTTATCTCAAGGGGATGATTTTGAATCGATGCACACAAGCCTTGTGCAAGAATTAACGGTTCTTGAGCAGCATGTCGAACGCTTAGTAGAAGAAATGGGTAAAAATGTGAAGCTAGGTGAAAAGTTACAGCAAAGCGTTGCGAATATTGACCCTGAAATAGGCGTGCTTTAACTTAACTTGCTCGTATATCAGGCTATTTCAGCTTTTGTGCCAAATCAAATTTATGCATTGCGGCGGCTGTCACATCGTAGATGATTAAACAGATATGATCCGTCGCGCCTTCAATATTATTCAGCGGAATCATGGTTGAGTTTTGGTACATAAATTCAGCTCGGCCGGTTATGGGATGATTATTCTTAAATTTAAATAAGTAGGGGCGTTGCTCACTAATCGTAAACGCTCTGGTATTTAATAAAAAAACCGCCTCCGCTTTTTTCATAAACCAGTCTTGGTCTATCTCAGAAAATAACTCAAATAAGTTACTGCCCTTAGCTTGGTCTGGCCGAATCCCACTGTGGTTTTCCATGAATCCATTCCACAGTTTGATATTGTATTGGCGGTCGAGGACCACTAGTCCTGCATCGATGGTTTGTAGAATATCCATAAACCAGTGAAACTCTGTCATGTCTGTATCTGTATCACTCATGTTAATCATCCAATAAAAAGCTGATTAAACGATTCATATGAAGCACGCTATCTTCTGTAAATAACAGCAATAAATCGCAGTTGATATTGTGATCTTCAATGGTGTAGTTGATCTCGATCGCCATAGTTTGCTTCCACGTGTTTTTCTTTTCAGAAAGTAGATTCGCAATAGAGCAATGCTGGCCTAACACCATAGGATGGCTCTGGCTGAAGTCGATATCCAGCTGCCCACCAATGCCCTGGATACAGGCGCCATTTAACACGTTTGCTACGTCCATTAGCATTTCTAATTCTTCGTGTTGATCTAAATTGCCTGGGTAATTCAGTAATTGAGCAATATCAGAGAAGCTAGCGTCGTTAAAAATTAGCAAGGCTTCGCCCGCAATGCCTGCTCCGATGAACCCTTGGCAAACAGCGCTGACCGTATCATTACCCTCAAGGGATTTAAGTGTCATTTTGAATTCATTGATTTCAATGATATTGACGTTAGGGATCGGCAGTACCACATAAACACCCAGCAGCCGCGCAAGGCGGTCAGCGGCTTGTCCCATCGCAACGTTGGTAATTTCTTGGTAACAGTCGCGTTCGTCTTCACTTAATTTAACGTCTTCATTCATCAGGGGTCTCCCCAATGATGCCGTATTCCGATAGCACGGCTTCAATTCGTGCTTTGTCGACGGGCTTTTTAATGAAGTCGATGGCACCTAGTTTTTTGACTCGCTCTTGAGCCTCAGGCTGAATATCACCAGACACCACAATAACCATGATAGGCAGGTCATCTCGTCGAATAACCTCAAGGGTTTCATAGCCATCTAAGACCGGCATGGTTAAATCAAGAAACATAATTTCGAATTGATGTTCTTTGATCTGCGCAATGGCCTCCTCACCGTTATGGGCGAATATGACATCCACAGGCCAATTTTCTGGTAGGGCACGGGCCATTTGCTTACGTGCCATATTGGAGTCATCACAGATTAAAACTTTACCAGCCATGGATACCTCAATTCTTTATCGCTTAGTAAAGTTAAGGCGGCATTTGAATATATGGCAAGGTGGATAGCGTTTATGGCTGTAATCTGTTTACAGCATGCTATCAGTTTAATAGTAGGTGTTTAGTGGTTATGTCTGTGCGGTCGCCGTTAGTAGCTGTATGACTCGATGACAGGGGTTAAAAGGTGTTGGTGAGAGTAAGGCTTGATTGATCGATATCATAGGCGCTTAAAGCGACGCAAAAGGACCAAATACGCAATTGTCGTGTAGGGCATGCCAAAGCTTATGGTCTTAATATGAATAAACGCATTATGTCAGCGGGATGTGCTTGCTAGATGAAGCGATTCACTTTACTGAGTAGACTTTGATTCACCTATGAAAGCAGATCAGGCCGAATGAGTATTTTCAGACATAAAAAAGCCCAGTTTATCTGGGCGTTTTGAAATGAGCTGCCGAACCTTGTGATTATGCGTTATAAGCGGTTTCAGACTGAGGAGCTGCTAAGCCGTCGAGCTCTTTAATAGTGGTCATCATCGTTGCGTGAATTTTAGCCATTAATTCTTTTATATTTTCTTGAGTGTAGCCAGTGGTGCTTACTGCCGGTAATACACGCATGCGTGCAGTGCCATTGCTCCATTTGTTCAGGTCAAAGCCCTTTAAATAGCTGCTGCAACAAACAGGGATAATTGGAACGCCTGCGTTAATTGCGGTAACAAATGCGCCTTTTTTGAACGGCAGCATGTTCTTACCCTTGTTACGGGTACCTTCCGCAAAGAACCAAATGTTGGTCTTTTTTGTGGTGAGGGCTTCTTTGGTAATCGCCATTGCTTCCATGGCTTTACGTGGATTACCACGGTCAATCAAAACGTTACCAGCCAGCCAATACAACTGGCCAAATAATGGTACCCATTTAAGGCTCTTTTTACCTACGCTTACGGTACGTTTAGGTACGATACTGCCTACGATAAATAAATCCCAGTTACTCTGGTGATTAGCGACAACAATGTAGGGCTTGTCAGATTCAAAGTGTTCTAAGCCTTCAACCTCTGTTTTGACTCCGATAATTGGCATACCAATTTTACCGTAAAGGTGAGAACACCAGCGGCTATTCGTCGGGTTAAACGGGCGTATAATGCCAATTAAAAGCCCAACCGTACTTGTAATGACAAAATGAATGGCGAGTAAACAAAAGCGAATAAGGCGAATCATGAGTCTACCTATTAAAAATGAGGAAGCGAGCATACATTTGTTTACTCAATTCTTCTATTGCTGAGTTATATTTTTGAGTGAATATGGACATTCTAGCCATAATAAAAGCAAAATGAACCTTAATATTCAGCAGGTTAGACAATGCTAATGAATTTGAAGGACTTAGTGCTTTCTTATAGTGGCTTAGCAATGTGAGAATAGAGCCAAAATAATAAAAAGGTGAGTTATGTCTGAACACATCTCCTTGTTTCAAGATTCATTGAATCGCTTTCTAGACCAAAAGGTTGCTCCGTTTTATGCCCAGTGGGAAAAAGACGGCATTATGCCGCGCAGCGTGTGGCGTGACATGGGTGATGCAGGGTTCTTATGCGTGGATGTCGATGAAGCCTATGGCGGCTGCAGTGGTGATTTTTCATTATCAGCAGTAGTGGTGCAAACACTTTCAGAGCGAGGCTTTGCGGCATTAGCGACCAATGTGTCTGTGCATAGCGACATAGTGGCACCTTATATTGCCCATCTAGGTTCGGTTGAACAAAAGCAGCATTGGCTCCCTAAGTTGGTGACTGGCGAAGCCGTGGGCGCAATTGCCATGACAGAGCCTGGTGCGGGCAGTGATTTACAAGCCATCACCAGTCAAGCCCGGAAGGTTGAGGGCGGTTACTGCATAAAAGGGCAAAAGACATTTATAACCAATGGTCAGCACGCCGACGTGTGTATTGTGGCGGCAAAAACGGACCCGAAGGCGGGTGCAAAAGGCATCAGTTTATTTTTGCTCGATAAGCGCAGTGATGGTTACGAAGTGGGGGCTAACCTTGAGAAAATTGGCCAGCACAGCGGTGATACGTCTGAGTTGTTTTTTGATGACGTGTTATGTAAAGAACCGCTTGGTCAGCTGAATCAAGGTTTTAAGCATCTGATGGAAGAATTACCCCGGGAACGTTTAATCTTATCAATCTGTGCCATGGGCGCTTGTACTGGCATGCTGAATTGGACGGTTGATTATACCAAGCAACGGCGTTTATTTGGTCAAGCGTTGTCAGACTTGCAAAACACACGTTTTAATCTGGCGAATTTAGATACCCAGGTCAGTGTTAATCGGGCCTTTATTGATCACTGTATTACGTTATATGTGGCAGGGGAGCTTGATACTGTGACGGCGTCAAAAGCGAAGCTTTCATCAACAGAGCTGCAATGCAAAGTGGCCGATGACTGCCTGCAATTATTTGGTGGTTACGGCTACATGCAAGAATACCCAATCGCGCGTGCATTTTTAGATGCCAGAGTGCAGCGGATTTACGGTGGCGCGTCAGAGGTGATGAAAGAGATTATTGCTCGCGGGTTATTAAAATAACACCGCGTCTGATTAGTTATTATTAGGGCTTATTGCCCTAATAAATACTCACTAGATGGGTCAACTATTACGCGACCATCCATGGCTTGACGACCTAACAACATTAAGTACGTCATGCTTGAACGATCCGTCAAGGTAATGTGGATAGGCCAGCTTTCTTTACCAATAATAATATTGGTTTCAATCACATTACGATGCTCTTTATCACCACTTGAGCTTTTGACAATGCGAGTATCGTGCACCTTCGCTTTACGACGCACAACCGTATCAACATTATGAACATCAGGGTGAATATCAAAGCTAACCCAGCGCTCACCGTTATGTTTATACTCTTCAATATTGTCTACATGCAAAGAAGACGTTTGCGCTCCAGTATCGACGCGCATGTGTAGCTTGGTAATCTCTAACTGGGGCAGGTCACATACTTCCAGCGCGCCTACGGTAAATTTATTATGGCTCATAGTTAGGCTCGATTTCTTTTACGGGGACGTTTTTCGTTTTTGGGTGAACGATAATGGCTTTCTGAAAAACCAAACTATTGGGATACGTTAATATATCGCCACATTCACGTTTAAGAATTAAATGAAACAAGGTGATTTCTATAATATCACCTTCTAAATGTTCTTTTTCGTCGGTAATACGGACTTTATCGCCTACCTTGTAGGGGAAGAAGAAAAAGATAATTAAACTCGCTGTCACATTACTTAAAATGGACCATTGCGCGAATAATGCAATACCGACAACCGCAAAAATCGATGAAACAATAAAGCTGAATTCACTGTAATTAAAGCCAAATACCCCGCCCGCCGTGAGCAGCAAGGCAATAAAGCACATTAGCTTAATGATTTTTTGAATATAAAAAATGCGTTCGTTCGTGACTTGGCGTTTACGGCCAAGACGTTCTATCCAATTTTCAATGGCATTGCTTAGCACAACAAATGATAAGACAAACCCGATGCCAATTAAAATGTTCAACATGTCTATGAATAATCCTCTGGTAATAATTCTTCGTGCATCATTTCTAAATTCTCAACCACATCATCTGGCTCTTTAAAGTAGGCTAAATGGTACATAGCTTCACCCTCTTGAACCAACGGGATGTTTTGTTTGCCAATAATGATACCGTCAGCATTACTGAGTACGCTATCTAGCTTTTGTCCATAAGGGTCACTAATAGTAGCAAGAATCTCACCTTTGTTAACAAAATCGCCTAATTGTTTGTGGTGCATGACCAAACCACTTTCATTTGCGCGAATCCAACCGCTTTGTCGTGCAATGATCGGCTCGATGCTTTTGTTAGAGTGCACCTTACTCTTATTAAGCATGCCTAGGTGACGCATTACTTTAATCGTGCCTTTGACACCTGCCCGTATGGCCAACTCATCAAAGCGTAAAGCTTCGCCCGCTTCATACAATAGTATCTTAGTGCCTAAGTCTGCGGCACATTGGCGTAATGAGCCATCGAGTAAATTCGAGTTCAATAGCACGGGCAACCCAAATGCTTTTGCAAGCTCTAGTGTTTCAGTATCGTCTAAGTTTGCACGAATTTGCGGCAAGTTACTGCGATGTATCGCACCTGTATGAAAGTCGATGCCGTAATCGGCTTTAGAGACGATCTCCGTTAAAAATATATGAGCCATTCGTGCCGCAAGTGAACCCCGCTCAGAGCCCGGAAACGAACGGTTAAGGTCACGTCTGTCCGGTAAATAACGGCTTTGATTCAATACGCCATAAACATTGACCATAGGTACGGCGATCAATGTGCCTTTTAAGCCTTGAATCGACTTGCTATTAATAATGCGATTAATGATCTCAATGCCATTCAGTTCGTCACCATGAATAGCCGCACTTAAAAACAGGGTAGGGCCAGGGCGCTTACCGCGTTTTACATAAACAGGAATACTCATGGTGGTGTCGGTATACAGACGCACCATGGGTATTTCTATGCGTTTTGTTTCACCTGCGAGTATTTCATGGCCAGCAATAAGAAGAGGTTCCATTAACCTTTTCCTTTCGTGCGAGTGCTGTTTGGTTTCGCGTTTTTCTCAAGTAATTGAATAATCAGCTTCGCAACATCTTTGCCAGTGGCCTTTTCAATGCCTTCAAGGCCTGGTGATGAGTTGACTTCCATCACAACAGGGCCACTGTTCGCGCGCAAAATATCCACGCCACACATATTTAGGCCCATGGCTTTAGCCGCATCAACGGCTGTTTTACGCTCAGCCGGTGACAGCTTAACCACTTCGGCGCTGCCGCCACGGTGTAAATTAGAGCGGAACTCGCCTTCAGCCCCTTGGCGTTTCATAGCGGCAACCACTTTATCGCCCACCACTAAGCAGCGGATATCCGCGCCGCCAGCTTCTTTAATAAACTCTTGCACTAAAATGTTAGCTTTTAAACCCATGAACGCTTCGATAATACTTTCAGCGGCTTTTTTGGTTTCAGCCAAAACCACACCAATACCTTGTGTGCCTTCTAGTAACTTAATCACAACAGGCGCACCGCCCACGTTTTTGATTAAGTCATCGACTTTATCGGGCTTGCTAGCAAAACCAGTACGCGGCAGGCCAATGCCCTTGCGTGATAGCAACTGCAATGAACGCAACTTGTCACGTGAACGGCTAATCGCCACCGATTCGTTGATGGTGTAAGTGCCCATCATTTCAAATTGGCGCACTACCGAAGTGCCATAAAACGTAATAGACGCGCAAATACGAGGAATGATCGCATCGTATTTTGGTAATGCTTCACCGTGGTAACGCACAGTGGGCTTGCTACTGGTGATATCCATGTAGCAATGAAGTGTATCGATAACATCCACTTCATGCCCCAGCGCTTGGCCTGCCTCAACTAAGCGGCGGGTAGAATATAAATTAGGGCCGCGAGACAGAATCGCTATGCGCATGGTCATTCCTTTTGGATATTGTGTGTTTTGAGGCTGTGATTGGCGCTAATGCACCACACAGTAAAGATAGGCGGCAGTGTAGGAAGTGAGATTTAAAAAGACAGCGAAAAATATTTATCCTTTGGATAAATATTTCTAATGAGTCATGCAAGCAAGCATTTTCACGATGTTTTAATCATCACTTAACCGTAAAGGCTACTTTGACGCTTGCGATGCAATGAGCTGAGTAAGGTCATCTATCTTTTGATGCAGGCGTGTGATCTCGATGTCTGTTTTCAAACTGATCTCATAATTAGCGGCAATTTCAAGTCGGTCTTTCGATGTTTGTCTATTTTGTGACATCATAATAATAGGTGCCTGTAAGGCCGCCAACGTTGATAGCGCTAAATTGAGTAATATAAATGGATAAGGGTCAAATGCTTTATCGGCGAGAATCAGAAAAGAATTGACCGTCATCCAACACAGCATTAATACCGCAAATAGAATGATAAACGTCCAAGAGCCACCAAAGCTGGCGACTTTATCCGCCATTTTTTGCCCTACGGTAAGGTTTTCATGAAAGACCGTATTAATGTTTTCAGGTAAGCGCTCTTTATTGGCAATGCTTTCGATGACACGTTGCTCTTGATCCCCTAGCTCATGGAACTTCACGCCAAACATTGCTTTTGCTAAATTCTCAAAGTATTTCATCATATTACAGGCCTCCTATAAAGGTATTAAAGGGAAGTGAATGGTTTATGTTGTCGATAAATAATATTCGTTCGCTTTTTTTAGTATAGGCATCTTTAATGCCTTTTTAGATTTTGGTGGAGAGTGCTAAATGAAAGTGTTTTGCATTGTTTTTATGCTCTTTAGCTTATCAGCCTGGGCTGAAGATGGCGAAGAAAACGAAATTGAAATTTCAGATCAACAGCGATGTGAAGAATGGGCCGAAATGGACAGCGTCGCAAAAGAAGATTTTAACGAATACATGAAAGAGTGTATCGCCAGCTTAGGTAACTCAGTTGACGAAGACCCCTCAGAAGATGAACAAGAATCAGAAGAAGCGGTTGAGGAATAAATCGTAACCTATTTACAAATAACCCATAGCCCCTTTAAGCAAGGGGCTTTAATTAAGGGGCTTTTAGTCAGGGCGCTCTAAAGGAGCAAAAAATAGAAACCCCAAATAAATAGCGGATTATTCAGGCTGCAGACTTGGCGCAATTTGCGAACCTGTTTGCTTAAACAGCGCAATCACGCTTTCGATTAATTCCGTTTTATCATTATCTTGATGATAACAGGCAAACACATCGCGGTTCATCTCTGGCGCGTCATCCACTTTAAATAATGTGCCTTGCTGAATATAAGGCTCAGCCAATGTGGATGGCAAATAGGCAGCACCACCAGCTTGCAGCATGTAATCAAGGGCGACACGAGCAAGGTTAGTATGCAAGCTAGGTGTCGGTAAGTGATTGCATTTTTTAGCATGCTGAATACTAAACAACGTGCCCCAATCCAGCATGATATATCCCAGTTCTTGCAATGAGTCAGCGGTTTGATTTTCTTTTGTGGCCACCAACTCTAATGGCATTTGCAGTAATTTGATGGTTTTTAATTCTTCAACCTTAGGGGCATCAAATACCAAGGCTAAATCTAGGCTGCGTTCAAGTAATTGGCGGGCGACGATGGAATGGCTAAGCACCTCTGCTCGAATCGCAATTTCAGGATTTGAAATTTTTAGCTCATATAAACTATTTTGTAACATTAAGTCCCAAACATTAGGGCTGCCACCTAGCGCAAGCTGGATAGATTGCTGGTGGTGAATGGCGACTTCTTGAAATGCCCGTTGCCAAGTGGTGAGCACCGCCTCGGCATGAGGCAATAGGCGTTCACCTGCGGCTGTGAGCTTCAGGTTGTTGCGTAGACGGCTAAATAGTTCGACACCCAAACGAGACTCAAGTTGGCGAATACGAGAGCTGACAGCGGCTTGGGTGACATATAGATTTTCTGCTGCTTTACCGAAGTGACGCGTGCTGCACACTTCTATAAACGTTTTGAGAAGGTCTGTATCCAATTTAGCCTCTAAAATTTTTTATGGTGAAGGTAAAATTATTTTGTTTTACCGCTTTTTAGAGCATAGACATAATCCCGTCAACTTATAATTGTCAGGTCAGGAGAGTATGGAACAATACGGTTCATTCAAAGCAACTAAACGCTACTTCGACGATACGAACTTCCCGTATGGCTTTAAACAGTCAGGGGACTTCACGCGGGTGCAAGCCGAAGCCTTAGAATTATGTGGTGCAACCCTGTATGCCCTAGAGCAAAACAAGCAAGCCCCACTTGATGAATCACAACAGCGTTTCATTACGGTATGCCGTGGTGAACTGCCTGCTGAGACTGATATCGAAAAGGCATGGGTCAACTACCGTGAAGCACTCATTCGTAAAGGTCGAACCTTTAATTTATTCACCAGCTACGTGCCGGATGACGATGACTATGATAGCAATGATGACGATTTAGACGATTAATGATTGATCAAAAACGCCCACAATATGTGGGCGTTTGCATGATACGAAAATGGCTTATGGCACTTGAACCATGATGCCACTTTATGACTTAAACATTCGCGTTCACTTGCGACTCAAAGAAAACCTGCATCAGGCCGCCCATAAACACTCACCAGAGCCATTCACCGTTTTAAGCTGCCGTTCAGGTTTGGTATGTACAGTGTGCTGACTCACTAATGATATTCACCGGGTCGCATATGAATAAAAACATTTTACGGGCAGTGACGTGCCTTTTAACACTGGTATTAACCGCCTGTGGTGGCAGTTCTTCGTCAGATAAACCGTTTAGTTTTGGTAATCTCTGCATCCCTGTGCGTGACTCTGTTACTTTTACTTTAAATTCACAGCGTACCATTGCTCAAATGAAAGGCGTTATTGATTGCACAGCGGTTGGCAAAGTGAGCGCACTTTTGAAGCATGACACGCTCACGACGATTCATATGCTAGAAGTACCGGGTTCTGCTGACGACGACGTGAATTTAAAAGCGGCAACAATGGTACGTAACGCGGGAATTAATATCGTATTGGTCGGTGATATTAATAATGACGGTAAGGTTGATGGAAAAATTGCATCAGGTGGTGTCGACTTTTTCATTGCAGGCGTGACGCGTACCATTGAAAAGGGTGGGCTAGTGGCTGTTCATTCTTGGGCAGACAGTGATGGCACACAAGGCATTGAACTTTATTCACGAAACCCTGATGCAAAAGATCACCAAAGTTATATTCGTTTTTACCAAAATATGGGAATGACAGAACAAGAAGCAAGGGATTTTTATGTGTTTACGTTGCGAGCTGCGCCAGCCGAGCAAACACATTGTATGTCGGCAGAAGAATTACGCCGTTATAAAGTCGTGACCAATCCACAATTAAATAGCCAAAAAACCCTAGAGCCAACCACAACAGACGGCAAAAAATATTGCACAAACTATATAGATCAGGCCGTGCCTAACTAACGGGTGTCACTAGACGGTTAAGCAAACCTGTGCAATAAAATCACCTATATTTAAAACATGCCTTGTTTTAAATATAGGTGTATTTGCGTAATTGATTATTAGTGATACAAATCACTTTAGTTAAAAGCGAGGCGAGCTATCGAATGACCGATTTTTTTATCCTCTAAGGTGCCAATGTTTTCGAGATTGGCGTAATACCGTGCTTTCAAACTATTAACGACTTTAACCACGCGCCCGCTGCTGTGGTTGTACACATTAACCGCTTAGTTTTTATCAATTAATACACCACCTGCTTTTGCCGTAACGTTATGACAGATCAGCAATATCGCACGATTTAACGCTTGAGCAACAAGTATCAAAAGAGATACATATTACGCTCAAGAAGTACCCCTACTTAAGCAAAGTAGACGATGGTTTGAGGCCTTATTATAAATTGTTGGGGACAACGGTATGTTTGTTATCACGTTAAGTGACAGCTTATGCACGTGTTTTGGCTTTAAGTGTCATTGTTATCATGCGTGTTATGGGATGTACTCTGCTCTCAAAATAAAATCACATAACAATAATAAGGTGAAAAATGAAACGTTTTAATCAACTGAATAAGGTAGCTTTGTACGTATTTTGGGTGGCATTCATTGTGAACCTAATTATGCCGTTTGGTGGTGACTGGGGGCAGGGTATCTTATATGTGGGCCTTGGTTTGCTAGTGGTTCATTTACTGGAATACATATTGGTATTTAAAAAGTTAAAGCGTATTGAGCGCACCACTGCAAAAGACTTTGTAGGGGTTATGTTGGTGGGATTATTTCATTGGTTGCCACTATTGAAAAAAGCGCCTTAATTCTTATGACCTAGAGAATAAATAACCCCAATATTCATTAAATATTAGGGTTATTTTGGCGCGCTATTTTCTGTACTTTTATAGCTCTTTTACTGAACCTCAAATGCCTTAGCATCTTTTAAGGTGCCAATGTTTTCGACATTGGTGTAGCCCAATGCTTTTAAACTATCAACCGCTTTACCTGCGCGCCCGCCGCTGCGGCAGTACACTTTAATTTCTTGGTTTTTATCGGTTAATACGTCACCTGCTTTTGCCGTAACCTGATCATGAGGTAACAATACCGCACCATAGGCATGGCCTGTATCGTATTCGGCTTGACTGCGGACATCCAAAAGAAGCAGCTGGGCAAAGCTTAAGCTGGTTAGGGTACTTAGTACGAGGGCAAGTAACAGTTTCATCGAGGCACTCCTTTCATTAGGGTTTTCTAATGTAGCGCAAGATGTGTTGATTGGCAACGGGTGTTGTTGGTCAGATTTTATACGTCTCATCCGCGCAGCGGGTAACCAGTCACGTAAATACAGTGTTAGGGTAAGTGGGGTTTTAAGTGCTCTCAATTGATGGTGTAGCGGTCATTCAGATTGACGTAGCACCGGATGATTTTGTCGTTGCTAACTTATCCTAGAGCATTTTATTACTCTTAAACTTGCGCAGTAAAAATACTGTATCAACAATCAGCGTATTTTTTAAAATGGTGTGAATCTTACATAGTGGGCTCGAAAAATCTGAAAATAGGGCTCGTTTTCACCTAGTTAATTAAATGAAAATGCTTTAAATTCATACACTTATAAAAATAGTAAACGAAATAACGAGACCCCGTTATTTCGATGAAAAGCGGCACGCTCGTTTTTACAGGTGAGATAGGATGCTTGAGAGCTTATAACTTCTTATTTTAAAAGGATTTATTTGTCTTTTTAGGAGCTTGTGTGAACTGTAAAAACGAGCGTGCGCATGATTAAAATATTATGTGTACGCGAAACTTACAACATGGAGTGTGTACCTTGTTCAAATTAATGCTAGGCATAGCTATCTTTGTTAGTACAATTTATTTCTTTATAGAAAAACAATTTAACTTTGGAATAGCCGCTCTTATAGTTGCTGTCATTTACTCAAAATATATTACTGGCTATTACTGCCTTGGCTTAGAATGTCTTCTAGATTCGGAGTCGGATTGCGATAGTTTCTCTGATTCTGGTGGCGGTGGCGATTAAAATGTACACATAACAAGGGTTTTCAAGTCGGACAAATTACAGTTGGCTGTTGTTCGTACCTCACACATTTTAGCCAACTGCAATTTGCCGCTTAAAATGGCGTTAAGCATCAAAATACCGCAACTAGAGACATTGCTATGAAAATGAATTATTTTGTATTTGGAACAAATGACAAGGGAAAGGCGGTTTCTTTTTATGATGAATTATTTGATGGTTGTGGTTTAAATAAAATTCACGATCAAGGCCGTATGACACTTTGGGGCAACCAAGATTTCATGTTTGCCGTGGCTGAGCCGTTTGATGAAAAAGAGGCGTCGAACGGAAATGGAAGCATGCTTGGTTTTCATGTTGATTCAACTAAAGAAGTTGATCGGCTACACAAAAAGGCTCTTGATTTAGGAGGCTTAAGCGAGGGGGAGCCAAGAATCCGTTCAAATATGCATTCTGCTTATGTAAGAGATTTGGATCAAAATAAAATATGTTTCTATACAAGCAATGCTTAACAAATCAATCTTGTTCGGCGCTAAAGCGCCCGAACTCGCTGAGCTCGCCGCAAATTGAGGCGTTAAATTACAAAAAGGTAAAAATATAGAATGAAAGTAAATTGCAGTAAGTGTAAGAAAACAATAGAGCCTCAAAATTTTAATGTAGGAAAAGACACTGCATACTGCGTAAATTGTGAAAATCTAACAAGTTTATCTTCATTGCTTGTATCCCTACCTAGTGGGAAATTTGACGCGACTAACTCTGTTAGAGGCGTGACTGTAAGTGACAAGGGCCATAGCTGGTCAATTGAATCTTCTAATAGAAGTTTAATGGCTATTTTTTTAGTGCCATTTACTTTAGTTTGGGCAGGAGGCTCACTATCTGGATTATATGGATCTCAGTTATTAAGTGGTGAGTTTGAATTGGAAAAATCATTATTCGGTCTGCCTTTCTTGATTGGGAGTATTGTGCTTATCACTATAACTTTAATGAGCTTGTTTGGGCGAACCGTTGTAAATAATAAAAATGGAAATGCGTTGGTATTTATTGGCATTGGATCTATTGGGTGGTACCGAAGGTTTGACTGGAAAAATATTGAGAGGGTGACTGAGAGTAGTGGGCGACAACACAAATATTTGTCGCTCGAAGGTGATGAACGCCTAAATTTCGGTTGGGGGCTAAGTAGTGAGAAGCTCTACTACCTAAGTAATTTCCTCCGAGCAAAACTAAAAAAGTAATTTAACAAGGCGCTCAAGCTTTGGGCGCAGTAAACTGCGCCGCTTAGCTTAAGCGTTAAATACTAAATCTGCTATGAAAAATAATTATAGAATCATCGACTATCGAGAGCTTGGTCTACCAAGTGTGGAAGTTTTTGGTGCTGAATTCCACTATCAAGATCTTTATGAAATAGTTGGAAAAAGCCAATTTATGACGACTTTTGAGCTGCGAGATGGGAGCCTGTCACATGCTGAATTTGGGAGCTCACTATTGGGGGTTGCCTTTTATGATAGGAAAGCCCTAGATTCTCTTGTTGCTTCTTTTCATACAGGGCAAGAAATTTCGAAGAAAAGAATTCGAATTGATAGTCCAAGTCGAGAGCTAAGTGATGCAAAGAAAGGCGACTTAAAATACCGGGGAATTAATGTCGAAGATATTGAATCCATATCATTTTTTCCATATAGGGAAAAATCGAAAAAGTATGATTCGGGTGAGAAAAAAGTCCCTAATGTTATTGAAATTGAAGTGGATTGTAGTGATTTTGATACTGACATCTTCAATCAAAATTATCTGATCTCAAAACATAACTCAGGGGTCAATCTTGTCCGTTATGAAAAAGAACAATTGATTGGTATAACTTTGGCATTTAATAATGGAAGTATTGATTCTAGAATTCTTTCAGAGTTTGGAGTTACTGAAGAAGATCTCAAAACCAATCTAAATATCTGGTTAAGCCTTTATAAGGTTAAAGAAAGACGCTGCTTATTAACTGAATTCGATAAAACTAATTTCTCTGAAATTAAAAGTATTTTGGCAATGGAGAGATTCAATAAGATCGTAAAGGAATTGAATTATGTTGGAATAACAAATGATATTGAAGATTCAGATAAGCTAGTCTTTAAAAGTATATTTGAGGCAGTTGATAAATTTTCGCCATCAATTATTTTGCATGGTAAAAAGCAAGTGTACTGGGATGTTGATTCCTATATCCACTTAGCACTACGCCATTTAAAAGAATATCAGCTTGGTAATTTTAAGCAAAAAACACCATTTCCTTATAAGTCGACTGATTTAAAGTCTCTAATAGAGAAAGTTTTATATAGGATTAAGCCTGAAATCGAAGTATACCTAGCGTCAAACCCAACTGCTGACTTTACAAGGCATGGAAAAATGGCGGTTATATATAATGAAGACCACTATCATCTAAGAATAAATCCAGAGGGTAGGTTGGTTCAACTTCACATAGTAGAGGCCGTATTTAACAAATCAATGCAGCCGATCGCTAACACGTCGGCTGATTGAGGCGTTCAGGCTGTAGAAAAATAGAATTTTAAGTATCTATTTTATTATTGCCGTTCGCAGAGCGTCATTAAGTTTAGTTTTAAGTAAAATATACTAAAGAATTCATGTAGCAACGCGTTTTTTAGTATGAAAATAAAATAATTTTATTTGGGTGAGAATAGTTTTAATTTTTCTACACCCTCGTTAAGAAGCCTATGAAAAATATTCTATTTTTAGCAATTTTAGCCTTTAGCTCTGAGGTATTTTCAGAAGTTACAAGGTCTTGGTGGTTGGACTATAGATATGAGCCAACAACAAAGCAGGTTTTAGGTCTCGCAGCAAAAGATATAAGTAAGGACTTTGAATATATTGCGATTCTCAAATGTGGTGAGGACGCTACGTTTTCTACTGAGCAATGCAATGATATAGAAGAAATTGGTGCAAAGTTAACTATAACAGGTGACTTCAATAAAAATGTAGTTACTGAAAGGTTTTATTCCGCAGTTGCAAAAAACTCCAAAGATACCTATTACAAGGTCATACTGGTCGTTGATGTAAACGGAAAATTTAAGCAAGCATTATATGAGAAGGCATTTGAAAATACTTTTTCAGTTCTTATAGAAAAGCATGATTTAATTTGGGGTATGTGTCTTTACTGTGGTCACTTAGCATTTATAAAGTGGATAGATGGTAAATGGAATTTAGATTGGGCTGATGAAGATTATGGGCTTCTTAACAAGTCAAGCCAGCAAGACGCGATAACGCGCGCATCTGCTTGAGGCGTTGAGACTGTAGAAAAACCTCAAAGAGAAAAGTAGAGCACGCTCTGCGTTAAATTTCAAGGAAGTTTAATGGGTCAACTTATATGGATTTTAAACTGAGGCGTATTTATAGAGTGATTTTCACTCTATTTTCATAATAAAATTTAGGCTGTGTGTTTTTCTACAGCCTCGTTATGAGTTTTAGGAGAGTCATTGCGTTATCCCAAAAACAATGGAAGTATGGTGGATCTGCATTGTTAGCAGTAGTATCAGGGACTATCTTTTTAGGTGGAGTGCCCAATGTTTGGCTTCCAATGCCTCTACCGATAGTACTTGTGGTGTTCATGACCTTGATTCTATTTCCATTTTTAACCCCAGCTCTTTACCTTTTAGTGCTTAAGTTCTCTTCTCCGTCATTACACTTTACTAAAATTGTTTTGGTACTAGTGGTAGTTATTAGCGCGTTTAATATCATGTATTTTCAAAATTCTTGGGAGTATGGCGTCAAATATCAGGGCCCCGAACACACTAAAACTATAGCCATTGAAAATATTGTGGGGTTTGGAATTGCAATTTTAATAGCTGTTGTAGCGCTAGCAAAAGGGTCTATGTTGCTGGCACATGTTGCAAATTTTCTTTTATTTTTGTTGTTGTCTTGGTGTGCGTTTCCATATCTAGGGGAGCTTCCGTAGTGGCAGTTCATAACAAACGCGCCAAAGCCGACGTTCGTACCTCGCGCGCGTTTTTAAGTTGCTAGTGAGTCAGGAAATGGAATTAACAGGTAAAATATCTATCGTAATCGCGGATCTTCTGGCCGTTTTCTGCATCCTAGCGTACTTATACTTCGCCTATATGTACTTCACGGATGTAGAGGGTAGTATTCGGCATGAGTATATAATTGGTAGTTTTGTCAGTTTGATTTATGGATTTTGGCCGGCATTGATTGCCTTTGTTCTAGCTTTTGTCATGCGCAATAAGATAGGCAAAAAATTCAAATGTATTTCATTTAGTTTGCTGCCAATTATAGGGCTTTGTTTAGGTGTACTAATTGTAATCGACACTCATCGAGACACCGTATAGTACCATTAATAAAATCGGACAAAAATACGATCACTGTTATTAATGGTCAATGTGCTTGGCGTTATTGGTGAGATAAGGTAGAGCATGAAAATAATTGTTTTAATATATTTTATGATTTCGTCAATGTATGTTGCTTCTAGAGAGATACCGATTGATCTCAGAGTGAATAATTTATATGAAGCTTTAGAAGTGAGCTTTCGTCAAAAGTATCTAACTAAAGATGAGCTTCATGATTGGAAGAAAAAGGAAGGTGAGTTTAGTGAAAACGCTCGATAGATTAAAGAGGTAATTGCTATAAGGAATCTTACGGTGAATTGCTTATGGCTTTACTTGTTGAGTTGAATGGAGAGATCAGCGGTGTTTACGCTAGTAAATATAATAAAAAATCGCAATGTTTTATAAAAAACCTCCTAGGTGTCGTATTGCCTAAGCCGCCATTCGATCCGGTCTATAAGTTTATAAGAATACTGTAAGCCCATAACAATAATATTAAATTCTCGCCCTGTAGTCGCTCGATTCTCGTACCTCGTGCGATTTATATAAAAGTTAAGGCTACAGATGAAATACACCATACTAATCTTAATTATTTTTGCTACACCATTGAGAAACACAGACGCGGGTCTGTTTGATGGCGGTGGGGCACTTGTTATATTACTTTCTTTATTCGTATTTCCAGTGATAAGCGCATTGCTTGTTAAGTTTTTTGTCCGTAGGAAGTGGGTAATATGAAATATTGAACAATACCTAGTATGCTACTTGCATGTAACGCTTGGAGTCATTTATGATGTTCTTTCTGATTGCTTGGCACTCAACGGAGCGTTTATCTCTCAATTGACCTACCGACAAGGAGAGCTTTAGCTGCAGTTAAGGCTTGATACTCACTTTACCTACCAAGTTATTTGGTAATAATTATCCGTGCAGGTAATTAATAGGGAGAATTTTTATGGTTATACTAATTACAACCACCTCTGCATATATAGAAATGAAAGATCTAATTTTAAGTGGAAAGCATTCTATTTGGTTTTCTGAGGGCGTACTTAAGAGCGGTGATATTGACATACTCAGGGAAAAAAATATCGATGTCTCTGCTTTTAATTATCAAATTGACTCAACGAAAATGGAAGACATTGAATGTGGGCTTTCAACAATTAAAGAGCATCATCCTAATCAAGGTGTTTGGGTGCAGCTTGATTATGAAATTGGAAAATAGGCTATGGCCTCAATAGTCTGATTTAAGCAATTAGTATTTCCTCCTTTATCGTTCCTGTTCGTTATAATACGAATTCGAATAACACAGATTAAATGTTATATTTTTAAAAAGGAGGTTTCAGATGGTGATGTTCTGGCCAATCCAACAAGAGCTCGATTGCATAACCGATAGCGGTCGTATTCTTGGTAAGATTAAATTTGATAGCCATAAAGATGAGTACATATTCTGCCCTGATAATGATTCAATCGTTTTATCAAGTTTAGAAGAGTCCAATATTACGCAGAGGTTGTCCGGTCTTGGTTCTGGTGAGTATTCAATACCGATGCAAGATGATGATTAATTTATAATGCTATCAAACAAAAAACGCAGCCAATGGCTGCGTTTTTTTGCTTCAGTAAAGGCTGAACGCTTACAAGCTAGCGGCCAATTCAGACGCCAGTTTAATCGCGCGCTTAGCATCAAGCTCACCTGCGAACTCAGCACCACCTACAAGGTGTAAACCAAAGTTGTGTTCGTTATTGCCTTGTAAGTCTTTGAACAACTGATTCACGCTCACTTGGCCAGCACACAATACAACGTGGTCAACGTCTAGAACGCGTTGTTCAATGACATCGCCTTCTTTGTTGCTGATAGTGATGTGTAGTCCTTCGTCGTCGATTTTGTCGTAGCCAACGCCTGCGATCATTTCAACGCCTTTCATTTTCACTGCAGCGCGGTGAACCCAACCAGAGGTTTTGTTTAAGCCGCGGCCCAAAGACGTCGTTTTACGCTGAAGCATGTAAACCTTACGTGGTGAAGGCTCGATGTCCATTGGTTGTAAACCGCCCGCGTTAACGTTGTTGATTTCTACGCCCCACTCTTTAAACCATAATTCTTTGTTTAGCGTTAACGACTCACCTTGGTGTGTTAGGTATTCGCTTACGTCGAAACCAATACCGCCAGCGCCCATTACCGCTACTTTACCGCCAAGTTCTAGGCCTTTACCTAGTAGCTCTTGGTAGGTCACGACTTTCTCGTGATCAATCCCTGGCATGTTAGGTACACGTGGTTCAACACCGGTAGATACGATGATTTCATCAAAGCCTGCGTCTTTAAGATCGTCAGCGGTTACCCAAGTGTTTAACTTAAGTTCGATGTTGTGTACTTCAACCATTTTGGTGAAGTAGCGAATGGTTTCTATAAATTCTTCTTTTCCTGGAATTTTACTGGCAAATAAGAACTGGCCACCAATGGTTTCACGACCTTCAAAAATCGTAACTTTATGGCCACGTTTTGCGGCTACCGTTGCGGCGGCTAAACCAGCAGGCCCAGAGCCCACAACTGCAATCTTTTTAGGTGCGTGAGTTGGGGTGTAAAGCAATTCGGTTTCGTGACAAGCGCGTGGGTTAACCAAGCAACTTGAACGTTGGTTTTGGAATGTGTGATCCAAGCATGCTTGGTTACAGGCGATACAGGTGTTGATTTCATCAGCACGGCCTTCAGCGGCTTTGTTTACCCATTCGCTATCCGCAAGGAACGGGCGCGCCATGGACACCATGTCGGCTTGACCGTTTGCTAGGATTTCTTCGGCAGTGTCAGGCATGTTGATGCGGTTAGACGCCACAACTGGAATGTTTACAGCGGCTTTTACTTTTGCGGTTGGGTCAACGAATGCAGCGCGCGGTACTGAGGTGACAATCGTCGGTACGCGAGCTTCATGCCAGCCGATACCACTGTTGATAATAGTAACACCGGCTTTTTCGAGTTCTTGAGCCAGCTCAATCACCTCTGCCATGCTTGAACCGCCTTCAACAAGGTCGATCATAGATAGGCGGAACATGATGATGAATTTCTCGCCCACTTGCTTGCGAGTTTCGCGTACGATTTCTAGTGCTAAACGCATACGGTTTTCGTATGAACCACCAAACTCGTCATCACGTTGGTTGGTGCGTTTGTTTAAAAACTGAGTAATGAAGTAACCTTCAGAGCCCATAATCTCAACACCGTCATAGCCTGCTTTTTGCGCAAGCTTGGCGCTTTTAGCATATTGGCGAATGGTTTTATAAACGCCTTTTGTGGTTAAGGCTTTTGGCTTGAACGGCGTAATAGGGGACTTAATCGCAGATGGTGCAACGCTGTATGGGCTATAGCCATAACGACCCGCGTGAAGAATCTGTAGGCAAATTTTACCGCCAGCATCGTGAACCGCTTTGGTCACTTTTTTGTGCATTGGCACTTGCAAAACATTGTTTAAACGAGAACCAAGGGCAATCAGTTCGCCGCGACGGTTAGGAGAGAAACCACCCGTTACCATTAAAGCCACGCCACCACGTGCACGTTCAGCAAAGTACTCGGCCAGTTGTTTGAAGTGCCAAGGGCGATCTTCAAGACCGGTGTGCATTGAACCCATGATGACGCGGTTCTTAAGTGTGGTGAAGCCAAGATCGAGTGGCTCTAGTAAATGTGGGTACTGACTCATCAAGCTGTCCTCTGTTTATTATGTGAGGGAATATAGGGTGCATTATTTGTAAGGTAAATGACTCAAGTGCGCAATTCAGTGATTGAAATGCGCATTCAATGTGTAAATAGGCCGTTTTATCCATTTTGGCGATACCCAGAGGTTTTCTAGTGACGAACGAGTCTTTCACCAAGCCACTGCGGGCCTATTAAAATAGGGCGTTAACTTTGCTGGTTTTAGTTCCAAACCTTGGAGGCGCAATGCAAATCTCTCAATCACCGTCTATGAGAAGCTTAGACCAAGCCACGAAAACACAACAAACTCAGCAAGCGCGCCTAAGCAGCGGTCAACGCATTAACAGTGCAAAAGACGATGCCGCAGGGTTAGCTATTAGCAACCGTATGGATACTCAGAGCCGCTCAATGAATGCAGCCATTCGTAACACAATGGATGGTGTGTCACGCACACAGGTAGAAGACGGCGCACTGGGCAGCATAAGCGAAGATCTACAGCGAGTGCGTGAACTGACGGTGCAGCAGCAAAACGGCATTTTAAATGAGAGCGATAAAGCCGCTATTCAGTCTGAAATCGATCAACGGCTCGAATCAGTGAATAGCCAATTTGAGCAAACCCAATTTAATGGGCAAAACGTTTTTGAAAATAAAGACCTAGGTTTTCAAGTGGACGCCAATGCAGGGGATCAAATTGAGTTAAAAGGCTCAGACGTGGCCGATGCACTCTCGCAAGCAGGTATTGAAGTCGGCAGTGACTTGGATTTAGACGCCATTGATGCTGCGTTGCAGTCCGTGAATGACCGCCGCAGCGAATTAGGCGCTGTGTCTAACCGGTTGTCGCAATCGGCTGAGTTTGTTGAATTGAAAAATCAAAATAACCAAGAAGCCAGTAGTCGAATTCGTGATACCGATTTTGCGCAGGCCAGTTCAGAAAAAGCCAAAGGCGATATTCAACAGCAGGTGGCCATCAGTTTGTTCGCGCAGGGAAATACCAATCGTCAGGACGTGCTAAAACTATTGGGGTAACGCACCTCAATTGCGCGTCTCTTTTTTTGCGAACCGCTTTGCAACGGATCGTTCCATTCGTGCTCGTTAGTTTTCAATTTACGTAAAGCTGTGTACTGTGAAGCCAAACAGGGGACAGCTATGACAATAAAAACAACAATCCATTATCGCACCTGTAACTTATGCGAAGCCATGTGTGGTGTAAAGGTTGAGCATCAAGGGACAAAAATTCTTTCTATTAAGGGCGATGAGAGCGACCCATTCAGCCAAGGGCATATCTGCCCCAAAGCGATTGCGTTGCAAGACCTATATGAAGACCCAGACCGTCTGACGTTGCCCATGGAGCGTACCGAGAACGGTTGGCAAAAAATTTCATGGCAAGACGCGTTTGATAAAGCCGCCGCGGGTATTGCCAGCGTACAAAAGCAACATGGTCAAAATGCGTTAGGGGTTTACTTGGGTAATCCCAATGTACACAACCTAGGCAGCATGTTGTCTATTCGCCATATTCTTGGGGCGTTAAAAACCCGTACTCGCTTTAGCGCTACATCTATCGACCAATTACCGCATCACATTGTGGCTTACCATTTGTTTGGCCACCAATTGCGCATTCCTGTTCCTGATATTAATCGCACCAACCATATGGTGATTATGGGGGCGAACCCTTTGGCGTCTAACGGCAGTATTATGACCGTGGCGAACGTGCGTCAAAAAATTAAAGATATTAAAAAGCGTGACGGTAAAGTAGTGGTGATTGATCCACGCAAAACCGAAACCGCCGATTTAGCCAGCCAGCATCATTTTATCAAACCCGGATCAGACGTGGTGCTGCTGTTGGCTATGGTGAATCATGTTTTCACACAAAACTGGGTTAAACCATCAAAGGCATTGGATTTAGCCCAAGGCTATGAAGACATTGCCCACCAAGTGAAAGACTTTAGCTTAGAGTACGCAGCACAACACACAGGCATTGCCGCAGCCGACATTGCAATCATGGTCGAGGAGTTCTACCAAGCCGATAACGCCGTCTTGTATGGTCGTATGGGCGTGAGTGTGCAGGAGTTTGGTTTGTTAAGTCAGTATTTGATTATGCTGTTTAATTTATTAACGGGTTCGCTAGATGAAGAAGGCGGCATGATGTTCGCCACACCCGCGGCGGATGTGGTTGCCAATAGTGGCCCAGGTTATGTGAATAAACGCCAAAGCCGAGTGCGTGGCTTACCAGATTTTAATGGTGAGTTTCCGGTAGCGTGTTTGTCTGAAGAAATTCTGACCCCGGGCGATGGGCAAATTAAAGCCATGTTTACTGTGGCGGGTAATCCAGTATTAAGCACACCCAATGGTCAGCAATTAGACACGGCGCTTGAGTCATTAGACTTTATGGTGTGCGTGGATTATTACCTGAATGAAACCACGCGCCATGCCAATATTATTTTACCACCAGTATCCCCAATTGAGCGTGACCATTACGATGTGACGTTTCATAATTTAGCGGTACACAACACGGCAAAATTTTCGAAAGCCATGTTTAAAACCCCAAAAAATGCCCGACACGATTGGCAGATTTATCTAGAGCTGGCAAAACGATTACAGCCGAAATTACCTTTCACCCAAAAATTGATGCGAGGCATTACCGGATTAATCGGCCCTAATTTTTTACTTAACGCCATGTTAAAACGTGGGCCATATCCGGGTTTAAATTTAGGCAAACTCAAAAAGCGTCCGCATGGTGTCGATTTAGGTCCCTTGCATGCTCGCTTGCCTCAAGCCCTTCGCCATAAAGATAAAACCATACATTTAAACATGGACTTTTATTTTGCAGACTTGCCTCGCTTAAAACAAAAACTGGATGCCTCATTAAACAAAATGGCAGATACCGACGCTTTATTAATTGGTCGCCGCCATGTTCGCAGTAACAATTCATGGATGCACAACAGCCAGCGCTTAGTGAAAGGCAAATCTCGCTGCACATTATTGATTCACCCTGATCATGCGAAACAATTAAACATAATCGATGGCCAGCAAGTGCAAGTGACCTCGCGGGTAGGGCAGGTTGTCATTGGCGCTGAAGTGAGTGATGAAATTATGTCGGGTGTGGTGAGCATTCCTCATGGTTGGGGTCATAACCGCAAAGGCACGAGGCAAACCATTGCCGACGCCCATGCGGGTGTTAGCGTGAACGATTTAACCGACGATTTAATGATCGACGAGCTATCGGGCAATGCGGCTGTCAATGGCGTCCCCGTGACGTTATTGCCTGTGGTGGAGCAGGTGGCGGTTTAATCTCAATAGATTTGAGCAATTATCACATTTTACCGAATGCCGCTTAGCAGTATGCTGGCGGTTTAAAATAACAATAAACAGGTAAATCAATGGATCTTCTAAACAAAGTCGCCATCGTGACAGGCGGTGCCTCTGGCTTGGGTTTTGCGGCTTGCGAGGCATTAGTGGCAAAAGGCGCGAAAGTGTGTATTTTTGATATGAACCAAGCGCTCGCCGAAAAAGCAGTGAAAATGCTGGGCAGTGAAAGCGCATGCTTCGCCAGCGTGAATGTTACCGATGAAGCCTCAGTCGAAGCCGGTATTCAAACCTGTATTGACGTGTATGGCGATTTGCACATCGTATTAAACAGCGCAGGCATTGGCCCACCAGAAAAAGTCATTGACCGTGAAGGTAATCCCTTACCCCTCGCAAATTTCAAAAAAATCGTGGATGTCAATCTATTCGGTACATTTAATGTACTGAGTAAAGCGGCCGCACAGATGGCAAAAGGCGACCCAGTTAATGCAGATAATGGCCGAGGTGTGATTATCAATGTGGCCTCGGTGGCGGCTTTTGATGGTCAAATAGGTCAACCGGCTTACGCGGCAAGCAAGGCCGGAGTGGCGGGTATGGCATTACCAATTGCGCGTGAATTAGCCCGTTATGGGATTCGCTGTAACACCATCGCACCCGGGTTGTTCCGCACGCCTTTGGCTGAGAGCTTGGGCGAAAGCGTTATCGAAGCGTTGGGCAACAGTGTGGAATATCCTAAACGATTGGGAGACCCAAAAGAGTTTGGTAACTTGGTGGTCCACATGGCAGAGAACGATTATCTTAATGGTGAGGTCATTCGGTTAGATGGCGCCATTCGCATGGCAGCGAAATAAAATAGGCCAATTTGCTCAAAAATGGACTTAGTGGCGATAAAAATTGTGATAAAGTTGCTGAGCTCATTTTCATTGACAACATAGGACAATAATAATGAAACACTTTCTCGTACTTGCCGCATTAACGTTTGGTTTAATTAGCCAGTCTACTTTGGCTGATAATCTGTCACCAGAAGGCACATGGAAAACCATTGATGACGAAACAGGCAAAGCAAAAAGCCTTGTAAAAATTTGGATTGATAACGGCGAATTGAACGGAAAAATTGTTAAACTCATTGAGCCAGATGAAGAAAACCCGACGTGCACAGAATGTGACGGTGATAAAAAAGATCAACCTATTCTAGGTATGCAATTTATTTGGGGTTTAACCGAAGATGATGGTGTGTGGGATGATGGTGAAATTTTAGACCCAGCAACCGGCAGTGTTTATAGCTCTAAAATTGAAGTAACGGATGGCGGCCAAAAACTGGATGTGCGCGGTTATGTTGGTTTTGCATTTGCTGGCCGTTCTCAGGTTTGGCATCGCGTAGAAGCAGCGCCAGTTGCACAAGAAACCGTATCCGTACCTGCGGCAGTAAAAGGCAGTATGGCTAATTAATGTATTTTTAAGTTAATTAAAAACAGCGTAATTGTTTCAATTACGCTGTTTTTTTATGTGAAAAGGTGTTCTGCTCGATTTGGCTTACTAAAATAGTAACCTTGAATATAATCACACTTCATTTCTTTAAGTAATTGCCATTGACCCTCTGTTTCGACTCCTTCTGCGATGGTTTTTAAATTTAAATGCTGTGCCAAATCAATAATAGCAGCCACAATATTTTTATCATCTGTGTCATGTTCTAAATTTCTCACAAATGCTTGATCAATTTTTAATGAGTCAATTGGGAATTTTTTTAAATAGCTTAATGACGAGTAACCCGTACCAAAGTCATCAATAGCCAATGCAAACCCCATTTCTTTTAGTCGTTTCATAATGGCAATACTTTGATCTGCGTTCTCCATTATTAAGCTTTCTGTTATTTCTAATTCTACGTGTTTAGGATTTACGCCTGTTTTATCAAGCAATGCTTGTAGTTGCTCAAGAAAATGACGATATTGAAACTGCCTTGCTGAAATATTAATGGCCACTTGAATAGAGTGGCCTTCGGTATAAAATGCTTTTGTTTGATTAAAGCATTGCTCAATGATCCAATGCCCCATTTTAATGATTAACCCGGTTTGCTCGGCCACAGGAATAAACGTTGCTGGGCTGACCATGTCGCCGTCCTCTTTAAACCAGCGAATCAGCGCTTCGGCCCCGGTTATTTGCCCTGTATCTGCATTAACCTTTGCTTGATAAAACATCACAAACTGTTGTTTTTCTAATGCTTCGCGTATCCCTCTTTCAATGGGGAGCCAGCTTTGTTCGGCGGCATGCAGTGTTGCGTTATAAGCTTCAACATTATTGCCAATAATACGGGCATGGTTAAGCGCAGCATGCCCGTTGCTAATCAAACCTTGCGTGTTATCACCGTCTTGCGGGTAGTGGCAATAGCCCATGCTCAAATTTAAATAATAACTGTGTTCGTTAACAAACAAGGCATCATCCATAGCGGCTTGTATGGCTTTAGCTACATAGGTGATCTCATTCGGATTACTGTGCTGCACAATTAAACAAAAGGTTGAACCTTCAAGGCGATAACTTTTTATTTGGCAACTAAGATGTTGGCTAATATCAAACAACCTTTTACCAAGATGGTAAATAATGGCATCACCAGCATGATAGCCTTGGCTTGATGTTATAAATTTAAAGCGGTCGATGCTTACAAATAAAATAGAGCAGGGTTGCTTGGCCTCAATCGCGCACGCCAAGTCGGTTTCAAATTTACGTCGGTTGGCTAAGCCTGTGTGTATGTCATGGAAGGCTTGGTATTCCAATTGTGCTTGTGCGGCTTTTTGTTCGGTGACATCTTCGATGTACAGATGGCAGCTTTCTAAGTCTCGTAATAACGAAACACTAAACTGCAAGTGGTGCTGATGAATTGTGGCTTCAAAGTTTACGACGTTTTCATAATCGGCTTGCCATTGTTTTAGCTGAGCATGAAAATTTTGAGGCAAGAGATCTGTTAAGTTAGTTGAATCTGGGTGAATCTTTTCAAGCAAGTGATGACAAGCAGGGTTAGAAAATAATATATCCCCATACCAATTTAAATTCATAACGGGATTTGGGTTACGCTCAGGAAACTTAGCAAGTGCTTTTCGTTTGGCTGTTTTACGAATAATAATTTGCGTAAAATAGCCTAAAATTAACGCAATGATCACAATAATGACGGTATACAGAATCACTAAATCGACAATATGTTGAATTTGATTTTGGGTATCTTCAGCTTGTTGTTGTGCTTGTTGTTCGACCTCTTGGGTTAGCTCAACCAAGATACTTTCTGCAGCTTGCCCAGCTTGAGTGAGCAGAGCAAGATCCGCTCGAGCTTTATCCCAGCTGGTGTTGTCCGAGGATAAGTTAGCATCAAGCGCGCCCTGTAGTGCTTTAATATCGCCATACAATTTTGGCAGGCTCATCACATGGCCAGCAAAACTCTCATTAATGGCCATTAATTGCTGCGCTAGGCCGTCTTCTGTTTTCTGTATTTGAGGCCAAAGCTGATCACGGGTGGTACTGGCGTAGTATTCATACAATAAGCGCTCATGCTCGGTAATATTGGCGCGTAATTGCTTAATTAGGTTGAGCTTGGGGATCGCCACCGATACAAGGTTGCGGCTGCTGATCCCAGCTTTTTCGCCGTTTTCACGAATGATAAGTGATAACACAACCCCAACGGTGATCACGAAAGCAAAGCTTATCCATACTCGTTTGGTTAGACTCATTTTTAATAACGTAAATTGCTTAAACATACATTAAGCATAGACCGTTCTCGCATATTGTTTAGATAACTAGAACTGGTTCACGGCTTAGAGGGGCGGCCCTAGTGGGGTAATCACAATTGATTTACGATGTGCCCGCTATTTCTTAGCAATCATTTAATAAGGGTATAAATTATGTTGAAGCAACTAGCGATCTTAGTAGCCGCATTTGCATTAATGGCATGTGGTGAAACCTCAGTAACTGAACAAGCAGAAACCACAACAGAAGCGGTTGAAGCACAAGCAACAGCAGCTGTTGAAGCCGCTGAAGAAATGGCTGGCGATGCAAAAGAAAGCGCAGAAGAAGCAATGGAAACAGCTAAAGAAGCAATGGAAGACGCTGCTGATGTAGCGGAAGAAAAAATTGAAGAAGCAAAAGAAGCAGTTGCCTCAGGCTCTGTAGAAGATTAATTCTTCTCACATAGCTTGGTACCGTCAAGCTATGTGCTTTCTATTTCTTATCTTCTAGTGGAAAAGTGCTAGCTTAATCTTATTTTCTAAGACTTATTTATAGTATGCAAATCTACACTTTGGCTTAGCCTATTTATTCGGTAAAGTAGGGCCTTGCCCTCTAAGTTAGCCACCCGTTTCCATAGTGAATTAGCTTAGATCAACTGCTTTATTCAAGGAAGAATATGCTCGCGCTAAAATATTCTCATCAGCTTACGTGGGGTGAACTCAAGTTCATCGAAGACCCAATGCTCGCTATTCGCACCGTCGAGATGGAGCACGGTAAACGCATCGGTGGTAAGCACATTCAAAACGCCCACCTGCACGATTTACCAGATGAAGATGACAGGCGCTACGACCCATACCGCTTTATAAAAACCAAACTCGAAAATGGCGAAGTATTTTTAGTCAACCATTTCACCACAGCGCCAGCCATAACCTCACTTGAAATCGATACAGACGGTAATCCAGAATACACCTATCGTCATAGTGTAAACTTATTTTTCCGCAGTGCATTCGGTGCGGCTTTACGACACATTCCTATTCCTAAGCCTATGGGCATCTTAAGGGACGAGCCAAAACCAGCTGAATCGCAACCAAAGCAAGTGAAAGCCGAGCGTGAAAAACACGTCATACTGCTTAACCTTGAAGGTCAAAATGACCGCCCGCTGCCGCTAAAACACAACATAACCTTATATGTTGAAAATACCAGTCAAAGCACTGTAGCGGTGAGGCAATTATCAGAAGTCATCTACAATCCATACAGCCGAGTGTTCAGTACCGAAAAAGGCGATGGTCTAAAAGTGTATGCCGTACCGGATAGTCTTTTAGAAGTACGCAAAGACTTAAACAAAAATAAAAACCTAGCAGAGTCTGAATCGAAAGGCCTTATAAAACCACTAGACGAAACCGGACAAGAAACCCGTGCTGATGGCGCGATACTGCATCATTTTACCTACCCAATCGCTAACAATTATATAGAAATAGAATTACTTGATGAGGATGATGAGCCAGAGGCGGGTGTTAGATACCAGATTCTAAATAAATCAGAAGACATTATTGCCTATGGTTGTCTGGATTCAAGCGGGTATGCCTATATTGATGGGCTTGAATATACGGATGTCACTATTAGCTTTCCGGCTTATAAGTAGTATTGAATATAAGTAGTTAGCAGTCTATTCGCAAAATTGAGGTAAATAAAATGGCTGAAGATAATAAAAAAGATCGCAAAAATTGGACTGTCGCCAAGAAAACAGAGTCAGAGCTATCTAAAGGATATAGTGTTGACTTAAAAAAAAGTAATCAATACCAATTAGTATTGACCAGAAAAAAAGAATTCTTATTTTCATTTTAAAATAACGCTAATTAATAACATAAAACCCAAATTATTCGATATACCGTGCTGATATTGCCACTACTTGGTATATGAGTTTTAACCAAGTAAAGCCATAAATGCGACCAAAAGGAACGATAACCCATGACTGCGATCATGCCGCTAAAGGATCAAAAGGCAGCCAATTTGTATCAAAACAATTTGTCAGCTGAAGGTGGTCATTATTTACTGGGAGCAAACAGGCACTGGCATGGTGGTATGCACTTCACCATCAGCAAACCAGTACAAGCCATCGCGAATGGAAAACTAATCGCTTATAGGTTAGGCCGCGATTACCTAAAGGCAGATTTACGCCATAGCGGTCGTAACCCTAAAAACCAATACTCAAATTCGTTTGCTTTAATACAGCATGAAGCCAAAGTGAAGGGCCGTACGTTGAATTACTATTCATTGTACATGCACTTAATGCCAGTCAGTGGCTATCAGGCCAAGCCAAATTTGGCCATACCTGATTTTATACGAGCACTACAGGGCAGTGATCAAGAAGCTACTATTATAGCGGATGAAGATATCCCTGCGGGCCTGAATATCAGGCATTCAAAAACAGGTGAGATAGTCACTACCGCACCTAAAGACAGTATAGTTACGCTGGATGGTG
>JAWUXY010000099.1:0-10902 GCA_034111105.1 Bermanella sp. | reverse complement strand
ATTGAGCTCGGTAACCTGTTTAGCGAAGAGCAGGCAAAACATTTACCAAAGCAATACGCACCTGGTAGTGCACAGAGACATGAATTAGAGCTGTTGCCCGTGATCGAAGATGAGTTAATTCTCAGCCTGCCGATGTATGCTTATCATGCCGAGTGTGATGATAATGAATTAGTCGCAAAAGCTGAAGAAATGAAGCCAGTGCCGGTTGAAACAGAAGCGCCGAATAATCCGTTCAGCGTACTTGAGCAATTAAAGAAATAGTAGGAGAGCCTAATGGCTGTTCAAAAGAGCAAAAAATCTCGTTCACGTCGCGGTATGCGTCGTTCTCACGATGCACTAACTACTCGTGCATTGTCTATCGATCCAACTTCTGGTGAGACTCACATCCGTCACCATGTGACTGCTGATGGTTTCTACCGTGGTCGTAAAGTTATTGAAGTACAAGAAAGCTAATTATGGTCACCATTGCAATTGACGCAATGGGCCGGGACCCCGGTCCCCCCGTGACTGTTCCCGCTGCGCTATCCTCTCTTGAAAAAAATCCTGATCTAACCATTCTATTATTTGGCAATCGCGCTAAGTTAGACCCTTATTTACACCAATCAACTGCTAGCTCTCGTCTTAAGGTCATTCACACCGATGAAGTAGTAAGTTCTGGTGAGCGCTCGTCTGCTGCACTTCGTAAAAAGCAATCTTCCATGCGCCTAGCCATTGATGCGGTTAATAATGCGGAAGCCGATGCTGTTGTTAGTGCTGGTAATACAGGGGCGTTGGTTGTGATCTCGCGCTACGTACTGAAAACCATGCTCGGTATTGATCGTCCTGCTTTAATCGCACGTTTACCCCATATTAGTGGCTCAAGCTATATGCTGGACTTAGGTGCAAATGTTGAGTGTGACTCTGAAAATTTGCATCAATTTGCATTGATGGGAAGTGCATACGCTTCGTCACTTAGCGCAATCAAATCGCCAAAAGTGGCTTTGCTTAATATCGGCAGCGAAGAAATTAAGGGTAATGAGGATATTCGTTTGGCAAATACTATGCTGAAAGAATCTGAATGTATCAATTATGTCGGTTACATCGAAGGCGATGATTTATATAAAGGTATTGCCGATGTTGTGGTGACCAATGGTTTTGCAGGCAATATTGCACTAAAAACCAGTGAGGGTTTGCTCAGTTTTGTGGTGCAGGTTGTTCGTGATGCCTTTCAAAAGAATCTATTCACCCGATTGGTTGGTTTTATTGCGTTGCCAATTTTAGACAGTTTGCGCTCAGCCTTTGAGCCTGACCTGAAAAGTGGTGGCGTATTATTGGGTGTTCAGGGAATTGTCGTGAAAAGTCATGGTAAATCCCATCAATCTGCGTTCACTAATGCCATAGATGGTGCCTACCTGTTGGCAAAAAACAAATTGTTACAACAAATAGCTGAAATGCTAGATAGTGAAATGCTATAAACAAGTTACACATTTATTAAAACATCTTGTCTATTCAAAAAATAAGCCTTTCAGGATTTATCTATGTACAAAAATGCCGTTGTTTTCCCAGGTCAAGGTTCTCAATCTGTAGGAATGCTGTCTGACGTCATTACTGAATTTCCAGTAGCAAAAGAAACACTGCAACAAGCAGATGCGGTTTTGGGTTTTAAGTTAAGCGATATAATTTTAAACGGACCAGCGGATGACCTAAATAGCACCAATAATACTCAGCCAGCACTGGTTGCGGTCGAAGTGGCCTTGTGGCGAGCGCTTGGCGATAAAATAAAGCCGGACGTGATGGCAGGGCACAGCTTGGGTGAGTACTCCGCTTTAGTGTGTTCAGGTTCGCTTGCGTTTGAGGATGCACTTTTACTGGTACGTCGTCGTGGAGAGTTAATGCGTGAATCTGTTCCTAATGGTGTTGGTGCTATGGCGGCAATATTAGGCATGAAAGATGCCGAAGTCGAAGCAATATGCAAACACTGCGAACACGGTCAGGTGGTTCAAGCGGCGAACTATAACAGTCCTGGGCAAGTGGTTATTGCAGGGAATAAAGAAGCGGTTGAGCGAGCGGTCGCTCAATGCAAAGAGGCAGGTGCTAAGCGCGCTATTATGCTACCCGTAAGTGGGCCGTTTCACAGTGCGCTAATGCTGCCTGCGGCGGCTGATTTTGCTGGGTATTTATCGGGCTTTAATTTAAACAATCCAAGCATTCCCGTGCTTCAAAATGCCAGCAATAAATTTGAGCAAGATGCACAAGTTATACGTGAAAACTTGGTAAAACAAATTGCAAGCCCTGTTCGTTGGACGCAATTGGTTGAGCTGTTAGCTGACAGCGGTGTAGAAAATCTGTTAGAAATAGGGCCTGGTAAAGTTCTAACCGGACTTAATAAACGAATTGCGAAACAGCTAAATAGCCAATCGATTAACTCGGTTGAATTGCTAAACGCTTTGTAAGGAAAAAATATGCAGCAAGCGATTGCCGTTGTAACAGGTGCAAGCCGTGGTATAGGTAAAGCCATTGCTCAATCACTTATTGAAGCCAATTATTTTGTAGTGGCCAGTGCGACCAGTGAGGCAGGTGTTGCCTCAATTAAAGAATATCTGGGAGAAAGCGGTACTGCGTTTACTCTCAATTTATCGAATAAAGATAGCTGCGCTGAATTTGTAAAAAGCGTGACGCAGTTAGGTGCGGTATCTGTACTAGTGAACAATGCCGGCGTAACAAAAGACACATTAATGTTGCGTATGAAAGATGAAGACTGGGATAGCGTGATCGAAACAAACCTAAGCGGAGCGTTTCGTTTAACCAAAGGTTTGCTTAAAGGCATGATGAAGCAGCGCTGGGGTCGTATTATTAATATTAGTTCCGTTGTAGGCGCTATGGGGAATCCTGGTCAGGCAAACTATTGTGCCTCGAAAGCGGGTATTGAGGGGTTTACGCGCTCTTTAGCCTATGAAATAGGCAGTCGGGGGATTACAGTGAATGCAGTGGCGCCTGGCTTTATTGCAACGGATATGACGGATGAGCTAACGGATGAGCAGAAGCAGGCCATGATAGCGAACATTCCGGTAGGCCGTTATGGCGAGCCACAAGAAATAGCGAAAGCGGTTTCTTTTCTGGCTTCGGATCAGGCTGCGTACATCACGGGCCAAGTATTAAATGTGAATGGTGGCCTAAATATGGGCTAATTTAGCCATTAATGGCTAAATTAGCTCGCAATTTCTGATAAATGACTTAATAATCAAGCGGTTAATGTCTATTTGTGGTCATATAGGGGAAACAGACAGTCTCTCTATATGGCGGAAAACATAGGTTTACCCCTGATCAAAGAGAGGTATAATATCGCCCTTTATTGATCGGGACTTGTAGGGCATACAGGCTCTATATAATAAACAGGATAAATTATGAGCAGCATTGAAGATCGTGTAAAAAAAGTAGTTTGTGAACAACTAGGTGTTAAAGAAGACGAAGCAAAAGGTACATCTCGCTTTGTAGAAGACCTAGGTGCAGATTCCTTAGACACAGTTGAGTTGGTCATGGCATTAGAAGAGGAATTTGAAACCGAAATTCCTGACGAAGATGCTGAAAAACTGACCACTGTTCAAGAATCAATCGACTACATTATCGCTCATAGCTAATTTGATGCGCATTGATGTTAAAGCCGCCCCTCACTAGGCGGCTTTTTTGTTTGTATACGTTAAGAAAAATAGTAAAAGGAAAGGGTATATATGGCTAAGCGTCGCGTAGTTGTAACCGGTTTTGGGGCTGTTACCCCTATTGCCAATAATGCCCAGTCCACTTGGCAAGGTTTAATAAATGGTCAAAGCGGTATCGAGACCATTACCCATTTTGACCCTAGTAACCTCGCCACTCAATTTGCGGGCACCATCAAAGACTTCTCACTTGGTGATGTGATCAGCGCTAAAGACGCTAAGAAAATGGATACATTTATTCAATATGGTTTAGTTGCTAGTGCCGAAGCAGTAAAGCATGCCGGTTTATTGGACGCCGGTTACGACTCAGATCGTATCGGTTGTGCGTTGGGTTCCGGTATTGGTGGCCTTGGCACGATTGAACACAACCACTCTCAATTATTAAATTCAGGCCCACGTCGTGTTAGTCCGTTTTATATTCCAGCTTCAATTATTAATATGCTCTCTGGTCACTTGGCCATGCTTTATAAGTTTAAGGGTCCTAACTTTGCGATTGCCACAGCGTGTACAACAGGCACTCATAATATTGGCTATGCGGCGCGTACGATTGCCTATGGTGATGCTGACGTTATGGTTGCTGGCGGCGCAGAAGCGGCTTGCACGCCAAGTGGTATGGCGGGTTTTTGTGCGGCCCGTGCTATGTCGACTCGTAATGATGACCCAAAAGCCGCTTCTAGGCCTTGGGATAAAGATCGAGATGGCTTTGTGTTAGGTGATGGCGCAGGTGCCTTAGTGCTTGAAGAGTACGAGGGCGCTAAAAAACGTGGCGCTATCATATTGGCAGAAGTGACTGGCTTTGGCATGAGCGACGATGCATTTCATATGACAAGCCCGCCAGAAGATGGCTCAGGTGCGGCACAAGCTATGGCTAATGCGCTAAATGATGCTGGCTTAACAGGCGCTGATATTCAATATGTAAACGCCCATGGCACCTCAACACCTGCAGGCGATGTGGCTGAAAGTCGTGCGATAGAAAATACCATTGGTAAACATGTTTTGGTGACATCGACAAAGTCTATGACGGGTCACTTATTAGGTGCAGCGGGTGCAATTGAAGCTATTTTTGCGATTCAGGCGCTGATGAATAATAAGGTGCCGCCGACCATCAACCTTGATAATGTAGAAGATGATTGCAACTTAGATTATGTGGCAAATACTGCAAGAGATGTAGAATTAACTCACGTGTTAAGTAACTCATTTGGTTTTGGTGGGACCAACGGCTCGCTTGTTTTTAGTAAGTTGCAGGACTAAATTGCATGTGGGTAATTGATGATCAGCAATATTTAGGGCAGCTTGACGGTTGGAGTCGAGCGGCACAGTTTGCAGATGGTTTATTTGAAACCATGGTGATCAAACAAGGGAATATTCAGGCGCTTGATCGTCATGTAAATCGTATGCTAAGCGGTTGCAAGCGTTTAAACATTAAACCGCTTAATCACAATTTAGCGGAGTTGTTTATAGCTTATGGGCATAAATTTGTTGAGTTATCAGGCTTAGAGTCAGGTGTATTAAAAGTGATGATAAGTCGTGGTAATAGTCAGCGGGGTTATGGCTATGATGATAATATTACGCCATGTGTTACTGCATTTTATAATTCGTTACCGCAATATGATAATGAAGTTTATGACCGTGGTGTATCATTAAAAAAATTGACAACTCAGTGTGCAATTCAACCGCAACTAGCCGGTATTAAGCATTTAAATCGCTTAGAAAATGTATTGGCTAAAAAAGAATTAGCGGGCCATGCATTTGAAGGTTTAATGTTTAATCATTTAGGCTTTGCTATTGAAGGCACGGCTTGCAATGTTTTTTTTGAAAAAAATAATACACTACAGACACCACAGTTGAACTTATCCGGTGTGGCGGGTGTTATGCGTGAATGTGTATTGGCTTATGCAAATACACAAAATATAAATATAGAAATTAATGATTTGGCTCAACCGCAGCTTGATCAATTTGAACATGGTTTTATCTGCAATAGCGTTATGGGTATTGTGCCTATTGCAAGTCTTGATGATCGTAAATTTAAAATAGGTCCTCTGACAAAAACGATGCAAACAGCTTGGGAAAATGGAGTTATATATGCGTAAGCGCTTTGGTTTGTTGATGTTAATGCTGCTTATCTGGTTTATAGGCTTAATGATTTATAGCGTTTATCAGTTAAAGCAGCCATTACAAATAGATGAGCCAAAAGTGGTTAGCCTTGATAAGGGCCGTCCGCTGTCTAGTTTTTTTGTAAAGCTTGAAAGAGAGGAATGGCTAGGTGATAGCCGTTGGATCATGCTTATTGCTAAATTAACGGGCAAGGCGCGTTTAGCAAAAGCGGGGGAGTATAAGTTAACGTCAGAGATGGATAGCCTCGATATTCTCGATTTATTGGTATCGGGTAAAACGGTTTCTTATAAAATAACGTTAGTTGAGGGGCAAAATATCCGTGAAACGCTAGCCCGTTTAGTCGCCCATGAGAAGTTAGTGCAGGATCTTCCATCAGATGTTGATCAATTAATGCCATTTTTGGGATTAGATGGGCACCCTGAAGGTCGTTTTTTCCCAGACACGTATTTGTTTCACTCTAATACCCGCGCATCAGAAATTTTAGTGCGTGCACAAATTCGCTTAGAAACCGTTTTGGCTGACGAGTGGCGCAATCGAGAAGACGGGCTGCCTTATAAAACCCCTTACGATGCGTTAATAATGGCTTCTATTGTTGAAAAAGAAACCGCAGCACCAGATGAACGAGAACAAATTGCAGGTGTCTTTGTACGTCGCTTAGAAAAACGCATGCGCTTAGAGACCGACCCAACTGTTATTTACGGTTTAGGTGAACGCTATAACGGTAATATTCGTAAAAAACATTTACGCGAGCTTACGCCATACAACACATATCGCATAAAAGGTTTACCACCGACACCAATTTCATTGGTTGGACGTGAAGCAATTTATGCCGCGTTGCACCCCGCAGAAGGTGAAGAGCTTTATTTTGTTGCCAAAGGTAATGGCCGTCATCAGTTTTCTGCAACGTTAGCCGAACACAACAAAGCCGTGCGCCATTATCAAATTAATAAGCGCAGCGATGAATATCGTTCGACACCAGTGGGCAGTAAATAATGACAGGCCGTTTTATCACCATTGAAGGTATTGAAGGGGTGGGTAAAACCACCAATATCGAATTTATAAAAAACTGGTTGTTGCAACAAAATATCGAATTTATTACCACGCGTGAACCAGGTGGCACAGAGTTAGGTGAGCAACTGCGTGAGCTTTTACTGCATGGCGGTGAGGTGTGCAGTCAAGCTGAATTGCTCATGATGTTTGCATCGCGTGCACAGCATTTAGAGCAAGTGATTAAGCCGGCTATTGCTCAAGGTAAATGGGTTATTTGTGATCGCTTCACTGATTCGACCTATGCTTATCAAGGTGGTGGTCGCGAAATGAAAACAGATGTTATCGCTCAATTAGAAAATCTAGTGCATGGGGATTTTCAACCAAATTTAACCTTGTTGCTAGATGCACCTGTTGAAGTGGGTCGCGCCCGAGCCGCAAAGCGCAGTGCAGCGGATCGCATTGAAGCAGAAGACTTATCTTTTTTTAATCGTGTACGTGATATGTTTTTAAAGCGAGCAAAAGACGCATCGCGTTTTGCCGTTATTGATGCGACGCAGTCACTAGAAGCCGTACAGATGAATATTCAGCATCATTTAAATGCATTATTGACTAAGGCCAGCAAATGAAAGTTGCGCAAGCACTGCCATGGACTCAGCCCGTAAGCGATCGCATAGTGCAACAATATGCTGGGCAGCGCTTAGGTCATGCATTGCTATTGGTTGGCCAAGAAGGTGTTGGTAAACGTTTGGTTTTGCGTGAATTGAGTCAGTTTTTATTATGTACCAATCAGCAGCAGGGCCCGTGCGGTGAATGCGGTAGTTGTCATTTGTTTAATGCAGGCAGTCACCCTGATTTATTGATGGTTGAGCCAGAAGAGAAAGGCAAGCAAATAAAAATCGAACAAGTGCGTAAAGTCACTGAGTTTGTTAATACCACCGCACAGCGCGGTCACAGTAAAGTGGTATTGCTTGGTCCAGCTGAAGCCATGAATATTAATGCATCCAATGCGTTATTAAAAAGCTTAGAAGAGCCCAGTGGCAGTGTCACCTTGCTACTTTATAGTCATCAACCAAGTGGGCTTTTAGCCACCATTAAAAGTCGTTGTCAGCAGTATCCTGTGTATGGCCCAGAATTCACACATGCATTAGCATGGTTAAAGCAAAATACCGAAACGCAATTAAGTGATCAGGCGGCCAATAGTGTATTGCGGCTAGCCAGTGGCGCACCGCTGAAAGCGATGGATATGATTGAGCAAGATATCCACGTGCAGTACATGCAATTTTGTCAAAATATGATGGACCTACAAAACAGACAGGTACAATGGAATGAGCTTTTAACTAAATGGAAAAACTGGGATATGCAAAACATTCTCCAGTGGTTTTATGGTTTATTATTAGATGCACAAAAACACAAAGCAGGTTTAGCCAGTGATCAGACTTTGGCGCTTCTGGAGCTGTCGGCTCAAAGCCAGCAAGTGGCGCAACGTGCGCAATATGGGCAAATAGAGCAGGCACTGCAAAAGCTCACTGAATCCCAGCATGCTTATCGTGGTCAGGCAAATCCAAATGCGACTATGATGACGGAATCACTGCTCATTGACTGGCTTGCGTTATTGGGGCAATCTGCTCATTAATAGCAGTATTAGAATAATAAAGGTTAAATACTATGGCACCTAAATTAGGTCCCGGTAACGGCATACTTTCTCTTACAATCAAAGACAAAGCCGTCTTGTATGCGGCTTATATGCCGTTTATCAAGCACGGTGGCTTATTTATACCCACCAATAAAAGCTATACGATGGGCGATGAAGTCTTCATGTTATTAAGCCTGATGGACGAGCCAGAAAAAATCCCTGTTGCTGGTAAAGTTATCTGGATCACCCCAAAAGGCGCACAAGGCAATAAAGCGGCGGGGGTGGGCGTGCAGTTTGCTGAGAATAATGCAGCACGCAATAAAATAGAAACGCATCTGGCGGGTGCGCTGAATTCGGATAGGCCTACCCATACGCTTTAGTTATATTTGTATTGAGTGTGTTGCTTGAAAAGCCAGCTGTTGCTGGCTTTTTTTATGTGAAAATCTGCTAGAGCGTGCGTAATGCTGAAAGCAATGAATGGGAGCATTAAATCTTGTTATAGGTTGGGAGTCTTGTGTTGAAAATAAATTGCCAGTAGATCAAAAAATGCCGACAAAACTTTAATTAGTGTTGATGCTGATAGTGAGTTTTTCTCTTTTAATGAGTCTTGATTTCAAGCCTATGATTACCTGCTTAAAAGGGTGTGGTAAATAAATGCTCTGGTGGGTCTATTCAGTCAGGCTCTTTATTGTTGCAAAATAGCAACATTGTCCAAGTAGATTAACCAACTTAGCGGTATGCTCATTGATGCAAAGGTTTATTTCAATGGTTGAGATATGAAAACAGACAATCAGTTTCAGTATTTACGGAGCCCTTATCTTGATCAGGTGACAATGCTACGCGCTGAAATCAATGATTTTAGTTATGATAAACATGCTCATCAAACGTTATCTATTGGCGTGACTCAAAAGGGGTTTCAACACTTTACCAGCGGTGGTGCGGCCCATCGTAGTGAACCGGGCAATATTATGTTGTTCAACCCTGAAGAGGTCCACGACGGCCATGGTAAAAGTGGTAATACCTTACTGTATCAAATGCTATACATTGATCCTGATAAGTTTCACGCCATGTTATACGCTGCGGGTGTTAAAAACAGCGCTCATTTTCGAGTGAATGAAAATGTAATAGGCGATGGGTTATTAGGTGATGCTGTCATGCGGCTTAGTCACCTTATTGCCACTCATAATCAAGATGCATTAATGCAAGATTATTGGCTGTATCAGTTAAGTGCAAGGATAGCTGCTTATGAAGATCAATTTGTCCCCAATCAAAAGGTACGACGGGTCGATGGATTGCTATTAAAGGCGCGTGATTACATTCAAGATAATGTACATCATGAATTATCCTTAACGGATATTAGTAATATGATTGGGATGTCGAAATATCATTTTTTACGATTATTTCGCTCTCAATTTGGCATGACACCTCATCAGTATATCGTTAATTCTAAGGTGAATGCTGCTCGTTCGAAATTAGAGCAAGGGGCTGCACTTAATGATGTGGTATTTGATTTTGGCTTTTCTGATTTGAGTCATTTCAATCGACGCTTTAAGCCTGTTTATGGTATGACACCAAAACAATATCAGATGTCATTTCTTTCTTAAATTGAGCAATTCTGTTCAAGCCTAATAGTGACTGTTTTCGTTATTCTGTCTGTATTGAACAGGAGGGTATCATGAAAATATTAATGCTATTGTTGACCGTTATTTGTTTTTTATTTGTGGTGTGGGCAGGGCGACTTTCTTTTGATGAGAGTGATGCTGTGAAAACCCAACATCAAAACTCATCGTACGATTGGAGTGATAACTGGATGGGGCCATAAGATTTACGTTTTGCTGGCTATATTATTGTTCATTTAGATAGAATTTTATGATATTACGAATTTACATGTTGTTAATAAATATGACTAGATGTATTGCCAGTTCGGTTGGTCCAAAGTAATAGGGCTGTCTGGAAAATATGCTACATTTTTTAGTTGTTAGATATATCAATAATTAAAAATGCATCCCACGTCGCAAGATAAAAGTTTAGAGGTGATAACGTGGATATTTTTCTTTTTCTCGAAAAATCGTTATATTTATGTGTCATTCGTAAGTCAAAAAATAGAAGAGTTTTCTGATATGGTGATGAATCCATCTATCGTCTAAATTCGTATTCAATATCCACTGTGATGGTATCTTTGCCTAAATCCACTGGCATGGCAGGTAATGGTTTGGCGCGTTCAACGGCATCTATTAATGCTTTGGTTAAAACAGCATGCTTAGATTCATAGCGTTCAAATATTTTTACGACATTTCCTTTGTTGTCCATTGTAACAAAAATTGAGGCTTTCCCTCGTTTTTTAAGCATGATAGCTTCTGCTGGGTATTTCATGGCATTAATTACACGCGTGCGGATGGACTTCATGTATTTGCCAGCTTCTTCAAGGTTGTATCCGCTACCTTGATTGATCATATGGCTAGGAATTCTAGG
>JAWUXY010000098.1:0-8434 GCA_034111105.1 Bermanella sp. | reverse complement strand
AGAGGTGTCTCTAACCTCACCAGAAACCAATATAACTTTTTGCGGCAAACGCTTATTTACAATTTTTGCAATGGCATAATCACGAGAAAAGCGCATACCATACGCTTGATTATCAAAGCCTAATGCAGCGTTATCTTTAGACAGCCAATACATTGAAAAATCAATGCCCGGAAAATAGAATGGGTCAACACCCGGCTGGTTATCCGCGACAGATAAGTAATTAACATCAAAAATGTTATTTACTTCATACGCTTCTGGCAAGCGCCAATCATTTTTACCACACACATTGCTATTATTGAGCGTAGAGATTAAATGCTCTGTGTTGCATTCACTATTTTCTCTCTCCCCTAAGGTCGCTGCGCACTGTGCATCAAAACCCGGTAGGATAGCGCGCCATCCGCCCCATGCATAGTTAGCGGCATTGGTTTCATTAGCAACTAACCAAGTAACACCCTCATTAGTATCATTATCCTGAACACATGACCAAACAGAAGCCGCATCATCAAGAGTATTATGCGATAAAATCTCAAATTGAGGCTCATCATCGGTAATAGAAAACATCCAACGTATGATTTTAGGCTGACTATTTAAAGCAGCCTCACCCAAAGATTGTAATTCAAAACGTATAATATCAGTACCTAATGAGGCGCCCGCGGTATAGTGTAATTTATTATCAACAAAAACAACCTTACCTAAATGATCTTCGTCGATAAAACGTAACTGCTGCTGTGCTCCTAGCTTAAATTGATAAGTAAACACACCACCTTTTTTAAGCACGGCCTTGCTAAGCACCTCCTGATCAATCACGTCGACTAATTCCTTATCAGTTATGCCGTCATCAATAGTCGAAGGTGTCTTATCAGCTATGTCGTCATCAATAACTGAAGGGGGTTTATCAACACTGGAGGGACTTGAGGATTCGCTGCACCCCACCAAACTCACACATAATATTAACAGGATTACGTACAAGCGATTAGATATGAGTTTGAATAATGGTTTCATAAATTAATTTACTTGTTACTTGCTTAAAGAAAATGTCGAAATCAAACGTACACGATAATATGATGTAAGCTTATCTTTACTGCTACTCTCGGCAAACGCATCCTGAAAAGATACGGCTGATTTTTTTGCATCACTATATTCATCATCCGTACTGGTCCAATAGTAGCTCTCTTCATAGTTTTTACCGACAACCAGATCATTAAATACACTGGTTTCATAACCTGCACGCTTATCAAGAAAATTAGGAGCGAAGTTATATTCAACTAATAAAGATTTTAACTCTTTCTCTGTAGGCAAACGCCAATTGGTTTTACCGCATAGCTTATTTGTATTGACGCTATCAATGTAAGCGTCAATCGCAGCATAATTCATCTGTTTTTCAGTATCAGTAATACGTTGCCAAACAATTTTTATGTCTTGTAAACCATTCGTTGCCGTCTTATACAGCTTATCTTCTGTGCAGCTCCAACTATCGGCATCTTGATCGACTAATTCAACGGCTAAGTCATCCAGTTTAGAAAACCGATTTTTCCAATTATTATTTTCATCTTCACCGTCATCTATCTTTTCTAGCGGCATCAGCTGAGTGATTGCGTCAACACTTTCTTCTGTCGGTTCAGGAGTCACGGGCAATACTTTTTCGCCACTCACAAGCATGGCAAAATGCGGCTCATTCGCAGAACGTGGCGGCACCTTAACATTAGCAAAATCACTATCCATCCATACACCGTAAGCCGAGCCTACTTGTGCATTAGAGCCTTGCCAGTCATCTTTGACTACGACAGAGTCATGACCATTAGGATAATTAGCAGCTTCATCTCCCCAATAAAGTTCACCCCCATTCGCACTAACAAAAGGGAAATAAAACGCATTAATCGGCGCCAGATTTTCTGCTTCGTTAGCATATTCTTTGTTTAATAGTGAATTGAATTCTTTACGGCTGGCTAGACGCCAATCGGTTTTACCACAGAGTTTTAGGTCGTTTGCACGTTGAATGAATGCATCAGTATTACAATCGATAGGCTCGCCATCGTGAGTGAGTAAGCCACATTGTGCACGACCATAGTCTCGATGATTAATCGTACGCTCTGCCCAATAATAAGTATGATTAAAGGCGAAATCACCACTAGCTTGGGGAACTTGCCACGTCAAGTCAGCGTTTTTATCCTGCACGCAGGCCCAAGGCTCAATGTTCATATCGAACAACTGCTGTTCAAGGCTTAATGATGCACCTTTTTCATTTATTTTATTGAAACGCTCAGTATCCACTAACGGATTAATCTCAGGCTCTGTCGGAGTAACAGGCTCAACTGGTTCTATAGGTTCTATAGGCTCAACTGGCTCTATAGGCTCAACTGGTGCTATAGGTTCAACTGGTGCTATAGGTTCAACTGGAGGCGTTACATCTATTGGCGCGACAGGCTGCTGATCATCACTTTTTACATCCGAATTAGAGCTGTCTTTTTCTCCGGGCAACTTACACGCGGTTAATAATAATGAGCAGCACATCAGTACAGCTAGTGATTTTGACACGGAATTAAACATCTTCGCCCTCTAAATTGAGTAAACCTAAAAATTTGGGCGGCGAGAATATCAGTATAAATCATTATCATCAATAATAATTATTATCATTTGCATTAAGGTCTTTATCGGGCCCTGATCCCATCAACACTATATGGTTAAATGCTCGTTTCAGGTTTATCACTGCCCATCATTTTATACGCCAGCACAACAGGTAAAACCCGCAAAATGAGACATATAGCCGCCGGTAATGAGTGCCGATAAAAATCCTCATATATTTACGGTGACAATATGACCAAAAAACTGGGCATCTTTTGGCCACAAACTCAAACTAGCCGCGGATCAATTAGCGCTCAATCAAATGAATTCAATAAAGGGACAACTCGCAAGGCCGCAGAACTGCGACTAGCGTTCGGTATTCATAAGCGTAGTTTTAATCATTAACTCAGGTGTAAAAAATATTGATATTTGAGTTAATGCAATCGATGGGTATCGGTATTTTTAATGCAAGATTTAAAGTGTCACGTTGCATGATGGGTTATGACAGTCGTTAAGGCGGCACATTTGTAACGGCGAATTAACACACTGTAAACAAAACAAGGGGAAATTGCCTTTCTAAGTTATGACCAAATCTAATTGGCCACGACCATTTAATCTATACGTTTATAGTGAGGATTCAGCAACAAAAATATCAATGGGCGATTTCATTAAATGTAGCCACTAAAGAACGAAAGTAATCAGGTGCCTTATTTCGAGCTTCGCCTAAAGACACCTTATTATTATCAAAGTTAGACTGGTTCACAAAGGTAAGTATCCAATATGACGTGGCTGTTTCCTGCTCAACAGAATATGCATAATAATCCCTCTGTTCACCTGACGTATTAAAAACACCAAATTTCCCATCTAATTCATCCAGCAGGTTTAAACTATAAGATTCTTCTAAAAATCCTCTGATAGGATCAATATAATCAGTGGTCTTATCCACAACAAAAACATGCACAAAGTCATTTATACCATTAATTCGCCCAGACTTTGTATACTGGTATGTTTTTGCCATGCCCTGCTTACCGGAAGCATCGCCTAATTTATACTGCTCCCCAGAAAAATAGAGCGTATCTGGGGTTGAATCTTTATTTGATACATAAAAAATCAAACCACCCACTAGCAGCACAATTATAAAAATATTTTTCACTATTCATTCCTTAAATCTTATTATTAGTATTAAAGCTTAACCCAATGAGAAGCCCTTAAAAATTGAACGTCACTTTAACGCCCACCTTAAATAACAATTAAAATCCTAAACTACATCGAATGCAAATACTACTCGACACAGACAGCACACTCTCTACTGATATTTATTAGACCGCACAAAATGCAGCCCATAAAAAAACCGCTGCAATGAAAATTGCAGCGGTTTTTTGAAATCTTAAAACTTTAAAAAATTAAAGCTTATCAGATTCTGTAGCTAGGTATTTCGCTACGCCTTCAGGCGACGCGTCCATACCTTTATCGCCTTTATTCCAACCAGCAGGGCAAACTTCGCCGTGCTCTTCAGTGAACTGAAGTGCTTCGAACAAACGGATTAGTTCTTCCATGTTACGACCAAGTGGTAGATCGTTAACGATTTGAGAACGTACAACACCGTTAGTGTCGATGATGAATGCACCACGGAAAGCAACGCCACCGTCAGACTCAACGTCGTATGCTTTACAGATATCGTGAGAGATATCAGCAGCAAGGGTGTATTTAACTTGGCCAATGCCGCCGTCGTTAATTGGGGTGTTGCGCCATGCGTTGTGAGTGAAGTGAGAATCGATAGAAACCCCGATTACTTCAACGCCTAGCTCTTTGAATTTATCCATACGGTGATCAAGTGCGATCAACTCTGAAGGACATACAAATGTGAAATCCAACGGGTAGAAGAATACTAAACCGTATTTGCCTTTGATGGCTTCTGACAGTGTGAATTCGTCAACGATGCTGCCGTCACCTAGTACTGCTGCTACTGTAAAATCAGGTGCTTTTTTACCTACAAGTACGCTCATCACTTACTCCATTTGTTGTTGTAGCTGTTATGCTGAGCACAACAGATATTAAGAAATCTTCAGGCGGCGCTGAAAGGTGGAATATAATACAATGCCCGTTCGTTAAATCCTACCTCTTGAGTAGGTTAATCCGATGGTTATCGCCGTTTTAAATCATAGACCATTAAAAGTGACAGGATTGTGAATCACAATAACGCTTCGAGCCCTTCAAATCGTACAATAAACAAACACAGCTGGCCGACAGCCTTGTTGCTGTCTATTGCTGTGCATGGGTTGGTGATGATAGGAGCAATTTGGGTTTGGCCAAGTGCATCATCTAAAGGGCAAGGCCAAGTGATGCTGCTTGAAGCGGTGCACGAGCAAACTCAAGAACAACCTAACACTCAGGCCCGCCAAACCAGCGCGCAATCTGCACAAACAAATACGCCCTCTAAAAAAATAGCATTGAGCGGTCAACAGCAAGCTGTAAAACCACAACCCAGTGCCAGTAAGCCGCAACAAGCTAAACAATTACAATCAAAAGCCAGCTCAAGTAATCAAGGGGATCTGGTGGATCAATCTGGCAAGGCCCAAACCCCACAAGAGCAGTATCAGCAACAATTGCTTAAACACTTGCTCAATAAAATGGGCAGCGCCCCTGTGACTGGTAAAGCGAATATAGGAATAACCTTGATGCCTGCTGGGGTTGCAATTCAAGTAAAAATCGACGTATTAGAGGGCTCGCCACACTATCAACAATGGCTGCAAAGCAAGGTACTCAATGCTAACCCCTTCCCGGCTATACCAAAAGAATTAGGCGTGTCAGAATTTAAAACCACCATTCCTATTGAGCATTCAAACGAGCCTTCGTCACGACGACAAACGAAACTACAAACGCGATAAATATAAACCACTGAGTATCAGGTAACGATTAAGTCATCTGTCGGCATACCCGAATGCAAACGCATTAAACGATCGGGCTGCATAATACTGTCGTCTTCGCACTGCAAAAAGAAATCAACGCGGGGCTGAATATCATCTTCTGAGTATTTTTGTGCAAGGGTAAGGTAATCTTGAAAGTGACGAGACTCAGACTTAAGCAATGAAATGTAAAATTTCTGCAACTCATCGTCTAAGCTTGGAGCAATTTTATGGAAACGTTCGCACGAGCGCGCTTCAATAATACTGCCAATGATTAAACTGTCAGTGAGCTTACCCTTGTTATCAGAGCGAATGTGCTTGGCCATATTAAAGGCATAACCACTTGCCTTCATGGTACGAAACTTAATACCGCGCTTTTTTATGATTTTAAGCACTTGCTCGTAATGCACCAACTCTTCACGGGCAAGGCGAGACATCTTATTTTGAATGTCCATATTTAATGGGTTACGCGCCATTAACGTCATGGCTTGCTGAGCCGCTTTCAGCTCGTTAGTGGCGTGATCAATCAAGATGGTTTCTTGATGCTCTAGTGCCGCAGCCACCCATTCATCCGGTGTGCGATTGGGCAAGTACGCCACAACAGGGGCAATCATCTCGTCTATATCCGTTTTAGCCATTCTTTATTACCACTAACTCATTTTAACCTAGCCATTTGCGGGCGCTATTATAACGACATTTGCTCTAATAGCTCGCGTACTTCACCGTCGATCACCACAGACTGGTGCTTAACTTGATCCAGCACACAAAAGGTCACTAACGCATCGGCCACTACTGTCTCGGTCCCTTCTAAATACATTGTTTGTTCAATTGTGCAGCTTTTAGTGCCAATTTTGGCCACCTTGGTACGAATCTCCAACACTTCTTGAACAAACGCTGGGCGGCGGTAATTGATATTAATATTCACCAATACAAACGCTAAATTATGCCCATGAATTTTCTCAACTAGCGGGTACTGCTCAAAGAACGACCAGCGAGACTCTTCTAAAAACTCAAGATAACGGGCATTATTTACGTGCTGATAAACATCCAAATGATAGCCACGAACTTTAATGTGATTAATATGCATAATCTGACCAACTAGAAAAATCGCGCCATTATACAGCTTTTCAGCCTAACCTGAACGACCCTATCCCCTACTGGGTATAGCCATAACATCGCTTGAAATCTATGGTGAATGGCTAACGATTATAATGACCAGACCATGACTCTACTTTCACCCCGCATTGCATTTTTTTTACTGCTACTCACCAGCTTTATTTGGGGCGCCGAATTTGTACTTGTAGACCTTGCCATTGAGGTACTGCCCACGCATACCTTCAATGCATTACGCTTTGGTGTCGCGGCACTCTCATTAATGCCTTTGTTCTATTTTAGTAAAGAGATCATCAACAAAGCCCATATCAAATCCATCGTATTAGCCGGTTTATTCTTAGGCCTATTATTGTTTATTGGGTTTTTTACTCAAACCGAAGGCATGCGCTATACATCGGTATCGAACGCTGGCTTCATTACAGGCTTAGCCGTACCGTTGGTTTCGTTTTTAGGTTTTATTTTCTTTAAGCAAAAAGCAGCGATCGCGGTATGGGTTGGTATTACCCTGGCGACAATTGGTTTGTATTGCTTAACCGTTGGTGACAAATTTGTATTTAATAAAGGGGATGCACTGGTATTAGTTTGTGCATTCAGTTTTGCATTTCATATTTTACTCACAGGTAAATTTGTCAGCACCATGCCTGTGATTTTATTGAGTATTATTCAATTAAGTGCCGTCGCACTCTATAGCGCTATCGCAGGCTACCTAGACCCTGATCCAAGTTTTTACATTACCGGCAAACCAGCCATTACTTGGCATGAACAACTCACCACTCCCATCGTGTATGCCGGTATTTTAATCGCAGGCATACTTGGGACAGCCTATGCGTACTGGGCACAATCGGTTTCACAAACGTTATTAGCGCCGCATAAAGTTGCATTGATTTTTGCCAGCGAACCCATCTTTGCCCATATATCAGCCGCCCTCTTTTTAGATGAAAAGTTAGGTTTGCTGGGCTTTGTCGGCGCCACCTGTATCATTTTAGGCATGGTAGTATCGGAGCTAGGAGATAAACAGCACACACCAAAAGTAAATGTGCTGGATCAAAATAGCAGTGTATAAAGCCTATTTTTAAGCGGACAGTTATCACGCTTTCTGCGCACCCGTAATAACTTTATTCTCGTTTTTTAGCGCATTTTGTAATTGCTTCAACTCCACCTTGGGCCGCTATTTTCGCATTTGCTATACCTTCAAGGCTTTCTATCTCAATTGGCCATTTATGCTGCTTTGATGAATAAGGGTAAATCACATACAAAACATCGCCGCTTGGAATGCCTGCACCGTTTCTAGGATTCACATCCTTACCACCTAACCTCTGTGCTAGGTTCATGGAAATTTCGCCTAAAGCTGCACGCGACGGCCCTATATCGGCCACAACAAATGGGCTCACTTTCCCACTTTCAAGATTCAAAGCGTACCCCAAATCACCCAGAAGCCCAGTACCTTTTTTATGGAAAAACGTTCGAGGGAAGACTAAATATGGATAACGGGTAGCGTCTACATACCGCGTCGTATCATATATATCTTTAGCCGAATCATATAAGGATGTTTTTGATATAAAAAAACCTTTGTATTCACCCTCTTTTTGACGATATGCCACATTAGGGTTAACTGGGTCAGGTACTAATACTGAGCGCCACCAACTTTTTTTGGGGTAGCCTGCATTTTCTAAGTAATCCAGACCAATATTATCAGGATGGTAAGCATTAGGTGCGCCGTCGGCATCTACAGCCTTATGCGAAGTCATAAAAAAATAACTGTCTTCACCTTTAAAAAGATTAACATCACTAAAACTATCCCACTTTTTATAATCACAAATCGATTCAGCTTGTGTGATTATTGGTAAAAAGCA
>JAWUXY010000097.1:0-9639 GCA_034111105.1 Bermanella sp. | reverse complement strand
TACGCTTATTACCGAAATGAAAGGGTATGAAATAGGCGGTGAGCACTTTTTCAATCATGCGGCTTCAAAATTAGAATGGTCATTAGCCACTTACGAAAACGAATTTCGTTATGGTAATACCCCCAATGCAGATGATAAATCTTATTTCGTGATGCGATTCGATCAAGACAATGTGGGCTTTACGGATCTTGAAATGAACCAAGCTGGCTCAAAAGGTTACGCAGTCAGTGAAATTGATGGCGGTAGTGACCCTAAAGATGCTATTTCAAATCACTTACCCAACGGATTCTCAATGGACCCTACGCAAATGGCCATTGATTCAGTTGAATTATATAAAGTGAGTATTAATGAGAAAGATAAAATCATTGCACAATTGGATTTTACTCACGCACTTAACGATTCAACCGATATAAAATTTGGTGGTAAGTTCCGTGAAAAAGAACGTGTAGCACGATTCTCTGATGAGTTTTATACCTGGGATACAGCGAATCATGGCGCTGCCCCCACGCTGGCTGATTTAGGGGCTATTTATGGCTTAGAAGATCAACCTGGGCGTGATGACTTTTTACCTGAAGTGGATGTTGATTACGCTGAAGACTTTTCTCAAGTATTAAATGTTAACGACACGGTTACCTTCTGGAATGAAAACAAAGAGAAATTTGAACTATCACCTGATTCATACACAGTCGAGAATGGCGCTGCATTAGGTCGTAACTTTGATGTGAACGAAACACAACTTGCTGCTTATGGTATGGCAACCATTTCAGTTAACGACGATACCAGTGTGATTGCCGGTGTCCGTTTAGAGCAAACAGAAACCGAAGTAGATGGTTGGGAATTTGACGAAACCGCAAGCCAAACTGTGCGTAAAAAAGGTAAAAATGATTACTTATCCATTTTACCTGCGGTGCATGTGAATCATGCAATGAATGACGATACTAACCTTCGATTTGCATTAACCCGTACGTTCTCTCGCCCTGACTTTGGCGCACTGGCCCCGGGCAAAACAGTGGTATCTCATGATGAAGAAATTTATGAAGGCAATCCTGAATTAGATGCCACGTATTCAACCAATGTTGATTTTATGTATGACACTTACTTTGGTGATGTGGGTGTATTTTCGGCAGGGCTATTTTTTAAAGACATCAGCGATGTTATCTATCAAGAAATCGGCACCATCACTTATGGCGGTTTAACCGATGCGGATTATATCAAATACACCAGTGCTGACAGTGCGCATCTATACGGTGCTGAATTAGCGGTCAGTTCACGTTTGGATTTTATTGCCGATTCACTTTATCACTTTGGTGTGAGTGCCAATGCAACGTTCATGGATTCCGAAATGGAAATCATGACGCAAAGCGGCAAGCGTGATGTGTCGATTCCGCGTCAAGCAAATAGCTTGTACAACCTAGCGGCATTCTACGATAACAGCATTTGGGCTGCGAAAGTGGCGATGAACTTTAAGGGCTCTTACATTGAAGAACATGGCGCTGATAAAGCACACGATCGTTACTACGGTGATTACACCAGCATCGACTTCACAGGCTCTTACAAACCGCTTGATGAATTAATGGTTTATCTTGAAATGAACAACCTAGGTAATTCTGAACTTAATTATTACCAAGGTGATGAAGACCGCCCAGTGCAAGTTGAATACTATGGTATGCGCGCCACGCTGGGTGTTAAGTACAGCTTTTACTAATGGGTCATTAATCGTATCTATTATGAAAAGGGACAATTTATTGTCCCTTTTTTTGTGTCTGGCTAAATGGTGTGGTTTGTACAAAGTTGTCATTTATTTGTCATGTTTAGTTGCTTAAATTTGGTCTATACCAGAGGAAGAAAGCGTGACAGTTGATTATTTAATTATTGGTGGCGGCATATTGGGGCAAGCTGTGGCTTGGACCTTGTCAAAAGCAGCACCTCAAGCAGACATTGCCTTAATTGAAAAAGGCTTGTGTTCACAAGCGACCACCAGTCAGGCGGCCGCACTTGTGACACAGGGTCGTACTAAATTAATCGCGGCGTCCATGGTGCAAGATACCTTAAACGCTATTACTGAACTTAATTCAGAATTAGACATGCCGATACCGTTCACCCGTTGTGGTGGGCTGCATTTAGCGGTAAGTACAAACGAAATTAAAAGTCTGAATAATATGGCCAATGTCGCTGGCGCGTTAGAAATTCAACATGAATTTTTAGAGCAAAAAATCGTCGATCAATACTGCCCATTTTTTAGCACAGGCAATAGTCAAAGCCGTTTGTATTTTAGTGGTGATGGTTATGTGGATGGCACCATATTGGCGAACAGTTTTGGCATGGGTGCACGCACTAACGGAGTCAGATTTTTTCAAGGTGACAATATCACAGCCATTACGCAATTAGATAATGGCTATCAGGTCTCGCGCAGCAATGACGTAACGGATATTAAAGCAAAACACCTCTTTATTTGTGCAGGCCCTTGGGCCGCAAAATTATTAAAGCCTTTAGGTATTTCATTACCTGTAACGCCCATGCGAAGTTTGTATTGGCTCACTGAGCCTTATGAAAAGCTGGATTCTGATTTTCCTGTCTGTGTGGTGCCCTCTGCGCAAGCGTATTTTCGTCAAGAAACGAATCACATGCTGTTTGGCGTGCGTGATAAAGGTCAAGCGCTGCACCCTGATGATGTGCCGTGTGATGTACATGGGTTTCAATTTAAGAACGACCAGCAAGGCTTAGAGGCGTTAGAAAATGCATGGCCAAAACTGGTCCAGTTTTGGCCCGACATCGAGCAGCTAGGCTTGGCCAATTTAATCACGGGTATTTCTTCTTATTCTGCGGATGGTCTGCCCGTTATTGGCTGCCCGGATTCTCATTCAAATTTAACCATTGTCAGTGGCTGTTCCGGTGCGGGCATTGCCTACAGCGCAGGCATGGCTAAGCATGCGGTTACTCATGCAATAACCGGCGCCATTCATAACGAATTAGATATGAATCGCTTTCCTTTGGGCGATGCCTACGCAGAAGATTTTCGTAACGATTGCTTAATGGCAAGAAGCCAAAAAACAGCAGGCTGAAACATAGCGGTAACCGCTAAACCATACACTGATTATTAGAGGACCCAATATGTTAATGCCCCATAATAAAATTGAAAATCAACTCAAGCGCTGGCTGAGCACCACCAGCGTGCCTTGGTTTGCCCTATACGCTATGAGTGCAGCTTTTTTAACTTACTTTTCAATGTATGCATTTCGTAAGCCTTTTACGGTAGGGCAATACGAAGGCTTATTTTTATGGGAGGTGGATTTTAAAATTATCTTAATATTAAGCCAAGTGGTTGGCTATATGCTGTCAAAGTTTATTGGCATAAAAGTGATTTCTGAAATGATGCATAACCGCCGTGCGGTTGCCATTGTTGCGTTAGTTGGTTGTGCACACTTAGCATTATTGTTATTTGCGATATTACCGGAACCTCTAAAACCCATTGCAATATTTTTTAACGGTTTGCCTCTTGGTATGATCTGGGGTTTGGTATTTAGTTTTTTAGAAGGGCGTCGCACATCTGAATTATTAGGAGCAGGCTTAAGTGCCACGTTTATTATCGCATCGGGTATGGTGCGCAGCGTGGGTGGTGGTTTGTTGGTGTATTGGGATGTGGATCAATTTTGGATGCCATTTTACACAGGTTTAATTTTTATGCCGTTGTTGCTCATTGCCGTATACGGGTTATCACTGCTGCCGGAACCCACAACAGAAGATGTGGAGGCCAGAACTCTACGGGTTCCCATGAATTCAAAAGATCGTTGGCAAATGCTAGGGCAATATTGGTTTGGTTTATTATGTTTGGTTTTGGCCTTTTTAATGTTCACGGCGCTAAGAGATTTTCGTGATAATTTTTCGGCTGAAATTTGGTCATCACTGGGTTATGGCTCAACCCCAGAAATTTTCACATATGCAGGCGTGCGCATTGCGGCCATTGTGTTAGTGGTTTTGGCTTTTTTAATGTTTATTCGTAATAACTTTGTTGCCTTTACTGCCAATCACGTGGTGATTTTTTGTGGCACCTTATTACTGGGCTTAAGCACGTATTGGTTTCAACATGAATTTATCACGGGTAAAGCGTGGATGATTCTTATGGGGGCGGGCTTATACATGGCGTATATTCCCTTTAACTGCTTTTTATACGATAGAATGCTCGCCATGACAGGTAAACCTGGTAATGCTGGCTTTTTGATTTATATATCAGACAGTGCTGGGTACATTGGCAGTGTGGGTTTGTTGTTGATTAAACACTTTCATTCACCTGAAATATCGTGGTTAAGCTTTTTGCAGACAGCGGTGTATGTGTCTGCGTTATTAGGGGGCACCTTAATGATTATCTCTTGGGTGTTTTTTAAATTGAAAATGCCAAATACATCGCCTGATCTAACGGCTGTGCCCAGTGCATCCTAAACGGCTGAATTCTTTTCTTATGAATTAAGGTCAAGTAAACTGGCCTTAATTGATTCTATTGAGAGCAATATGGTTCCTGCTTACATCAAAATTCGTGACTATTTGAGTCAACAAATAGCGAAAGGGGTCATCCCAATTCACAGTAAGTTGCCATCAGAGCGTGAGCTTGTGGAGCAATTTTCAACTACCCGTATTACTGCCCGAGAAGCCCTGAGCAAATTAGAAGCAGCAGGCGTGATTTATCGCTCTAACAGACGAGGCTGGTTCGTTTGCCCAGCACGGCTTAATTATGACCCATCTTCACGGGTGAATTTTTATCAGTTAGCACAAGAACAAGGCCGACAAGCGGGCACTCATGTATTAAAAATAAAAAAAATTAAAGGCCCTGCGGATATACGCCAGCAATTTAATTTAAAACCCACAGAGAAATTAGTAGAGCTAAGCCGTGTGCGGTTTTTAGAAGTGCGCCCAGTGTTATTCGAGACAATTTATTTGCCTGAAAGCTTAGTACCTGATTTATCACAACGTGATTTAAATGGCTCGTTAACTCAAATTCTAAAACAAGATTACGGTCATGTGATTACTCAAGAAGATAATCAAATAAAAGTAGAAGCCATTTATGATGATCAAGCACACGAACTGCAGTTAAACGATGGCTCCCCTTGTTTGAATATTCATCGTAAACGTTATGCTAAAAATGGTGCATTAATTGAATACGATATTGAATACTGGGTACACAGCGCCATTGAACTGGTGATCAGCAGTCGCTAATTTTATAAACTGATCATCAGTAGGCCTGCACAGATGAGTGCAATACTGATGATCTTTTGAGTGTTAATCTTCTCGCCCATAACCACGATACCAAAGGCAAAACCAATAGGAATACTGATTTGCCTAAACGCGACAATATCCCCAGCACTGGCCACAAATGACATGGCACACAGTACTAAAAAGTAACTTAAGCTAATGACTAACCCTGCTTGAATCGCAGATAGGTCAAACCGAATATCAATGGCTTGTTTACGAATGATGCACAGGTAAATCCAGCCCATCAATACCGTGGCCCAACCTTGTAATACTATATATAAGCTGCCTAATATAAACGGTGATGCACTGGATTGTGCCGACCAATTACGTTGAATAAAGTGATCAGTAATTGAATAACCGGTTGTACCAAGTGCGCTTAGTAATAAAAATTGTATTTGATTAGCACGAATGTTTTCACGCTTGGGTAATAAAAATAATGTGCCTATGACAATAAAACCGTAAGCGGCCCATTGAGTTGTTTGATAATCAGTTTGATAATGAGGCTCGTTGTGTGTCGATGAACCCAAAAAAAGCCCGATAACTAAACTCGCAATCGGTACCAATAAAACAGGCAGTGCACGAATAATGGGGTAAGCCACGGATAAGTCTAACGTTTGATAGCTTTTCGCTAAACCCGCTAAATATAAAACCTGAAAAACACCGCTAAGCAGTATCAAGGGTAAAAATGAAAGTTGTATCAGTGTTTGCCAAAAAATAACTAGAATAGGGCTTAACATAACAGACGAAAAAAAAGTGGCCACAATAAAAAAATGCAGGCTAGGCGTAGCCTGCATTTTGCCTAATAGATTCCAAGCGGCATGTAATACCGCTGACAGTACCACAAGACCGATGGCGATGGTTTCCATTAAGGGGCAATGCCCTGTGCAATCCATGCTTCTATTGTTGCAATGGCTTGTGGCAATTGGCTGACCGAATCAATCACAATATGTGCACCTTGTGCATTAAAGCGCGCATAACTTTTTTCTTTTAACGGCTGTTTTTCTTTATCACTGAGTGCGTGCCATTCGTGTTCGTCTAAACCGACTTCGTTACCAGATACGGCCACGCCTACTGTCCACATGCCTGCGCGAATGCCTTCTTCAATACCGGGCAGTGTGTCATCGACTTTGACACAGGCTTGAACATGATCAGCACCCAGCTCTAACATGGTCATTAATGCCATGTCCGGCATTGGTCGGCCACGTTTTACTTCGGTTGCACAGATAGTAGTCAGCGGTGTGTAACCTTGTTCTTTTGCAAATGCTAATGCGGGTTCGACCATTTCTCTGGCGTAACCGGTATTACCACCAATTTTGTAGCCCTTTTTTACCAGTGCATCGAATGCGTTTTTCCAGCCTGGGATCAATTGACTACGGTGTTTGATGATGTTGGTTTGTATTGGTAAAAAATCATCATATAAACGATCAATATCCGCTTGAGTATGTGCGCGGCCTTTTACCGTTTGCCATTGTTGCTGAATGTTTGCATTGCTGAGCATGCGTGTGATGTGCTCACGCTTCTCGGTGCCCATTGGTTCGCGTGCTTGGGCTTGAGTGACGTTTACACCTTCACGTTCAAATAATTCAATGAAGGCGCGTACTGGGGCCAGTGAGCCAAAATCAATGGTCGTACCGGCCCAATCTAAAATAATGGCTTGCACTGGGCCTTGGTAACGCAGGGTTGCTTTAAGCATGTTGTTTCTCTTTTCTCGATAATATAAGGGTTTGTGACAGTAATAATTCTTCGTAGCTGGCAATGTCACTTACGTTGTGAGCGTGAGCCGATACGTGGGTTAATAATTTCTTTTCAATTTGAAAAAGACTCATGCAAGCAAAAAACCAAGGGGACTCCTCAAATAACTTCGCCGTGCCATTTTCAAGCGTGGCGGGTTGAGATGCATACTGCTTAGTAATCGTTTTAAGCCGTATGGGTTTACTAATGTGTTCAGGAAATATGACTTTTAAACATTCAGCTGCGTGTTTATCTTTATTCAATATATTGGTGGGAGCATTTTGACTTAGGGATTGAATGACTAATTCGTCCAAGTCATACAGTAATGCGCAGGCGCTCAATGCGTCTTCGAGGTTTCGCTCAACGGCATACTGAGCCCTAGCAATGGCTTTTTGTTGATAGCTTAGCCCGCAAGGGGCGATGCAATCACCAAAGCGTTCAAAAAAATCTAAGATAGGCTTTAATTTTTTTCGTGCTAGGGTTCTTGGCCTCATGAATAACCTCTATACCCAATATCGGTTGTTAGAAATGGCATTAAGCAGTGCTTCAATATCAGCTGGTTGCACATCACCAATATGCCCAATGCGAAAACATGGGGTTTGTGCCACCTTGCCCGGGTAAATAACAAAACCATATTTTTTTAAGCAGGTATAAAATGTTTTGAAATCAAATGTTTCGCTATCCGGTGTATGAAAAGTAGTAATGAAGGGCGATTGTTTGTCTTGTTCAATAACACAACGAAAACCTAATTCGGTCATGCCATTAACCAGCACGTCATGATTTTTTTGATAACGGGCGTGGCGTGCGTTAATGCCACCTTCTTGCGCTAATTCTTCAAGTGCTTTTTGAAATGCACGCACCACATGGGTCGGCGACGTAAAGCGCCACTTGCCTTGCCCTTGCTCCATGGTGTGCCATTGATCATACAAGTCCAGTGAGTGAGATCGGGCTAAGCCTTTGCAATTTTCAAGCTCGCTTTCTTTAGCGATAATAAAACCAAAACCCGGCACCCCTTGAATGCACTTGTTAGCACTACTGATTAAAAAGTGAATACCCAGTGCATCCATATCAATAGGCATACCACCAAAGCTGCTCATGGCATCGACTATCCACACTTTTTGGTGCTGCTTGATGATGGGGGCGTACTGCTCAATTGGGTTTAAAATGCCTGTGGTGGTCTCACAGTGAACGGTAGCCACATGGGTGATGTTTTGGTTGAGTTTTAAAAACTCATTAAGTTCGCGAGTACTGACAGACTGAGTTTCACTGGCAACTAAACACAGGGTGTCAATATTCAATTGTCTTGCCATGGTAGCGATCCGTTCACCGTAAGCACCGTTAACTAACACTAATAACTGTCCTTGCTTTGGTACACAGCTGCCAATGACACTTTCAACGCTGAAACTGCCACTGCCTTGCATCAATACCGTGCTGTAACCAGCAGCGGCTGTCGCCAGTTTGGTTAAGGTGTTACGTATGGGCTGCACCACACCGAGATTATAATCTTCATCCCATGTGCACCAATCTCTGAGCATGGTTTGCTTCACACTGGCTGTGGTGCTCAATGGGCCGGGGGTGAGTAATAAGTAAGGGTTGTTGGAATCCATTTTTCTCTCATTTTTGTTTGCTGGTCTAGACCAGAATAAGAGGGAGATTAATGGCCAAAGGTGTGATTTTCAATCAATTAAATTTGAAGTTTTTATGACAGTTGGGTTCAGCTTGTGTTTATTGTATTGTCATTAAGCTGTAACAGTGTGTACTGCGGGGCCATAGAAGTTTCATGGATAGTTCACCCATTAGAAATATACATTCTTGATATTGGGCTAGACCAATACAAAAGGAGGTCACAATGAAACTCATTAAACGAATAGCGGTAAGCAGCGTGATGGTGTTCTCGTCACTGGTGGCGGCAGAAAGTAAGGTATTACTTATTGGTATTGATGGCGTGCAGTTTGAGAAGTTACAGGCAGCCAACACACCCAATATGGATCAGCTGAATATAAGTAAAGCGTTTACAGGGGGCATAGCGGGTACGGCCACAGAGCAAAAAACCTCAAGCGGGCCAGGCTGGTCTACGATTTTAACGGGTGTTTGGGTAAACAAGCACCGTATTGCCGCCAATGGTGATGATTTAGCTAACCCAGATTTCCCGAGTTTATTTAAACGCATTCGCGATGCAAAGCCTAATGCTTACATCGCCAGTATTGCTCATTGGGGAACACCTAACACTCATTATTTTAGAAATGACGTGGTAGGCAACAACCTGACGCTTAATGGGATTTCTGACCAAGCCGTCACCGATAAAGTCATTGATGTCATTAATACCACACGTGCAGACTTTATATTTGCTCACCTAGATGACCCAGATCACTATGGTCACACCCAATGTTTTGGCTCGGCCTATCAAAACTCAATCGAAGTGGCCGATGCGCAAGTGGGCCAAATGATGGCAACGGTGAATGCTAAAATTGCTCAAGGGGAAGACTGGTTAGTATTAATTACCACGGATCATGGCCGAACTCCTGTGATTGGGTGTAATCATGGTAACCAAAGCGTGCAAGAAAAAACCATTTTTATTGCCAGCAATCAATCACTTAATCACGAATTTACTCAACCAGCGAATACTCTTGAAAACCAAGATTTTAACGGGTTATACGCTTACCC
>JAWUXY010000096.1:0-28086 GCA_034111105.1 Bermanella sp. | reverse complement strand
CTTTGCGACAGCACGTATTTACTGGCTTGGCTATATTCTGTAGATGAGTCTTGATCAATGATAATAATGGCATTGTCATCACTATTAAAACCAATGTGTTGTGAACTGACATCATTGGCAATAACCATGTTGAGCTTTTTCCGTTCTAACTTGCCTCGCGCATAAGCGACCACGTCTTGTGTTTCAGCGGCAAAGCCCACGCAAAACGGTTTGTTTTCTTGTGCGGCGACGGTGGCAATGATGTCAGGATTTTTGACTAAGTGGATGTGCATGTCATCTTGGTTCTTTTTGATTTTTTGATCACTTACATCCACAGGGCGGTAGTCGGCGACGGCGGCTGCGCCGATAAAAATATCGGTTTCAGGCAGTAATGCCATAACAGCATCGAGCATTTCTTGTGCGCTGTTAATGTTTGTGCGATGCACGCGTTCAGGCGTTGGCAAATGAACGGGGCCGCAGATCAAATTTACTTTTGCACCGGCTTCCTGTGCGGCACGAGCAAGGGCAAATCCCATTTTTCCACTGCTGTGGTTACTTATGTAACGCACAGGGTCAATGGCCTCACGGGTGGGGCCAGCGGTGATTGTGATGGTCTTACCAGACAGAATTTTGCGTTCAAATTGTTCTGATAAACGGCGGGCCAGATCTGAGGGTTCGAGCATTCGCCCAGGACCAACATCGCCACAGGCCTGCTCGCCTTGATCGGGGCCCCAAACGTGTACGGGCTTTAAGCTTTGCAACTGCTTAAGGTTATTCTGTGTGATTTCATCGGCCCACATAGCTTGGTTCATAGCGGGGGCGATGGCGAGAGGGGCAATGCTGGCTAAACAAAGCGTGGTGAGTAAATCGTTGCCCATGCCGGATGTTAAGCGTGCAATGAAGTTGGCACTGGCAGGCGCGACTAAAATAAAGTCAGCCCACTTTGCTAGCTCAATATGGCCCATGCCAGCCTCGGCTTCTGGGTCGAGTAAACTGTGATGCACAGGGTTACCAGATAGTGCCTGTAGAGTGAGCGGCGTAATGAATTCTTTTGCGCCATCTGTCATGACCACACGAACATCAGCCCCATTGGTCACTAATGCACGGACTAGTTCAGCCGTTTTATAGGCAGCAATGCCACCTGTAATGCCTAATAAAATACGTTTGTTGGTTAGCCTTTGCATACTTGCTCCTTGAACCTTGGCGCAGTATAACAACAAACTGATTCATGGATGAACAGGCGAGACGATATGGCCATCACAGATTGGCCCGTGGATGAACGACCGCGGGAGAAATTGCTCACAAAAGGTCCAAATTCTTTAAGTGATGCAGAGTTATTAGCTATTTTCTTACGAACGGGAATAACGGGCATGACGGCGGTGGATCTGTCGCGGCACTTGTTAACTCGATTTAATGGTTTGCGGCCATTACTTGAAGCAAGCCAAGCGGAGTTTTGTGAGAGCCTTGGATTAGGCCCAGCGAAATATGCTCAGTTACAGGCTGTGTTAGAAATGGCCCGGCGTCATTTACAGCAAAAACTCGACAAGCCCGGTGCGTTTACTGAGCCTAATTCGGTACGTGAATATTTGACCAGTCGGCTGCGACACTTGCCACATGAGGTTTTTGCCTGCTTGTTTTTAGACAGCCAGCATCGGCTGATTTCCTATGATGAGCTGTTTCGTGGCACAATAGACGGCGCCAGCGTGTATCCCAGAGAAGTTGTGAAACAGGTGCTATTTCATAATGCCGCTGCGGTTATATTTGCTCACAACCATCCATCAGGCATTGCCGAGCCCAGCTTGAGTGATGAACGCATCACCCACAAATTGCAGCAAGCCCTACAGCTGGTGGATGTTCGCGTACTGGATCACTTTATTGTGGGCGACAATGGCGTACTCTCGATGGCAGAGCGTGGTTTATTAATTTAGTCACAGGTCAACGGAATCAAGATTTAGCTGTAACAGGCAGAAAAGGAAGTATTCGAGTTTATGTTGTCACGAATTTTATGTCTGCTTTTTTGGGTGATGTTAACATCGCATGTGCAGGCATCATCTAACACCACTAAGGTTGAGTCTGCTTATCTTCACAGCGAGCAGCCTTTAACCCTTTCTGCTATTCAATCTAAGCCAGATACCACGTGGACTTATGTAACCAAATTTGGGAGTCACGGCTTTCGTGATGGTGAGTTTTGGCTGCGTGACCGTTTACAAAATACCAGTGCCACCACCCAAAGTGTGATTCTACGTTTTACCTATCCATCCCATGATGAAGTCGATTTTTATGAATTAAACGATCAGGGCCGTTTACTTCAATCTTGGCAAATGGGAGATATGCGTGACTTGTCTGGCCTACAATTAATGGACAAATACCCTGCTATTAAAGTTCAGCTTGCCCCTCAACAGGTAAAGTGGGTTTATACGCGCGTTAAAAGCCTGAACACCATGGTGTTGAATCTCGATGTCCTAAGTGAAAAGGAGCATCAAAATAGCATGAACCTTCAAACCCTTTTGTCGGGTTTGATTTATGGTGTGCTGTTGGTTATGGCTTTGTATAACTTTGTATTGGCTGTAAGCATGAGAGACAAAGCGTATTATGTGTACGTGCTCTATGTTTTGACATTTTTGGGTTTTGTGTTGGTATTGAGTGGCGATGGATATTTTTATTTATGGACACAATCCCCACAATTAAATCAGGTGTTATTGCCTGTCCTTGCTGGATTCTTAATTATTCCTTCCTTAGCGTTTCCTTATTATTTGTTAAATATTAAAAAACACGCTCCTAATGTTATTTGGTTTTATCGTTTAGCTGCAATTGTTGCGTGTGTTTTTTTAGTCGCTATTCCATTTATCGGTATCGCGGTTTCAATTGTGTTGGTGAACGCGCTCAGTGTCACGCTCTCCATTTCGATGTTGTCTATTTGCCTTTTCTTATCCGTTAAGGGCGTACCGCTTGCTCGGATTTACACCTTAGCTTGGTTTATTCTATTAACGGGACTTGCGATTTTATCATTGGCATCTGTAGGCTTTATTGAAAGCAACCTGATTACGCGCAGTGCGGGCTTATTGGGTGGTGTGCTCGAAGTCATTATCTTATCGCTCGTACTTTCTCAGCATATTGCTCAAGAGCGCAATGCAAAGTTAAAAGCGGTTAGTGATGCCATGTTGAGTCGTAAATTGTTTCAAGAGTTATTTGATCAAGCTCCAATTGGCATTGCGCGTTTTGATTTAGAAGGGACGGTTGTTACGATTAACCCCATGCTATCGCGCATGCTCGGGTTTCAAACAAAAGAGCAAGCGTTGGCCGAAACCAATGTGTTAACCAATGTCATTACAGATCATAAACAGGTGCGCGATCAACTTATTGAGCATAAAAAAGTACTTGATAAAGTCATGGAGCTAAGAAAATCAGATGGTGAAATATTACCTTGTTCCGTGAGTTTGCACTTTTATGAAGAGATGGGTAATCAATACATAGAGGCCTATGTAACGGATATTCGCGAGCGAATTGAGGCACAAAATATTCGTGAATACATGGAGCAAGAGCGTATTACATCGATGGAGCAACTAGTGACAGGTGTTGCTCATGAAATTAACACCCCACTTGGGGTGAATATTACGTCTGTTAGTCATATTCAAGAAATCATAGATGAAGTCGATGGTGAGATGCAGCGCCGCAGTTTAACGCGTGATCGGTTTGTTCAATTTATTAATGATAGTCAGCAGTTACTTAAAATTGTCACCCATAACTTGCAAAAAATGTCGAATTTAGTGCGTCGCTTTAAACTAATATCAGTGAGTAATGCTGATAAAATCATGATGAACTTAAAGCAACATTTGGAGCTCAGTTTACACAGCCATTTATTTATTGGCCAAAATATAAATGTTGAACTGCTTTGCGATGATGATGTGAATATTGAAAGCTATCCTGCGGCTTGGAATATAATAATTGAGCAGTTATTAGAAAATTCTATCGTGCATGGTTTTAGTGTTGAGCAAATTCAGAAAAACATAAAAGTCAGTGTGTTAGCACAAGGCAATAATGAGTGGCGTTTTGATTATGAAGATAATGGCCAAGGTATCTCTGATGATGCTGTAAAAAGAGTATTTGATCCATTTGTCACCACAAAACGAGGCAGCAGTGATCATGCCGGTTTAGGTTTGTACCGAATATTCAATTTAGTACATAGGGTATTTGATGGTGACGTGAATGTTACACCTGGTAAAGGGTTTCATTTGAGTATTCGATTTAAAGCGGATGCAGAAGCGTTAGAACAGACAACGCAATCTAATGTGACGTTAGTATAGATTGCGTTGACACTTTAATTATTGAGCCAGTTCTTTGCTCATTTCAATACTGCGGTTAAACGCCGCTGTCATTGCGGTTTTGACCGTGGTTTCTAATCCTTGTTTTTGAAAACTTAAAATAGCTTGCTCGGTTGTGCCATTGGGCGAAGTGACATTTTTACGTAATTGAGCCGGTTCTAAATCACTTCGGCTTGCCATCGTCGCGGCCCCTAATGCAGTTTGGAGTGCTAACTGCTTAGCGGTTTCAGGTGCAAGGCCCAATTCAGTACCGGCTGTAATCATAGATTCAATAAACAAAAAGAAATACGCAGGACCACTACCAGAAAGTGCGGTCACAGCATCAAGCTCTGCCTCACTATTGACCCATACACTCATACCCACTGCGCTTAAAACGGTATTCGTTAATTCTTTTTCACTCTCACTGACATTGCTGTTGGCTAATAAACCACTGGCACCTTGCTGAACCAAGGCAGGGGTATTTGGCATGCAGCGGACAATGGATAAGTTAGGGCTAGTCCATGCACTTAAGCTTTCTAAGCTAATGCCCGCAGCCACAGAAATAATCAATGGTTTTTTCTTTTCTAAAACCGTTTTTAACGGCGCAATAACAGATTGCATCACTTGTGGCTTAACCGCCAAAATAACGACATCGGCCTGAGCAACAATTGCTTCATTGCTACTATTGGTAATGACTGAAAATTGTTTGGCTAGTTCATCTCGTTTTTCTTGGCTTGGGTCACTGACCAAAATATCTTGGCTGTTGTAACCGTTTTCGATTAATCCACCAAGAATAGCACTGGCCATATTACCGCCACCGATGAAAGCAATTGTTGTCATGTTGAATCCTTGTTTCAATAAATTAATTACGTTGACCAAAAATAGCCGTGCCGATGCGCACCATATTGCTGCCGCATGTTATGGCGAGTTTTAAATCGCCACTCATGCCCATGGATAATGTGTCGACATTTGTGTATTGCGTTTGTAGTGTTTTATAAGCGTTATGCATAGCGGCAAATTCGTTTTTAAGTTGAATCTCATCTTGTGGTGCCGGAATACACATAAGCCCGCGTAAGCAAAGCTTAGGCAATTGACTGATGCAATGGGCAAGCGCCTCTACGTCATCAAGAGAGACGCCCGATTTGCTGTCTTGATCGCTAATATTAACCTGAATTAAAACATTCAATGGGGTTAAATGATCGGGGCGCTGATCGTTTAAACGCTGTGCAATTTTATCGCGATCAATAGTGTGCACCCACGAAAAATGCTCAGCAACTAGGCGTGTTTTATTGGATTGAATCGGGCCAATAAAGTGCCAATCAATATTTAAATGAGCAAGGCCATTAACTTTGTCGACGCCTTCTTGCACGTAATTCTCAGCAAAGCAGTTTTGCCCTTGGTGATAGACAGCCTCAATGTTTTCAGCGCAGTGCTTTTTAGAAACCGCCAAGAGTGTCACCTCTCGTTTTTGCTGCTGCGCAAGGGCGTCTACTTCACTATGAACCGCTTGATAACGCTGAATTAAATTGTTGCTAGATTCTAAATCTGTCATGGTTTTATTTTCAGGTCTGGTTACAATGTTGGGCTAATTTAATCATAAAAATAAAGACGGCCAACAGGATGTCGGCTCGTTTTACGCATTATCGCACGTACAGGATTCAGGATGAACTAAACTAAGTCTGTTTAGCGATCACATAGCGGAGCATCAGTTTCATGGATATCACGGAATTACTCGCCTTTTCGGCCAAACAAGGGGCATCAGACTTACATCTATCAGCAGGCTTGCCCCCTATGATTCGTGTTGATGGTGAGGTTCGTCGCATTAATTTACCTTCTTTGAGTCATAAAGAAGTGCATTCTTTAGTCTATGACATTATGAATGATAAGCAACGTAAGGACTTTGAAGAGTTTCTTGAGACCGATTATTCATTTGAAGTACCCGGCGTGGCGCGTTTTCGTGTAAACGCGTTTAACCATAACCGTGGTGCAGGTGCCGTATTTCGTACCATTCCCTCTAAGGTTTTAACGTGTGATGACTTAGGTATGGGACAAATATTCAAAGAGTTAGCGGTTAAGCCTCGTGGCTTGGTATTGGTGACAGGGCCAACTGGTTCAGGTAAATCCACGACGTTAGCAGCGATGCTCGATTATTTAAACGACACTTATTACAAGCATATTCTAACGGTTGAAGACCCAATCGAATTTGTACACCAAAGTAAAAAATCCCTTATCAACCAGCGTGAAGTTCACCGTGATACATTAGGCTTTAATGAAGCCTTGCGCTCGGCGTTACGTGAAGACCCTGACGTGATCTTGGTTGGTGAGATGCGTGACTTAGAGACCATTCGTTTGGCATTAACCGCGGCTGAAACAGGCCATTGTGTATTTGGCACACTTCACACCACCAGTGCGGCGAAAACCATTGACCGGATTGTCGATGTATTCCCTGCCGAAGAAAAGTCCATGGTGCGTTCGATGCTATCTGAATCTCTGCAAGGGGTTATTTCGCAGTGCCTATTGAAGAAAAAGGGCGGTGGCCGTGTGGCCGCTCATGAAATCATGATCGGTACTCCCGCCATTCGTAACTTGATTCGTGAAGATAAAGTGGCGCAGATGTACAGTGCGATTCAAACGGGCAGTGCGCTGGGAATGATCACCATGGACCAAAGCCTTAAGAACTTAGTGCAAAAAGGCATTGTGACACCTGAATCTGCTCGTGAAAAAGCAAAAACGCCAGAACAGTTTTAATCATGATAAGTACTCATAAACGTTGAGTTTTGAGAAGGAAACACAATGGAACTCGATAAGCTATTACGCTTAATGGTTGAAAAAAGCGCTTCTGATTTATTCATTACCGCTGGCATGCCACCGAGTATGAAGGTGCATGGGCGTATTCATGCGGTGACAAAAAATCCACTGAGCCCAGAACAAACCAAAGAAATTATTTATGGCATGATGAGCCGTGATCAAACGCAAGAGTTTGAAGCAAAGAAAGAACTTAATTTTGCGGTGAGTGCCAGTGGTATTGGTCGTTTTCGTGCGAGTGCTTTTTTTCAACGTAATTTAGCGGGTGTGGTACTACGTCGAATTGAAACTAAAATTCCACAAATTGAGCAATTAGGCTTACCTGAAATAATCAAAGAAATTGCCATGAGCAAGCGTGGCCTGGTACTTTTTGTGGGCGCCACTGGCGCGGGTAAATCCACATCGTTGGCGTCTATGATTGGTTACCGTAATCAAAACAGTCGCGGGCATATTATCTCTATTGAAGATCCAATCGAGTATATGCATCAGCACCAAGGTTGTATTGTGACGCAGCGCGAAGTGGGTTTAGATACTGATAGTTTTGAAATAGCGTTGAAAAACACGCTGCGTCAAGCGCCAGATGTCATCATGATTGGTGAGGTGCGAAGTGCACAAACCATGAACCATGCCGTAACGTTCGCAGAAACGGGCCATTTATGTTTGGCCACACTGCATGCAAACAATGCTAACCAAGCATTGGATCGAGTGATTCACTTTTTCCCATCGGATCAGCATGCGCAAATATGGATGGATTTGTCGCTGAATCTAAAAGCCATTGTTGCACAGCAGTTAATCCCGACACCGGACGGTAAAGGCCGACGAGCCGTGGTTGAAGTGTTGTTGAATTCACCACTGGTGCAGGACTTGATTCGTAAGGGTGAGGTGCATGAGCTTAAGCCCTTAATGAGCAAGTCCACTGAGCTGGGCATGCAAACGTTTGACCAAGGTTTGTATAACTTGTATCAAGCGGGTGAAATTACGTACGAAGACGCATTGACGCACGCAGACAGCGCAAATGACTTACGCCTCATGATTAAGTTGGCTTCTGAAGATATGGATCATTTATCCAATGCCACTCAAGGTCTTACCTTACAAAAAGATTAATTGATCGAATTTAACCACCGCAAGAAAATACAGCACGGTAGTGTTTGTTTTCTTGCGGTGTTTTTTTATAGCTGAAAAACAGAGATGTATTATGAATAAAGTGGTATCGGCATTTATTGTTATCGTTTTGATTGGCTTGGCGTATGTTTTTTATCAGTATCAGATCATTGCATCTGAAGCCGATGAGCAAGTGGAAGACGACATCGTATTTTTAGAGAAAACGTATCGTGATAGAAGCAGTGAAGCGCTGACAGGTGATCATGAAAAAGAAAAATATATTCAAACAGCACTGGTATTACAGCGCGTGAATGATGAACAAAAATTTGTGCGCTACTATCATAGTTTGTTTATTGAAAACGGCGTACGTAACTGTTTGCAGTCACAAATTATATACTTAGAAAAACAAACCACGTTGTTGAGTCAAAAGTGGCTACCAACAGACGAAGGCTGTTTGCCTTAAATAAAAAAGCCAAGCATTGATTCAAATACTTGGCTTTTCTAGTTCGTTTATAACGTTAAACTACGCTTTATAAACGATGTGACCACCATTGATCGTATGTGTTACTTTCCCAGTAAACGGTTTATCTAACCAAGGGTTATTACAGCCTTTTGATGCACACTGTGCATCATTGGTGGTGGTTTTGTATTGCATATCAACGATACACAAATCTGCTCGTTGTTCTATTTTAATGCAGCCTAACTTTTTATTGATTACAGCGGCAGGCGATGTTGTGATGGCCTTAATGGCAGCGTCTAAAGTTAGCTCGTTTTTCTCAACTAGATTTAACAATACTTGCGTGAAATTATCTAAGCTATTGATGCCGACTTCACTCGCAGAGAACGGCGCCATTTTTGATGCATGATCTTGCGGCGAATGGTTTGAGCAAATAGAAAGCTGCCCATTATTAACACCAGTTAATAAGGCTTGGCGATCGGATTCACTGCGATACACAGGGGATACATGCATTAAACTGTTGTAACCACGACAATCTTCATCGGTAAATACAAGGTTGCCTAATGCAACATCAGCGGTGACTGGTAGGCCATTTTTTTGTGCATCGACAATCATTTGTAATGCGCGTGCGCTGCTCACTCGACTAATGTGTAAGCGCACACCGGTTTCCTCGCATAAAATTAAATGCTGAGCGAGCGCGGATGTTTCAGCGCTAACCGGGACGCCAGCTAAACCCATTTGTGTACTGGCCGGCCCTTCATGCATGCAGCCGCCATGTGCCAGAGCATGATCAATGGACGTCACCATGACGATAATATTAAAACCAGCGGCGTAGTTATAACATTGCTTAATGACGTGACTGTTTTTAAACGGTAATTCTAAGTTGCTCAGAGCAACACATCCGGCGTCTTTTAAACCCGACATATTACTTAATTGCTCGCCTTCTAAATTAGCTGTCAGTGCACCCAGTGTGAGCACTGTGCAATGGCCAGCTTGCTTTGCTTTTTCTTGAATTAATGCCGCCACGGCTGCGCTATCAATAACCGGTTTGGTGTTGGGTGTGCAACATACGGTAGTAAAGCCAGATTGGGCGGCGGCTTTAATTTCAGTGGCGATGGCGCCTTTTTGGCTAAAACCCGGCTCTGCCAAAAAAGTGTGTAAGTCGATAAACCCCGGAAATATTTTTTTACCGCTGGCATCGATAGTGGTATTCGCAACAAACCCTTGCGGGGCTGAGCCGATAGCAACGACCTGTTCATTTTCGATATAAATATTTATTACACCATCGATGTTTTGACCTGGATCAAAAACATGGCCACCGCTAATGCATAATTTATGTTGAGGCTGTAGTTGCATTATTGTGCCCCTTCTTGGCTTTGTTCTTGTAAGGCTTGTTCTTGGTTTTGACCCCCCATGGCCATCGCCATGACGGCCATGCGCATCGGTATACCATTGCTCACTTGTTTTAAGATGACACTTTGTGGCCCGTCTGCCACGGCGCTTTCAATTTCAACACCACGATTGATTGGCCCAGGATGCATTACAATGGCATCGTGATTGGCGTAAGCGAGTTTTTCTGTGTTCAGACCATACAAACGGTAATACTCTGATTCGCTTGGCAGTAATGCGGTTTGCATACGTTCTTTTTGTAAGCGCAGCATGATAACCACGTCGACGCCTTTTAAGCCTTGCTTCATATTGTTAAACGCGCGCACACCTAAACTTTCGATGTCTTTAGGGATGAGTGTATTAGGACCGATCACACGCACATCCTGACAGCCAAGGGTTTTTAATGCGTAGATTTGTGAGCGGGCCACACGGCTATGTAATATGTCACCAACAATGGCGACCGATAAGTTTTCAAAGCCACTTTTTTCACGATGAATCGTAAGCATATCCAGCATGGCTTGAGTGGGGTGAGCATGGCGACCATCGCCAGCGTTAATCACGGCTACGTTTGGTGTCACGTGTTGTGCAATAAAGTGTGCAGCGCCTGAATCAGCATGGCGTACTACAAACATGTCTGAATACATGGATTCTAAATTCCATAAGGTATCCATTAAGGTCTCACCTTTGCTGGTGGCGCTGCTAGCAATATCTAAGTTTAAAATATTGGCGCTTAAACGCTTGGCGGCCAATTCGAATGTTGAGCGTGTGCGTGTTGAGTTTTCAAAAAATAAATTTACCACCGTTTTACCGCGCAACAACGGCACGGTTTTAACACTGCGTTCTTGTGTGCTGATAAAACTATTCGCGGTATCGATGATTTCACTGAGAATGTCTTTGCTTAAGCCTTCTGTGGTTAAGAAATGTTTTAAGCGGCCTTCTTTATTAAGTTGAATCTGGCTTGGATCCATTGGTTGCATGCGATTAACCTTTCTTTTCCAGAGTCACAGTGGTCAGAGTTAAGGGGGTTGGCCCACTTAGTTTAATGCGTTGGTTAACGGCACGTTCAATTTTTTCACCCACTACGTCGGCTTGAATGGGCAGCTGGCGGTGACCGACATCTAACAGGCAGGCTAAGACAATTTTCTCAGGGCGACCGTAATCGAATAGCTCGTTCATGGCGGCACGAATGGTGCGTCCTGACATGATGACGTCGTCTACTAAAATAACGGTTTTGTTTTCGATGTCAGGTAGTTGTGAGCCTTTGACTTTAGGGTGCAGGCCATTTTGACTAAAATCATCACGATAAAAACTAATATCAAGCAGGCCAAGTTCACTGCTAATACGCAATTGTTCGTGCAGTTGTTTGGCGACCCAAGCCCCGCCGGTATGAATGCCCACCATAACCACGTTGTCTTGTTGGGCTAAGGGACTAAGGTCATTTGCCATTTTAGCAATGAGTTGTTCAGGTTGTGGCAACGACATGTGTTCTCCTAAATCCAGTGCAACTGAATGCGTGGATCGAAAGCGATAATCGAGTTATTAGATGCCTTCGGCAATTGAGTAGGCTTAATTATAATGACGCATCTAATGGGTGTTCATGAAACCAAGATTCTAAAATAAATTGTGCTGCAAGGGCATCCACTGGGTCGGATTTATAATGACCTTTGTGTCCTTGAGCTTTGGCTTCTTCTTTGGCTGCAAAGGTACTTAAGCGCTCGTCAATAGTAAAGCTTGGTCTAGCGTAGCGGGCACATAAGCGGTTGCTGAATTTGTTAGCACGTCGAGCCATCTCACTGATGCTGCCATCCATATTAATAGGTAGGCCGACAACAAACGCATGAGGTTGCCACTCTTCCACCAGTTTATCGAGTTGTTCCCAATTCGGAATGCCATCGCGCGCATTGATACAGCCAATGGCACTGGCTGTTTCTGTAATACGCTGGCCCATGGCGATGCCAGTGCGTTTGGTGCCAAAATCAAATGCCATTATCGATTGGTATTTGTTACTTACAGGCGTGGACATAACAACCTTATTTTATAATGAATTACGCGTGACCAGATTGGCCGCTGAGTTGGCTTAAATTAATGCCCAATTTATTGGCGGCTTTTTTGGCGAGCTGCTCGCTGTCAGTGTGAAACAATAATTGTTCATCGGCCGGAATGGTTAGCCAGCTATTGTTGGCTATCTCTTCTTCAAGCTGGCCCGCGCCCCAACCGGCATAGCCTAGGCAAATAATACTGTTTTCAGGGCCGTCCCCGCTGGCAATATTATTTAAGATATCTTTTGAGGTAGTAAGGTGCACTTGATCAGTGACCATCATATTTTGAATATTTTGGTCATGGCCGTGATACAGCACAAAGCCTTGCTCCGGTGAAACGGGCCCGCCTTGCATGATATTCGGGTTGTTGGCGCTTGGATTAATATCCAGCTCATCTAAAATATCATTGAGTTGAATACCCATGGGTTTGTTAATGATTAAACCCATGGCACCTTCGTCATTGTGTTCACAAATGTAGCACACGCTTTGTTTGAAAAACGGGTCATCCAATAACGGCATGGCGAGTAAAAGGTGGTGCTTAAAATCAATAGATTCGGGCATTGATTAACTGTCGGTTGAGAACTGGGTTTGTTGAAATTGCCATGTTCGGATAATTTCTAAAATATCCGCTTGTTTGCGCATCTCTTCTGAGAACGGTGCAAAGGGCGCTGATAGGCGCACAATATGCTTAGCGGCATCGTCTAATACTTTATGCCCTGAACTTTCCATCACCTTAAGTTCGTGGATCGTTCCATCGGCTTTAACCGCTACCATTAAGCGTAGACTGCCGCTGATGTTTTGTCGTTTTGCTTCATTTGGGTAGTTTAAGTTGCCGATCTTTTCGATTTGGCGCAACCACTGGTTCATATAAAGCGCATCGCTGCTTTGGCGAGTCGATGTTGCCGTCAAACGACGTGTGCGCGGCGCTTTCGTGAGCGTTTGGCGTTGAAGGTCAAATTTTGCTTCTAGGCTTGCGATTTCTAAGCTGCGCTCCCAAAGGCTTTTTGTTTCGCCTTCTGGTAATTGCAGTGCTTTTAATTCTTGCTCAAGCTTATGACTTTGAACATTCGTGTCTGAAAGTAAGCTGGTAATGCTTTGGAAGCTTTGCTCATTTTTGCGCGGGGCGCTGGCGGTTTGTTGTAAACGCTGGGTTTTGCGGATTTCTTCTGCGGCGTAATCGGCATGTTCGGTAGTGGTCATCTCAGCACGCTCAGCTAACGTACCGCTGCCTTGCTGATTGGCTTGCGCTAAAAAATCAGCTTCATCCGGGGCTTTACTATCAGCCGATTGCGCAAGGGTAATATCCAGTGTGGTGGCACTGTTGTGTTTTTCTGGGAGCGAGAAACCAATACCGAATATGATTAATAAATGCACCAGTAATGCCACAAATATGGCAAAACTAAAACGGTCATAATCATTTACTGCTGCGGTTTGACTCATGAATAACGGGCTCAATTAATTTCGGCTATTTTGCCTTAAGGCCAACTGAAAGGCTATGTTCAGTTGGCGAAAAGCAAAGGGCATTACTATTTGGGTTAGGCTTTGTCGTTTAGGCGTTTTTCAATGGCGTCCATTAGCATCATCGCCACATCTTGTCCGCTGTCTCGGCTAATCTCACGCACGCACGTTGGGCTGGTGACGTTGATTTCGGTCAAATAATCGCCAATGACATCAAGGCCCACAAAAATTAACCCTTTTTCTTTCAAGACAGGGCCAATTTGATTGGCAATCCATAAGTCGCGCTCACTTAATTCTTGAGTCACGCCACGGCCGCCGGCGGCAAGATTACCACGGGTTTCACCTTGTGCGGGAATGCGGGCCAAACTATGTGAAACAGGTACACCATCAATCATCAAAATACGCTTATCGCCTTGTTTGATTTCTGGTAGGTATGTTTGAGCCATAATGCTTTCGTTGCCGTGATTGGTGAGCGTTTCGATAATCACGCTGACATTTGGGTCATCGGCTTTTAAGCGGAAAATAGATGAGCCGCCCATGCCATCTAACGGCTTGAATATGACGTCACCGTGTTCTTTGTGAAACGCCTTAAGACGATCTGGGCTTTGTGTTACCAGCACTTCTGGGCAACATTGTGGGAATGCAGTGGCAAATACCTTCTCGTTGCAGTCACGCAGGCTTTGCGGCTTGTTTACAATTAAGGTGCCTTGTTCTTCGGCTCGCTCAAGAATATAGGTGTTGTAGATGTATTCATTATCAAATGGCGGATCTTTACGCATTAGTACCACATCAAGACTAGCTAATGACTGCCAGCTGGCATCCCCTTTTTCAAACCAATTTTCTGGGTCCATTTTTACGGTCAATGACGCCATATTTGCAACGGCAGCACCATTTTCTAAGGCTAGGTCTTTGTCTTCCATGTAGTATAGCTGCCAGCCTTTACGCTGCGCGGCATCAAGTAATGCCAGAGAAGTGTCTTTTTTGAAGCTAATGGACTCTATTGGGTCCATTACAATGCCAACTTTGATCGTCATTTTTAGCGCACTCTAATGGTTGAATTGTTACCATTGTACATTGAAAATAAACAAAAATGTTCTAGCATCTAGTTCGCATTCGGCCCAAGTGCCTATAGAATGCGATGCACGAGTATGGTACAAAGACCTGCTATGTGACTATCAGGCTGGTCACAGACAATAAGAATACAAACCGACCTGCAATAGGCTGATTTATGGCGGACAATTTCGAAAATATTAAAGTGATGGTGATTGATGATAGTAAAACCATCCGCCGCACCGCTGAGACCTTACTCAAGAAGGTAGGTTGCAACGTGATTACGGCTACCGATGGTTTCGATGCATTGGCAAAAATTGCTGATAATCACCCAAATATCATATTTGTTGACATTATGATGCCCCGTTTGGACGGTTATCAAACTTGTGCCTTGATTAAAAATAATTCAAATTTCAAAGACACACCTGTGGTAATGCTATCAAGCAAGGATGGACTGTTTGATAAGGCAAAAGGGAGAATCGTTGGGTCAGATCAATATCTGACCAAGCCTTTCAGTAAAGATGAATTATTAGGTGCCATTCGCAATCACGTGAAATAACGTGGCGAGCACTTAGTTTAAATAATTAGTTAGATATGAAATTGAGGTTCTTATGGCGCGCGTATTGATTGTTGATGATTCGCCCACTGAAACATTTACTCTGAAGTCCATGCTTGAAGCAAAAGGCTTTGAGGTGTTAACAGCAGAAAATGGAGCAGATGGTGTGGCATTGGCGCGTGAAGAACTGCCTGATGCTGTATTAATGGACATTGTAATGCCTGGCCTTAATGGCTTTCAGGCGACACGTCAGTTAAGCAAAGATGAAAAAACAGCCCACATTCCGGTTGTTATAGTGACCACCAAAGACCAAGAAACCGATAAGGTTTGGGGTCAGCGTCAAGGTGCTAAAGGTTACTTGGTTAAGCCAGTGTCAGAAGATGTATTGGCTAAAACCATTCAAGGTGTAATTGACGAGGCTCAATGATGGCACCTTTTGCACTACTTCAAGATATCGCTTCTCGTTGCCGCTCCCATGCGGCAGACCTGCCTTCAAAAATTGAAGCAGTTGAGAGTTGGCGTGGAGTAGGCTTTATTCTGGCAGGGCGTCGCTATGTAGCGCCAATGTCAGATGTGAGTGAAATTTTAACAGCGCCTAAGATGACGCAAATACCCGGTGTTAAACATTGGGTGCAAGGTGTCGCTAATGTTCGTGGGCGTTTGATTCCGGTGATGGACCTAGCTGCATTTTTAGGCGGGCGTCAATCATCGGGTCGCAATAAGCGCACATTGATTATCGAAAAGGGCGATCTATTAAACGGGCTAACCGTAGACGCTGTTTTGGGTATGCAATATTTTCCTGTTGAAAGCAGACAAGATTCGCCTGATTTGGATGTTCCAGAACAGGCAAAGGCTTTTATCTCTGGGGCTTACCTTAGAGATGGAGAGTTATGGCCAGTATTCAGTTTTGAAGAACTGGCCAATGATCAAAACTATATGGATATTGCTGTATAGTAAGTACCTACTACATACTGTAGTGATAAAACTAGAATAATTGGCAAGTACCGATTGCGGAGAGTTTATACATGAAAGCGAGTGCGGGCAGTGCAATCCTGTCGACTTTACTGAATAACACGGCACGACTGGGTTTTATGGCAGCCTTCGTAGTATTTATCTTGGCGTTCCTTGGTATTACCATTTTCGTTCAGTATAAGTCGGATCAAGATAAGCAGTACATTTCTCACTCTGGTGAGTTACGGGTACTTTCTCAGCAGATAGCAAAAAACGCCGTTGAGGCGGCTGCTGGTAAAGAAGAGGCCTTTAAACTACTAGGGGCTGCACGTACTAACTTTGAAACTCGTTGGGGTTATATCGCCAATGGTGATGCGAGCTCGGGTTTGCCTCCTAGTCCGGTTGATGGCATGGCGGATATGCAATCCCTTTGGGCCGATGTACGTGACAGTGCTGACCGAATTGTTGAAACTCGTGATACGGTACTATCGCTACACGAAGTAGCCGCGACGCTTTCTGAAACGATTCCACAGTTGCAGGTCGAATACGACGAAGTTGTAGAAATCTTACTAGACAACGATGCACCCGCCGAACAGGTTGCGGTAGCACAGCGTCAGTCATGGCTAGCAGAGCGTATCGTTCGTTCTGTTAACAAAGTATTGTCCGGTGGTGATGATGCGGTAATGGCGGCAGATAGCTTTGGTCGAGATGCTAACTTATTCGGTCGAGTATTAAGTGGCATGATCGAAGGTAACGTGGCAATGAACATCCAGCCCGTTAAAGACGGCGAAGCCGTTGACTCCCTTGCTGAAATCTCTGAGTTATTTGAATTCGTAGCCGGTTCTGTAGATGAAATTTTGGAAACGTCTCCTGAGCTTTTCCAAGTACGTGAATCTGCAAACAACATCTTCAATTTATCTCAAGCCCTATTGGGTAAATCATCTGAATTAACAGAACTGCATGCTGATCGCGCGTCGTCATGGGGTCTATTGCAATTGATTGGTTATGTATTGGCTATTTTGGCACTGGCAATGTTGGGTGCAGTTGGTTTCATTACTTATCAAGAAACGCAAAGTACATTAAGAGAAGAAGAAACTAAAAACGAAGCTAACCAAATGGCGATCCTACGTTTACTTGATGAACTAGCTGACCTTGCAGACGGTGACTTGACCACACAGGCAACCGTAACTGAAGACTTCACGGGTGCGATTGCTGACTCCATCAACTTCGCGATCGACCAAATGCGTGCGCTGGTAACAGCAATCAACGAGACAGCGGTACAGGTTGCATCGGCAGCACAAGAAACTCAGTCTACTGCTATGCACTTAGCAGATGCTGCGGAACACCAAGCACAAGAAATTGCAGGTGCTTCTGCTGCGATCAACGAGATGGCGGTGTCCATCGACCAAGTATCTTCAAACGCATCTGAGTCCACCTCGGTGGCAGAGCGATCAGTAATGATCGCGAACAAAGGTGCTGAAGTGGTACAGGCAACCATTAACGGCATGGATAACATCCGTGAACAGATTCAAGAAACGTCAAAACGTATCAAGCGTCTGGGTGAATCATCACAGGAAATCGGGGACATCATTTCCCTGATCAACGACATTGCCGACCAAACGAACATCCTGTCACTTAACGCTGCTATTCAGGCATCGATGGCGGGTGACGCAGGTCGAGGCTTCGCGGTAGTTGCGGATGAGGTACAGCGTCTAGCAGAGCGTTCAGCTGCGGCAACTAAGCAGATTGAAGCACTGGTTAAAACCATCCAGAACGATACAAACGAAGCGGTTATCTCGATGGAACATACAACTGCCGAGGTGGTACGTGGTGCTCGTCTTGCACAGGATGCGTGGGTGGCACTTGAAGAACTCGAAACAGTATCGAAAAACCTTGCAGACTTGATCCAAAACATCTCCAACGCTGCTCGTCAGCAGGCATCATCTGCAGGTCATATCTCTAATACGATGAACGTAATTCAAGAAATTACATCGCAGACATCTGCTGGTACAACCGCAACGGCTAAGTCCATCGGTAACCTTGCAGAAATGGCGACGAAACTACGTGAATCTGTAGCAGGCTTTAAGCTACCTGAATCTAACGTTTAAATAGGTGTCGGGTGTGTCGCAGACAGGGTGGACGTTAAAAGCCCTGCCGGAAATGAACGAACAACAGTTTTTGCTTTGGCGAGAACTGTTGGAAGCTCGAACCGGCATATATATCACAGAGCAGCGAAAGTCATACTTGCAGTCGAGCTTAATGCAGCGAATGCGGGAAATCTCTTGTGATAATTACCAAGAATATTATGAGCGTATTGTTCACGGCCCTATGGGGAATATAGAGTGGGCAAATTTGGTGGATCGTTTAACGGTACAAGAAACCCGTTTTTATCGAGACCCAGCTGCGTTCGAATATGTGGGCAAGTACATTCAAGCTCACCAAGCTAAATTTACCAAAAAAAATCCGCTGGATATCTGGAGCGTTGGTTGCTCTAGTGGTGAAGAGGTTTACACCTTAGCCATGTTGGCCAACGAAAAACTGGCTGATGATAAGCGTGATTATTTTATGGTAACCGGAACCGATATTAGCGTCCCGGTATTGAATAAAGCTCGTCAAGGCGTGTTTGAACGCAGGCGTTTAGCCACCTTGCCCGAGTCGTATCAAGGTAAATATTTTAAGCAGAACGAAGACCAAGAGTTTGGTTTGACGTCTGAGATAAAGAAAAATACCTGCTTTGCGCAGGTGAACATTTTGCAGTTAGATAAAGTGGCAAAAAGTACACGACACATTATTTATTGCCAGAATGTTTTAATATATTTTCGCCATTGGCGCCGTCAGGAAATACTCAATCACTTAGTTGATCGACTAGCTCCAGGGGGATTACTTTTAATTGGTATGGGCGAGATGCTGGATTGGCAGCACCCTGATCTTACGCCAGTTAGAGGTGAACAAATCACCGCGTTTATTAAGCGTGTTTAGTAGAAGTATAACTAGGATGCGGAGCCACTATGGGCGATCGCCATGATTATGTAGCCCTTGATTGGGTTAAAGGCGAAATAGAAGAAGTCTTAAAGCAGGCTCAATATGAATTAGAAGCTTATGTTGAAGCTCCTGACGATACTGCACGCCTTAAGTTTTGTTTGACGTATCTGCATCAAGTGCGTGGCACCTTGCAGATGGTCGAATTTTATGGCGCCGCCATGCTGGCTGAAGAAATGGAAGCCGTTGTGCAAGCTATGCTGGATGACTCTGTGAGTCATGCGGCAGAAGCACGCGAAGTCTTAATGCAGGCAATTTTACAATTGCCTAATTATCTTGATCACATCAAATTAGGTCGTCGAGATTTACCGGTTGTCTTACTGCCGGTACTTAATGACCTGCGTGGCGCTCGTGGTGAAAGTCTTTTATCTGAAACCTCCCTTTTTCAGCCAAGCCTAAAAGAGGTTGAGCCATTAAGCGAGAAACAGCTGCGTCAGTTTTCTGATAAACAGTTTCTAGATATCTTAAAAAAGCTACGCCAGATGTATCAGGTTGCTTTGCTAGGTGTGCTAAAAGGCAAAGATACACAACACAATTTAGAGTACTTGCAGAAAGTCAGTATTCGTTTAACCAAATTATTCGCAAGCACTGCAGCTGAATCATTATGGTCAGTGGCCAGTGCGGTATTAGATGGCTTATTGCATGGCGGCATTCGTTCAAATAGTGCGGTTAAAGAACTATTAAAACAGCTTGAGCCAGAGCTTAAAAACGTTGTGAATAATGGTCCACAGGCCATTGAGCAGCAACCAGAAGAGCTTCTAAAGAATCTATTGTTTTATGTGGCTCGCTCTGAAAAAGCCACAGATAAAATTACTCAAATTCGCAATGAATACAACTTAAGCGATGCACTGCCTTCTTCAAGTGAAGTGGATGAAAACCGTAAAGCACTTGGTGGCCCAGATAAAGCCACTATGGGCTCTGTGGCGTCTGCGTTAATTGAAGAAATCACACGCTTAAAAGAAGAGCTAGACCAATTAGTTCAAGACAAAGTGGCGCAGCCTTCTCAGTTAGCGGGTTTAGTACCTGGCTTTAAGCAGATTAGCGACACAATGGGCATGCTTGGTTTAGGCGTGCCGCGTAAAGTTATTCAAGATCAGTTTGATATTGTTAAAGGTTTTGTTGATAACAATAAAACAGCGGACAACACTCAGTTAATGGATGTTGCGGGTGCCTTATTATATGTTGAGGCAACATTAGTTGGTTTAAGTGACCGCTTTAGTTCCAATCAAAATGATTCCGCACAAGAGCATCAATTAGGCGAAGCACAAAAAGTTGTATTAAAAGAATCGAAAAACTTTATTGAGCAAGTAAAAGACCTGGTTGTTGAATATGCAACTAAACAGGGTGAATTATCCTTGCTTGGTGAAGCCGCGGATCTGCTAATGAATTTACGTGGTACCTTAATTATGGTGCCGCAAATGGAAGCCGCTGACATTGCGCGCTCATGTTCTAATGTCTTGCACCAACAGGTTGATGCACAAGAGCGTCCTTCTGATGCTTTATTAGATGGATTAGCGGAATCACTCAGTGGCATTGAGTATTTTCTTGAGCGTTTAGAAGAAAATAATCACGGCGATAGTTCTGATATTTTATTACGAGCCCGTAACGCTATTCTTCCATTTGTATCAATGCAAGACGACACTGCCGCTGATGTACAAATTGTTGAAGATGCTGTCGATTCAATACCCTCAGCTGAATTGACTGAATCTGAAGAGACAGCATTCGATACACCTGAAGAGTTGACCTTAAATGCTGACGAATCTCAAGACGAGAATATTGAGTTTAGTTTACCTGTCGAAGATGACACAGTTGAAGCAGATAGCACGTTTACATTTGAAGTAGACGAAAGCGATGATATCGATGATGAGGCCAAAGAGGCACAAGCTTTAAACGAGCAGTTTAATGAATCATTGCAAGGTCTTGAAGAAGCGCCGCAAGATGATGATGATTGGAATATCGTCATTGATGATGCCTTTGAAGTTGAAGAAACAGAATATGTAGAGCCAGAAGCCGCGGAGCAACCTAAAGTAGAAGAAGTTGCGGCCGTAAGTCGCTTTGAAGATGATGATGATGACTTAATTGACGATGAAATTATCGAAATTTTCTTAGAAGAAGCGCAAGAAGTATTAGAAACGATAGAAGAATCTTGGCCTGCATTTAAGGCTGATAATAACGATAGTGAAGCGCTTGCAACCACGCGCCGTGCGTTCCATACCTTAAAAGGCAGTGGCCGAATGGTAGGCGCAGAAGACATTGGCGAAACGGGTTGGGCGATTGAAAACATGTTCAATCGTCTCTTGGACACCAGTATTCAATTAAGCGAACCGTTTATTGATATTGTTGACTTTGTTGTCACACAAGTGCCTCAGCTAATTAGTAATTTTGAAAAGCGTCAGCCAAGTGATATTGACGTGAAGCTGATTCAAGAATATGCCGACGCCATTTCTAAAGGTGAAGATGTAGCCCCTTGCCATGAGGTCATGTCTGCTGCATTAGAGGATGATCTCGAACAGGCGCAGCAAGCTCAAGATGATGTGGTCGATGAAGAAGATGACACTGAAAACTCAGCCAGCTTAGACCCTGCGTTATTAGAAGTGTTTAGTTCAGAAGTCGAATCTCACTTGAAAGTGGTTCAAGAATTTATTGATGCTGAGCAAAGCAGCGATTATAGCTCGCCTATTACCGATGAATTACAGCGTGCACTGCATACCTTAAAAGGCAGTGCGCATATGGCGCACATTGAATCCATCGGCGACATTGCTGGCGTACTGGAACATTTTGCAAAAGATCTACGTGCCTATCATGTCGAAACCACGGCAGAAATCATTCACTTGTTTATCCGTGGTAAAGATTTAATTGATGAAGGCTTTGCTCAATTAAGCACAAACCCTTTCGGTAAAATTGCGGGTAGCGAAGACATTACCGCAGATGTTCAGCGTTTAAGTCAGCAACTTATTCAGCAGTTTCATCAAAAATTAGGCACTAACACTAGCCGTAATAATGTTGACCCTCAAGTGCTGTCAATTTTCTTATCCGAAGGTATGGATATTTTAACGGACGTAGAAGAAAGCCTAGAAAATTGGCAAAAAGATCCAAGCAAAACTCAATTGTTAGATGGCATTATTGATGAGCTGCACACCTTAGAAAAAGGTGCACAGATGGCGGACTTATTGCCAATAGTGAGCTTATGCGAAGCGTTACAAACCGCTTATGGCCAAGTTGAGCAAGTTTCAATTGCTGCAGATGATCCATTTATCGATATCATTAAAGACGGCCACGAAGGCCTACTAAATATGATGGACATGGTCGCGGCTAGTCAGGCGGTTGTGCCAGAAACTAAGTTGGTTGCGCTACTGACTCAAGCGACGAAAGATGCTTTTTCTTCTGCCAGCGATATCGCAGAAGAGCCAGCAGAGCCTGAAGAAAATGAAGCAATCGAGTTAGAGTTACCGTCTGTTGATGTGACGCCTGCGCAAGCGCAAGGTGATATCGATCCAGAGCTTTTGGATATATTTCTTGAAGAAGCGCAAGAATTAGTGGATTCCATCAGTGCATCGTTAGATGCATGGCAGAGCGATAAAGATAATTTAATTCAAGTGGCAGAACTACAGCGTGACCTTCACACCTTTAAAGGTGGTGCACGCATGTCTGAGATCGACGCGATTGGCGATCTTGCTCATGAATTAGAAGACTTGTATGAAGGCTTGAGTTTGGGCCGGTTATCAACGACGAATCAGTTGTTTGATTTATTGCATCTATGCCATGACCGTTTAGCTGAAATGGTTAATGCACTTGCTAATCAGCAAACGATTAAATCTGCACCTGAATTAATTACAGCGATTCAATTATTTATTGCGGGCGAGTCATTAGAGCTCCCAAGCGACGAACTTACGCTCGAAATTGATGCACCCGTTCAAGAAAATGCAGCGGATCAGCCTGAAAGCATTTCTGTTGCTACGATGGCATTGGATGCAGACGAAGAAGTGGTCGAAATCTTCTTAGAAGAAGCTGAAGAGCTGATGGAAGAATTGGACGGGTTCATTTTGCAATGGCAAACTGAGCCAGATAATGTTGCGCACAATGAATCGATACAGCGCGTACTGCATACCTTTAAAGGTGGCGCGCGTATTGCGGGTTTAAGTGAGATCGGTGATCTTGCCCACAACATGGAAGATGAGCTACAGCATCGCTTGATGAAAAAACAAGCGGCTGATGATGCCTTGTTTACAAGCTTACATCAGCAATATGACTTAATAGCGAGCCGTATTGATAGCGTTCAACTTTGGTTAAACCAAGGTGCTCATGGCGAAATAGAAATGGATGTTGCGCCTACACCTGTTGATATTAAACCCCCTGTAGTTGAAAGCAAACAAAGCAGCAATGTGGTGTCGTTAAAGGTTGCCAAAGCAAGCGTTCAAGTCAAACAAGATCAAGAAGCAATACAGGCTCAAGCGGCTTCACAAGCACAGCAAGCTCGTATTCAACCGCAAGAGATGATTAAAGTACCAGCCGAACTGTTAGATGGTTTGGTTAACCTTGCCGGTGAAACCTCTATTAGTCGTGGTCGATTAGAAAATCAGGTTACCGATTTCTCTTATACGCTAGAAGAAATGGACTCAACACTTGATCGTCTTAAAGATCAGTTGCGCCGTTTAGATATCGAAACCGAAGCACAAGTTTTGTTCCGTCGTGAACAGCAAGGGCCTGATTACGAAGATTTCGATCCATTAGAAATGGACCGTTATTCTCAGTTACAGCAGTTGTCTCGTTCGCTTGTGGAATCGGCATCGGATTTAATTGATATTAAATCAACACTATTAAACAAAACAAAAGACGCCGAAACATTATTGCTGCAACAGTCGCGAGTAAACACCGAGCTACAAGAAGGCTTGATGAAAACGCGCATGGTGCCGTTTAGTCGTTTGGTCCCTCGTTTGCGTCGTATTGTGCGTCAGGTTGGCCAAGAACTGGGCAAGCAAGTTGAACTTCACGTAAGTAATGCAGAAGGTGAAATGGACAGAAGCGTATTAGAGCGCTTAATTTCACCACTAGAGCACATGCTACGTAACGCGGTTGACCACGGTTTAGAAGCCCAAGAAAAACGAGCAGCGGCTGGTAAGCCTGAAACCGGTAACATTTATTTAGACCTATCCCGTGACGGTGGTGACGTTGTATTGCGTCTGGCTGATGATGGCGCGGGTGTGAATTTAAAAGCGGTGCGTAATAAAGCCATCGAACGTGGCTTATTAAGTAGCAATACAAAATTACCAGATCAAGAAATTCTGCAATTCATCCTACAGGCGGGCTTCAGTACCGCAGAAAAAGTCACGCAGATTTCAGGTCGTGGTGTGGGTATGGACGTTGTAAACAGCGAAATCAAACAAGTTGGCGGCACCGTTGTGATTGATTCACAAGAAGGTAAAGGCACGGAGTTTGTGATTCGCTTGCCATTTACCGTATCGGTTAACCGTGCCTTGATGACCAAAGTGGGCGAAGCATTATTTGCGATTCCACTTAACAGTATCGAAGGTATCGTGCGAATTAGTGCGAAAAACTTATTAGAGTTATACAAACAAGATAAGCCCGTTTATCACTACGGTGGTCGTGAATATCAATTGGAGTATCTTGGTAACCTACTACGCGATGAAAATATCGTGCGCCTAACTGACAGCAACACACCTATGCCGGTTGTGTTAGTTCGTGGTTCGCAGCCAGCGGCGATTCAGGTGGATACCTTAATGGGTTCACGTGAAATTGTGGTGAAAACATTAGGCCCTCAGTTTAACTCGGTACTGGGTGTCTCCGGCGGCACCATCTTAGGTGATGGTAGCGTGGTGATCATTCTTGATCTGCCAAACATGATGCGCCATGTGAACAGCCTAGAATACAAACAGCATATTGAGCTTGAGCATGAGGCGGAAGCCCAGCTTATCAGTGCTAACAATGGCATTACCTCTGTATTGGTTGTCGATGACTCGGTGACGGTACGTAAAGTAACAACGCGTTTACTTGAACGTAATGGCATGGAAGTGCGTACGGCGAAAGACGGTATTGATGCACTTGAAGTCTTGCAAGATCACATCCCTGATGTGGTGTTACTGGATATCGAAATGCCACGCATGGACGGCTTCGAAGTGGCCACGCAAATGCGTCACCACTCGGTGCTAAAAAATGTGCCGATCATTATGATTACCTCCCGTACGGGTGATAAACATAAAGAGCGTGCAATGAGCATCGGTGTGAATGAATACTTAGGTAAGCCATTCCAAGAAGACATCTTATTGGGCGCGATTAAAGAGATCACAGGTAAAGATCAGTGAACGAGAGCAGCTCGTTAAAGCTGGCAGTCGTGGCAGAGGACTCATTACATATTCACCAATTGCGCAGGGCCATAGAAGACTTTGGCTGTGAGGTGATTAGTTTGAGTCCACAAAGCCTGCAACTTAAAGGCTTTGATTTAGATGTCTCGGCTTGGTTGGTTGATTTACGTGAAGACGACGAGCTCCTTGATGCGTTTTGCGAATTAGATCAGCCTGTTTTACTCGGATTCGAAGCGGCCCCCTCACCACAAACACCTGAATACCCCCGCTGGGAAAAACGCCTTTACGCAAAATTGAAAACCCTAATAGGCGAAGACTTTAATATTTCTGGCGATACCCAAGCCAGCATTATCGCCATTGAACAATTAGCACCACACGCCGTTGCCATACCATTACCTGAAACGTTAACTGGCGATAGTGAAAACCAAGCCCAGAATCTATTTGTTATTGGCAGCTCACTTGGCGGCCCAGAAGCAGTCAAAGCCTTTTTAGATGTACTGCCAAAGGGTTTACCCGTTGGCTTTGTATATGGCCAACATATTGATGCACAGTTCGTTCAAGTATTGGCGCAAGTGTTGGGTCGACATTCACACTTTAAATTACGCACTGTGGAACAAGATGCAATGATTCGTAACGGCGAAGTCTTGATTGTGCCTGCTGATAAAGAGGTCGGCTTTAAAGAAGGATTTGTGCAAATTTATGATCGTCCTTGGCCTGGCCCTTATGGCCCGTCGGTTGATCAATTGATTGTTAATACCTTAAAAGGTTTTCCACAGGCCGGCGTTATTTTATTTAGCGGCATGGGAAACGATGGCGCCGAAGCAATATCGCAAATTAAGAACCCGGATACGCAAGTGTGGGCGCAAAATAGTGAAACCTGTGCCAGCGCGGCCATGCCAGATGCGTCGCGAGAAACCGGTGCGGTTAGCTTTAGTGGCTCACCACAACAACTTGCTCAACACTTAGTTGAACATATCAATCAATTAGAAACCCAACGCTTGGTGGATACCTCTCATGAAACAACTGACAAGTGACCAGCAAACAAAAGAGGCTTTGCCTTGTTTATTAATCCCGATGCAAGGTGGTCGTATCGTTTTACCGAACGTCACCATGGCCGAATTGATTCCGTATCAAGAACCGCAAGTGACGCCTGCTGATGCACAATGGATCGTCGGAGCTATCGAATGGCGCGGCACCATGATCCCTGTGATTTCTTATGAAGCATTTTGCGGTCAACGGTCAGGTCCGCAAGGACAAGATTTACGGGTTGCCGTTGTGAACGCCCCCAATGGTGAATCCGGTGGTTTGCGTTTTTTTGGTTTGCTCACACAAGGCATTCCAAGTTTGATTAAGCTTGAAGAAGCCGCCATTAAAGAAAATCATAATGGCAACTTGTTAAAAGGCCAAAAAATGGCGGTTACATTAGAAACGGGCCACGCGGTGATTCCTGATTTAGATATGATTGAACAGGCGATTTTGGCTGAGAAGTGGCAATAGGGCTTGAACGCATTAGATGTTAGATGTTGGACGTGAGATGTTAAAAGCGGATATGCGAAAGTGTATCCGCTTTTTTTATGCATGCGAATAGATAGGCCTGATGAATAAGGATAGATAATGCTCACGCAACATGAATTAATAGGGAAATTACCTCCTGGTTTAGACGAGAAAATTAAGGAGCGATTTATTGTTGCATATCGAAGTATTGGCTATCAGGATCAATACTGCAGATATCATTATGAAAAATTTAAAGAAGAGTTAGTGTTTTTTAATAAAGCATATAGTGGTGATACGCAGGAATTTAACGCTCAATATTATCGGATTGCATTTGAGGCTAATGCATTTGCATTTTTTAGAACCCTTCACTCATTAATTGATTCAGTTCCATATCTTTTAAATATTATATTAGGGATTAAAGTTGATGTTGAAAATGATAAATTGAACTGGAATACAATTAAAGGTCATGTAGATGGTAGAAATAAAATACTTATCAATGAATTAATAAGTTCAGGTTCCTATAGAGAGCTAAGGCATTTAGTAAATATTTCAAAGCATCGTAGAATACCTAGGGTAGATAGTGGTATTTTTCAGGATAATGAGAGACCAAGACTCTGGAAAGCAGATCTAGATATTGAATTTAGATTTTATGAATTAGAAATTTTAATGGAAGAATTTTATAATGAACTTTTTTTGAGGGTAATAAATATAATCATTTCTACAGTTGCTGATATTTAGAATATTTATAGTTTATTGAACCCCCTCTTGGGCTTCACTACCGTACTTAAAATCCTTGGCCCACTCAATTTCATTTTAAATCCGTTGTTACACGCTAATTGAATTTTATATTGCGATAAAGCACATTTTGGGCCAAGGACGATGAACCTGAAAATAGAGGCTGTTCAAAATTCTGTGTCAGTTAAATTTTCTACAGGTCGATGTGTTCATCCAGTCGACCTTCAAAATGAATCGCCAGCTGCGAAAGCGTAAGATTCCAATTTTGCACGGGATGCGTCCAGCGCTCCGAGACGTTTAAAATACCCGCGTACAATACTTTCAGCAAGCTGTTTTCGTTGGCAAAACCGCCTTTGGTTTTTGTCAGTTTTCTAAATTGCCGATGTACCGCTTCAACGGCATTGGTGGTATA